>JAEDIH010000127.1 GCA_016292575.1 Clostridiaceae bacterium | reverse complement strand
CCTCATTCTTTTATCACGGCGCAGCTTTCAACGCCGTAATAGGCGAAGCTTTCCAGTACGCTTTCGTCAATCCTTTCGCCGCAGACAACAAGGGGAACGGCCGGCGGACAGCTTATTGCGGCGCAGGCGCATACGCGACCGAGACACTGCGAAGCCGGAAGAACCTCGCTTTCCCTAAAGATAGTCTCCCGCACGGAAAAAGCCTGCTTTGGGCGCGGCAGCGGCGGAAACGGGGTCTTTATCTCAGGCTTTTTTTCAAGCGAAAGGAGAGCCCTTGAAAGCCCTTCAAGCTCATCGTCATTGTTCAGGGGCGAAAGCATCAGAACAAGAAAATCCGGGTCGTAGAACTCCGGAAAGATATTTTTGCTTTCAAGAACCGCTGCAAGCTGTGCTCCGGTGAAGCCGATTCTTTTGGTCGCAAGAGTAAGCTTCAGCTTCTCGTCTCCTACGAGGGTGAAGCCGCGCTGTAAAAGGGCATTCTTTAGCCTTTCGGCTTTCGGCAGGAAATTTTCAAGCTGCTTTCTGAATTCGGGCAGGCACTCGTTTACCATGTCAAGCGATTGCAGAATGAGATACGACGGACTGCTTGAGGAAAACAGCGCAAGCGAGGAAACCGCCCTTTCCGAAAACATTCGCGGTGCTGTTTTTGCAATATGAAGATACGCCCCTCCGGTCAGCGCAGGCAGGGTCTTGTGCGCCGAATCGCAGCAGATGTCTGCGCCGAGGTCAATCGGGTGACATGACTGCGGCAGAAATTTCAGGTATGCGCCGTGGGCATTGTCAACGCAAAGGAGCACCCCGTGCTTTTTGCAAACGGCGGAAATGCCCTTGATGTCAAGTATGTTTCCGAGGTAGTCCGGGCTTGTGACGTACACGGCGGACGGCTTTTTACCCGAAGAAAGAGCTTTTTCAACAGTCGGCGGCGTAAGGGCGCAGGAATGGTACGTCCCACATTCGGAAAAAAGCCAGCCGATTTTTATTCCGAGCAGTGCGCACGCATTCACAAAAGCCTTGTGCGCATTCCTGCCGGCAAGAATAAACGGTTCTTCGCCCCTTGAACGGGCGTAAAGCGCAACAAGGTGCAGCATTGCCTGAATGCAGAGCGTTGAACCTGAGGTTGAATAAAATGTATCACAGCCGAAAAGTCTGCCCGCGTTTTCCTCGCTTTCGGCAATTATTCCGTTCGGCGCAAAAAGGTTGTCCGCTCCGTCAATTTCGGTAATATCGTATTCTTCAAAGCCGATCAGGCTTTTTCCTTTGTGTCCGGGCATATGAAAACGTGCGCCGTTTTTTTCGGCGTAGGCCTTAACAAAATCGCAAACAGGAGTACTCATTCTTCATCACCGAATTCGCGGAAAACGGCAACCGCTATTGCACACTCCATGCGCTTTTTGAAAAGCTCACAGCCGTATTTGTAAACTCCCGTAACGGAGCCTGTGGAATGATAAGCATTCGCCGCGCAGCCGCCGGAGCAGTAAAGCCTTGCCCAGCAGGAGCGGCATTCCTCTTTAGCGTAAACATTGCAGGCGGCAAATTCGTTTTGAACCTTTTTGTTTTCAACGCCGTGCCAAATGTCGCCGAGCTTGAATTTTTCGTCGCCGACAAACTGATGGCAGGGATAAAGATCTCCCCACGGAGTGACCGCCATGTATTCCGTTCCCGAACCGCAGCCGGAAATGCGCTTATAGACGCACGGTCCGCCCTTGAGGTCGAGCATATAGTGATAAAAGGTGAACGGCTTTCCGGTCTTGTCGCGTTCAATCATGAGTTTTGCAAGCTCCTCATACTGCTTCATGACAAGGCTCTTGTCCTCCTCGGTGAGGGCGGCAGGATCGTCTGGCGCAGCAACAACGGGCTCCATTGAAAGCTCGTTGAAGCCGAGGTCAAGCATGGTTTTGATATCCTCAAGAAAATCGGGGTTTGCGTGGGTAAAGGTTCCGCGCATATAGTAATTTTTGCCGCCGCGCGCCTTGACAAATTTCTGAAACTTCGGAACGATTCTTTCCCAGCTTCCGTTTCCGGCATAATCAACGCGGTAGCGGTCGTGAACCTCCTTGCGTCCGTCAAGGCTCAGAACAACGTTGCTCATCTCCCGGTTTGCAAAGTCTATTACATCATCGTCAACAAGCACACCATTGGTGGTGAGGGTAAAGCGGAATTTTTTGCCCTTTTCCTTTTCAACGCTTCTTGCGTATTCCACAAGCTTTTTCACAACGTCAAAGTTCATCAGCGGTTCGCCGCCGAAAAAGTCCACCTCAAGATTGCGCCTTGTTCCGGAGTTTTCAATGAGGAAATCGAAAGCGCGCTTTCCAACCTCATAGCTCATCAGGGCGCGCTCACCGTGGTACTTGCCCTGCGAGGCAAAGCAGTAGGAGCAGTTGAGGTTGCAGGTGTGGGCAACGTGCAGGCAAAGCGCCTTGATAACGCCCGAGGTGCGTGCTTTAAGCTCGCCTGCCATAGGCTCAAACTCGTCCTTTGAAAAAAGCTTTCCGGCGTTTTTCAGCTCCTCAATCTGATTGTAGCACTCCTCGCTTTCGCTTTCGGAAAAGCCGTCTGTTCCGGAATACTTGGCTTTGATTTTTGAAAGCACGGCTTCCTTGTCGTAGTCCTCAAAAAGGGCAATGATGTCATAGGCAACATCGTCAACAACGTGAACGCTGCCGGAGCAGACGTCAAGAACAATGTTATAGCCCAGAAGCTTATACTGATGAACCATTTTTTATCTCTCCATATTGAAAATGCCGCCCATAGGACGGCATTTTATTGTTATACTTGTGTCAGTTGTTTAGTGATTGTCCTTGTTTTCGCAAGTCTGGTTTGCAATACCGCAGCTGGTTTTGCAGGCTGACTGGCAGGAAGTCTGGCATTCGCCGCAGCCGCCGTTCTTTGCGCTTTCGCAAAGATTGCGGGTTTCAACAGTCTTGATGTGCTTCATCTCTGTTACCTCCATTCGTTATTACCGATATATTGTATCATATCATTTTTAAGTTGTCAACGGCTCAGTAGGTAATAGTGTAATCATCAATGAATGTCATTCCGACCTTTGCGTCAAGAGTCATAAAAACCTGGGCGGTAACGCTCATAACCATGGGAAGCGTGAACTTGATCCATGTGATATTACCGGTGGCCTTGTCAATCTTACATTCGATTACGGCGTCGTAATACCTTATGCTGAAGTTTTTAACAACCTTTGCGGCGTTATAGACCTCCTCGGGCTTAATAACGTTGAAAGCGGCGGCGCAGCCGGTGCCCTCTGGGTCGGTGCATTCGTTGAACTTGAGGGTGATGTTATAGTTTGTTCCGTCATCGTTGCAGGTAGCCTGAGCAATGTCGGCTTCGGTGATTTTGCTGACATAGCTTTCGCCCTTAACGGGGAAGTTTGCCTGGATATCGGCGCCCGTGTAATCAACGGGAGTCTCGTCCTTTTTGAGGAAGGTGCTGATAAGACCCGAGCCTATGGACTGGAGCGCGCCGGGCATTTCGGTGTACTCGGTGTTATGCTGAAGGTCTTCATAGTTTCTTGTAACCTTGGAAGCACTTGTTTTGATTTTGTTTGCGCTTTCGTTATAAAGCTTAATTATCTCCGCCGGAGCAGAGGGTGCGCCTGTGGAAGCGGCAGGAGTCGCATTTGACTCAGCAGGAGCGGCGGTCGTACCTTCCGAGGGGACCGGAGCGGCGGTTGTGCTCTCCGAAGGCGCCGGAGCGGCAGTCGACGACGCCGGGGCGGAAGATGAGGACGCAGCGGCGGTTGAGGACTGGGAAGCAGTTGTTGAATCGGCTCCGAGCACCGCCTTGCCGGCAGACATGAGAGAGCCGATGAAGTTTCCGCTCGAGAACAGGATAACAATTGCCAATACAATAATCAAGCCTTTTTTAATTTCGGGATCAAAGCTGCTCTTTGCACCCGGAGTTTTGTCTTTTGCCATAACTTTTTTCCTTTCTGTAACGGCACGAGCCGATTTTCGGGCAGCCGATGCACTTTTCGGCGGCTACCCAATATAACACGAGGATATTATATTATATTTACATCAATTGTGCAAGAGTAAAAGTAAAAAATATTTGTGTTCTTTATTATGTTTTTTGTTCGGCGCGTATAGAGGAAAAAAGCTTTACATTAGGTATTGTTTGACTTTTACGTCCAAAACGGGTATAATATATAAAAAACAAAGCAACCATTGCAAAGGAGGAACCCCCATGGACACTGCCGCACTCCAAAAAATCAGCTACGGACTGTATATTCTCACCGCGAGAGAGGGCGAAAAGGATAACGGCTGCGTTATCAATACCTTCACCCAGCTTTCCTCAAATCCGCTTCGCGTAAGCATTGCGGTCAACAAGCAGAACTTCACCCACGATATGATACTGAACTCAGGCGTTTTCTGCGTTTCGGTGCTCACCGAGCAGGCGCCGTTCGGACTGTTTGAGCATTTCGGCTTCAAAAGCGGGCGCGATACTCAGAAGTTCTTCAAAAATCCGGACGAAACACGCGATGAAAACGGCGTGCTTTATGTTGCCTCCTGCACCAACGCCTACTTTGCCTGCCGCGTTTGCGAAACGTATGATTACGGCACGCACACGCTCTTTGTTG
This sequence comes from Clostridiaceae bacterium, assembly GCA_016292575.1. GTDB lineage: Bacteria > Bacillota > Clostridia > Oscillospirales > Acutalibacteraceae > UBA6857. The sequence continues at coordinate 429 of JAEDIH010000127.1, read as the reverse complement.
CCGAGGTGACGAACGCAAAGGTGCTTTCAAACGAGCCGTCGCTGACCTATGCGTATTACCACAAGCACACCAAGCCGAAGCCGAAGCAGACCGCAGCCAAGGGCTGGCGGTGCAAAATCTGCGGCTATGTCTATGAGGGCGAACAGCTACCCAAAGACTTTATCTGTCCGCTGTGCAAGCACGGGGCGGAGGATTTTGAAAAAATCGAATGAACAATCGTACCCCTTGCAAAATTTTCCTGCAAGGGGTATAATATTGTTGAAAAACGGGGTTTTGTGGCAGAACACAGCTTCGTTATCTATTATCTCTTATCTATTATCCATTATCTATTATCCAACTTGAAAAACAAATAATGTCGAATAAAAAGCGAACGGTGTGATTTAAGAACCATATTAATGCCGTTCTGTTTACACCTAAAGCAGTACAAAT
>JAEDIH010000126.1 GCA_016292575.1 Clostridiaceae bacterium | reverse complement strand
CCCCGGCATAAACAGCGTCCCTGTCTGCCTGCCGTCAATAAGCTTGTAGATATCCTGCGGAGCACTGCCGTTCATAACAACCGTGGGTATGCCTGCCTCGCAGGCAATCTGCGCGGCATGAACCTTTGTCACCATTCCGCCCGTTCCGCGGCTTGTTCCGGCAGTGCCGCAGATTGAAAGAATTTTATCGTCAATTTTTTCAACCACCGGAATGAGTCTGGCCTCCGGGTTTTCCGCCGGGTTTGAGTCGAACAGACCGTCAATGTCCGAAAGTATGATGAGTGCGTCCGCTTTGATAAGCTTTGCAACAATGGCGGAAAGGCTGTCGTTATCGCCAAAGACAATTTCCTCGGTTGCAACGCTGTCGTTCTCGTTAACAACGGGTATGGCTCCGTACTCAAACAGCTTTTCAAAGGCGTTTGAAAGGTTCTTGCGCCTTGTTTCGTTTTCAAAGTCGTCCTTTGTAACAAGAAGCTGACCCGTTTTTTGACCGTATTCGCTGAAGAATTTGTCATACATGAACATCAGCTCGCACTGACCCACGCACGCGGCCGCCTGCCTGCCGGGGATATCCTCCGGCTTTTTTCCAAGACCGAGCTTGCCGACGCCCACTCCGATTGCGCCGGACGTTACAAGAACAACGTCAAGCCCTGCGTTGTGAAGATCGGCAAGGACGGAGCACAGCTTCATCATCCGGCGAATGTTCGTTTTTCCCGTTTCATATGTAAGGGTGGAGGTTCCCACCTTGACAACAATTTTTTTTACTCCCTTAAGAGTCATTTCCTTTTGCATCTCCTCGGTTGAATATATCTTTTTATTTTATCACGCTTTTATTTATGATCTGCTCATACTCCTCTTTTTTGAGGACTTTTCCGACAGCGGTGAACGAAGCCTTTTCAAGGTCAAGATACTTCTGCGCAACCTCTCGCAGCTTTTCGGGCGTAACGGCTTTTATGCGTTCGATTATTTCATCGTCGTCAACGAACTTTGAAAGCAGCAAAAGCCCCTGACCGATGGAGCTGAGCTTGGAATGAGGCTGCTCGCGGCTCATGATGAGGCTTGAGATGAGCTTTTCCTTTGCAACGGAAAGCTCCTTTTCGGTAATACTTTCCGGAAACGAGCGCAAAATTCGGCACGTTTCCTCAAGCGCCTTTTTCTGTCCCCCGGGCGAAAGACTCATTGAAACGGCAATATAGCCGCCGCCGAGATAGCGCGCAAGGAAGCTGTCAACGCTGTAAACCAGACCGAGCTGCTCGCGTATGCGCTGGTTGAGCCGGGAGGAGTTTCCCGTTCCGAGAATGAACATACAAAGCTGCAAAGGAAAAAGGTTCTCGTGTTCAATCGGTATTCCCGGGAAAGAGAGCATGAGGTGAGCCTGCTCAAACGGTCGCTTTTCCAGCGTCATGCATTTTTTAAACACCACTTTTTCAAAGGAAAGCGGATTGCCCGTGTTTTTGAGCGGCGCAAAGTATTCCCTGACCTTTTTAAGCATTTTTTCCTCGTCAAAGCTTCCGCCGATGCCTATTACCGTGCGCTCGGGTACATAGAATTTTTTCATGTGCGCGGCAAAGGCTTCCCTGTTTAGTCCTTTTACGCTTTCCGGCGTGCCTAAAATTTCGAGCGAAAGGCTGCTTTCTTTGAGAACGGCGCTTTCGTTTTTTTCATAGCAAACGTCCGCCGGGTCGTCCTCACACATGGCAATCTCCTCAAGGATAACGCCCTTTTCCGTTTCAATATCACTTTCATCAAGGCGCGGATTGCAGACCATATCAAAAAGGATATCGGCCGCCTTTTCAATGTGGTAATCAAGCGCACGGGTATAGAAAAAGGTGAACTCCTTTGTTGTGTAGGCGTTCACCGCCGCGCCGAGGCAATCCATGCCCTGCGCAATTTCAAACGCGGTGCGCTTTTTTGAGCCTTTGAAAACAATATGCTCAATAAAATGGGAAATTCCGTTGTTGCTTTCGTTCTCCTCCCTTGAGCCCGAGGCGACCCAGACGCCGACTGTTGCCGAGCGCAGCTCGCTCCTTTTTTCAAGGAAAAGAGTAAGACCGTTTTCAAGAGTGATAAGCTTCATGTGCTGTTCCCCGATCTTTGAGACGCAGACCGCCTCAGCTTTTGAACTGTGAATTATAAAGCTCGGCGTAAAAGCCGTTTTTATTAAGCAGCTGCTCGTGCGTACCCTGCTCAACAATTTTGCCCTCGTTTATAACAAGGATGCTGTCCGCCTCGCGGATTGTTGAAAGGCGGTGGGCAATGACAAAGTTTGTGCGTCCGCACATGAGGTTTTTCATCGCGGCCTGAATCTGGACTTCGGTGCGCGTGTCAACGCAGCTTGTTGCCTCGTCAAGAATGAGAATTTCCGGGTCGGCAAGAATGGCGCGCGCAATGGTCAAAAGCTGCTTCTGACCTGCCGAAAGGTTTGAGCCGTCCTCGTCAAGCTCGGTTTCAAAGCCGTCCGGCAGGGTTGAAACAAAGTAATCAACCTTTGCGGCCTTAACGGCGCTCAAAAACTCCTCTTCGCTTGCGTTTTCGTTGCCATATCTGATATTCTCGCGTATAGTTGCCTTTTTGAGCCAGGTATCCTGCAACACCATGCCGAAGATGTTTCGCAGGTTTTCCCTTGAAATATCCCTGATATCCGTTCCGTCAACCTTGATGCTTCCGCTTTTAATCTCGTAAAAGCGCATGAGGAGATTGACGAGCGTTGTTTTTCCGGCGCCGGTGGGACCGACTATTGCAATAAGCTGACCCGGCTTTACGGAAAGGCTGAAGTTTTCAAACAGAGGTATGCCGTCGGTATAGCAGAAGCAGACGTTTTCAAAGTCAACAAAGCCCTGCGCGTGCTTTATCTCCGCCTTTACGGTGTCCGGCACCTCCGGTTCTGCTTCAATAATTTCAAAAACGCGCTCGGCAGAGGCCAGCGAGGACTGGATGGAGTTGAGTATTTTGCTGATGTCAACAAGCGGCTGCATGAACATATTTGAATAGACCATGAAAGCTGTAATTGTTCCGAGCGTCAGAGTTTCGTTAATTATAAAATATCCCGCTATTACGCAAATAAACACATAACCGATATTTTTTGCAAAGCCGACAACCGGGTTGATAACGCTTGAAAAAAACTGCGCTTTCCTGCTGACAGAGTAAAGCTCGTTGTTGATTTGCATGAATTCCTCAATAGCGTTTTTCTCTCGTGAGAAGATTTTGACTGTCTGGTGACCGGTGAACATTTCCTCAATATGACCGTTGATGTTGCCGGTCTGCTTCCATTGCTCGCGGAAATAGCGCTTGGAGCGACCGAGGATTAAAAACGCGGCAAGACCGCCGAGCGGAATGGGAATGAGCGTTGCCGCCGTCATTGCAGGACTTTCAAGCAGCATGACGATGAGCACACCGAAAAAGGTTACAAACGAGGTTGTTATCTGGATAAGGTTATTCTGGAACGTGTTGTTGATATTGTCGATATCGTTCGTCACGCGCGAGAGCAGGTCGCCCTTGGTGTGGGAATCGAAAAAGCTCAGCGGAAGAAACGATATCCTGCGGTTGACCCTGTCGCGCAGGGTGGTGATAACGTCCTGAGTGACCTTTGCCATTACAAAATTGATGACAAAAAGGCACAGCGCATACAAGGCAAAAATGACCGCAACGTTTTTGAGTATTCCGCCGATTGCGGAAAAGTCAATGCTTCCGGTCTGAAGCTTGTGTCTGACCTGCTCGCTTATAAGGTCGATTATTCCCTTGAGGTATTGCGGACCGATAACGCCGAGCACCGCCGAGCCGACGGCAAAAACAAACACAACGGCAACGCGCAAACGGTTGCCCTTGAGCAGGGAGAGAAGCTTTCGGGCTGTTTTCCAAAAGTTCTGCGGCTTTTGCGCTTCGGTTTTTTCGCTTTCGTGATATCCGGCATATTTTTCATTTGTTTCGGTTTTGCGCTCTTTCAGCGAGGTGTTCTCCTTTTTCATACCAACGCCTCCTCGTCAAGCTGAGATCGCACGATCTCACGGTATATTCCGCAGGAGGAGCAAAGCTCCCTGTGGGTACCCACGCCTGCAATTTTTCCCTCGTCAAGGACAATAATCTTGTCTGCGTCAAGGATAGTGCCGACCCTCTGCGCAACAATAATAACCGTTGCCGAAAGCTTTTCGCGCAGAGCTTTCCTCAGCTTTGCGTCGGTCATGAAGTCAAGAGCGGAAAAGCTGTCGTCAAAAATATATACCTCGGCGTCCCTGACAAGAGCGCGCGCAATGGAAATGCGCTGTTTCTGACCGCCGGAAAGGTTGGTTGCGTTCTGGCTCACGGGGCTTTCAATACCGTTTTCAAGCTCATAAACAAAGCCGCACTGCGCAATATCAAGAGCAAGCTTGAGGCGTTCGTCACTTGCGTTCTCGTTGCCGTAAAGCAGGTTGTCCCGGATACTGCCGCTGAAAAGGAAGCTCTTCTGCGGAACAAGACCGAGCCTTTTGTGCAGCTCGCTCTGGCTGAGGGAGCGGACGTCAACGCCGTCAAAAAGCACCTGACCGTCGCTCGCGTCGTAAAAACGGGCAATGAGGTTGACAAGGGTTGTTTTTCCGCTGCCTGTTGCGCCGATTATTGCGGTGACCTTGTTTTTTTCGGCAGTAAAGGAGATATCGGAAAGAACGTTGCTTTCCGCGTCCGCATAACCGAACGAGACATTTTTGAATTCAACGGTACCCTCGTTTTCCTTTTTAATTGAAACGCTTGTTTCCGGATCCTTGATTGCCGGCTCAAGGTCAAGCACCTCGTTGATTCTTTTTGCGGAGATGTTGGCTCTCGGAACAATGACGAACATTGACGCGGCGAGCGAAACGGAGAAAACTATCATTATCATATAGACAACAAACGCCTGAAGATCGCCGACGGAGTTTTGAATTTTAACAACATCGGTCATTGCGTCAATGCTCTTTGCCGCGGAATAGATGAGCAAATCGAGCGCACCGATGATGAGAATGATGCAGACGGGCAAAAGGATTGCCATTATCCTTGAAAACTTCATTACAAG
>JAEDIH010000013.1 GCA_016292575.1 Clostridiaceae bacterium | reverse complement strand
TTGAAATCGGAAACCATGAAACGGGGGTACTGCGGATTTGAGCCTGCCTTGCAGTCTCCGGTGTTTTTCAGCAGATACATTACAAAAGCGTTGTAGTCCGAGCCGTAGCTGCCCGAAACATGGGGTGCCTCTTTAATTGCATAGGTATACTCCGGCAGAATTGCGGTTGAAAGGTCAACGCATCTGTCCGGCGAAAGGAGGGCGGGATTCGCGGCCTTGTAATCCTCACCGAGGGTCTGACCGAACTTTGCAACCGTTGCAAAGCCGGAGGTGTTGTATGCCTCAAGCGTTTTGTCGCCGGAAAAATCGGAGCTTTCATAAACCGGAATCAGGTGGAAGCCGTAGTTTGAAAGAACGTTGACCTTAACGCCGTCTTGAATCATGGCGTAAAGCAGGCTGTTGCGGTTTTTCATCATGGCCTGCAGCGCGTCCGCTTTTTTAAGAAATTCGGGATTGACGTTTTCCCTCGAGCCGTAAATATAATTGATAGCTTCTTCATAATGGTCGGCGCAGATAAGACCCCAGAGCGGAAGCATATTGCAGAATATCGGCTTGAGAACGCGGTCGTATATGTCATCCTTGCGGTTTTCAAGAATATAATCGGTTATTTTGGTAACGGCGGAGAACGCACCGAGCTTTTTGAGCAGCTTCAGTCCGATTTCTCCAAGCTTGTTGCCCGAAACAAAGTCCATAAGATAGCTGTAAAGACCGTCAGCGGTGATGGAAAGCTTTCCCGTTAAAACATCGCAGGCTATCTGCGTTCCGCAGAAGGTTGAGGACATGAAAATTACTCTTGAAATGTTTTCGTAGCCGTATTTTTCAAGGTATGCAACAGCCATGATGCCGCCCATGCTTGCGCAGACAAGGCTGACCTTTTTGTGGCCGGTTTTTTGAACGGCCCTTTGAACGGCGGCGTCAATCTCGTCGGCAACGGTGAACGGGTCAATTCTCCAGTCGTAATTGACAAGATAGGCATGCTCATCTCCAAAGCTTTCCGCAAAGGTGCGGATAAGCCCGTCCTCGTTGACTTCACCGGAACGAAACCTTTTGTAATGCTCGGCGGAAAGGGGATATTTGGTCATGCCGCTGTTGTATACGGGAAGACCGGTTTCGTCCATTGAGTTGAACTTGAGCATATCGTAGGCGCAGGAGAGAACGGTGTCTATTGCCGCGTCCTTGTCCTGCATGAAAAAGAATTGGCCGAGTGCCTTTAACACCGCCGGAGCGATGGTCTCTGCGCTGAAATCGTTGATCTGTTTTTCGTCGGCTGTTCCCGGATTGAGCTTTACGTTAGTAAAGTCCATTCCGCGGACAAGGACAACCGGGTCGTGGTCAGTAATTTCTGCGTTATTTTCGCCTGCCGCAAAGGCGACTGCCGGTAACGAAAAAATCATTACCAGCGCAAGAAACAGTGCTAAAGCTTTTTTCATCTTCAATTTCTCCTTTAAAACTGATGGACAAATGTCTCAAATTATATTGCTATTATATTCCTGAAGCCGCCCTTTTTCAAGATGTTTTTATAAAACAATATAAAAAGCTATAAATTACAAAAAAGCGTTTGCTTTGGCTCTGATGTAAATTATAGCTTTTAATTTCTGTTTTGCTTTTAGCTCTTAGCTAAATGCGATATACGGTTGTAAAATCAGAATATTTTTGCAAAGAATTTTTTAAGCGTTTCAAAAAAGTCAAGAATAGCCCTGAAAAAGCGGACGAGTATATTACTGCTTTCGGCCTTGTTTTCGCTGACGCTTTCGCTCTTGTAATCAAACTTCAAAAAGCGCGGATACTTTTCAAGGGTATCAACGGTGATTTCCTCACTGCTGTAAAGAATAATATCTGAAAGCTCATCAAGCGAGTCGTGACCCGAGGAGTGCTTCAGGTAGTTTATGAACCATGTTTTCTCTGGGAAAAGGCAGGTGGAGGCGTCAACCTGCTTGTCGGGGGAAATATACTTGGTATCCTTTGTGCTGATATAATCCTCGCTGAGCGTTTTGCCGACCGGAGCAACAGTGGCGCCGAAGGAGGTATACTTTGCGTCAATAACGCCGTCGCCGTTTGAATACCATGACGGAGTAATGGGTACCGAGCTGTATCCGTATGCCGAATAAACGCCGAAGCGGCACTGCTCTTCGGTATCCTTGAGCAGGGTGAGCCTGTCGGCTCTTACGGTGTTGTCATATGCCTTGAGCTTTGCAATGAGCTTTGCGTAATCCGCCGGGTCGCTGTCGCAAGCCTCGCCGAAAACATAGCCGTAGGCCTCGTCAACATATTCGTCCGGACACATTGCCCAGATAGTCGGCCAGCGGCAGAACAGGGGCATTACAACCTCCGGAATAACCTTTGGCTTGATTCCCTCAAGCAATTCATCGGCAAAGTTCATCACAAAATCGAGCACGCCTGCTCTTGAAAGCAGCTCTCCCGCTGCGGAAACAAGGCTCTTGTAGTCCGTTCCGTCAAGAACATAGGAAAGGAAATATCTGATGGCGTCAACGCTCAGAACAATCTTACCAGTGAGCAGCTCGCCGGTATAGGTTTCGCCGAAGATTGCGGTGGAATCAAAAACAACGCCCTGAAGCCTGTCTCTGCCGAACAGCTTAATGTATGAAAGAGTGACAACTCCGCCGCAGGAATGGGCTTTAAGGCATACCTTTTCGCTTCCGCTCACTTTGCAGACATATTCAATGAAGTCGTTGAGCTGGGAAGCAATTTCAAGCGGGCTGAGTCTCCAGTCGTAGCGGAACGTAAGCTCTCTGCCCGAGAGGACGGCTTCCCTTGAGGGATAGTCGAAAATAACGCCGGTGTTGTTGTCAACCTCACCATCCTTGTTGAGGCAGACGGGGGAAAAGAACTTGTTGACGGCCGGAATGAGCGCGTCGCTGAGCTTATCCCAGTCCTTTGTAACGGCGACCGTGACAAGCGTGGGAAGAACCTCCTTGACAGCGTCAAGGATTACGTCGTTTGACGGCGGCCAGATCACTTCCTGCTGCGCCGTTCCGGGATTTTTGTAAAGCGGATCGCTCATAAATCCCACAACATAGATAAGCGGACAGTTTTTTTCATATTCTACGTCCGCAGCCGAAGCGGTCAGACCGAGCAGTCCGCCGAGGGCAAGGACGAGCGCAAGAAAAATACATGTCAGTTTTTTGAGTCTCATTAATGTTTTCTCCTTCCGAACATTTGCCTGCAAAAAGACGGCGGCAAATGCTAAAAATATTAAAGTATTGAAAGTATAGCATATTTTTCATGAAAAATCAAACATAATGATTAGAAAATCAGCCATCATTTCTTTGAAAACAGAGCAAAACATAATTTCCTTTGAAAATCAGAGCAAACGGGTTTGCTTTTTTTATAAATGTGTGATATTATATCTTGAATATTTATGTTGCGTCCGGCTCTTGATCCCTGCCGGTGCAATATAAGCTTTGCAAAAGGAGGAAGCCGGCTTTGAAAGACGATTATCTGATAACCCTCCACACCGTTCAGGAAACCGACGGCGACAAGGACATTATCGAAATGACCGCCCGTGCCTCGCTCAGGGGCGAGGGGGACGACTACTATATCACCTATACCGATGAGGACGGAGATTTTGAGGGCTGCGTTACAACGCTGCACGTTGAAAACGGAAGCTGTATAACCATCAGCCGCAACGGAAGCTATAATTCGCATATGATTGTTGAAAAGAACGTGCGCCACATCTCTCACCACACAACGCCCTACGGTTCGTTTTCGCTCGGAGTCAGCGCGCTGAATATCAGCTCAAAGATGAAAAGGAGCGGCGGAACGCTTGATTTCAGATACTGTACCGATATTGACATGCATCCGCTCGGGGAGATACAATTCAACATTAAACTTGAACAGTGCCGTTCCACCGTGTAACGGTTCGCTTAGGAAAGGATATAAAAAATGGAATTAACAACGCAAAAGGTTCAGACTCAGATCGGAAATTTAATTGCCAGGGCTGTTGAAAAGGCTTTTTCTGCGGGTGTGTTACCCGGTGCAGAAAGCGCGCCGTTCATCATTGAGGTTCCGGCGGACAAGCGCAACGGCGATTTTTCAACCAACGCCGCAATGGTGAATGCAAAGAATTTTCGTCTTCCGCCGCGGAAGATTGCCGAAACAATAGTTTCCTTTGCATCAAACGAGGATACCTACTTTGAAAAAATTGAGGTTGCGGGCCCCGGCTTTATCAACTTCTTTTTGAATGACGCATATTACGCAGACGTTCTGCTTGACATCAGAAAAGCAGGCGAATCCTACGGAAAAAGCGATTACGGAAAGGGAAAACGGCTGAACGTTGAGTTCGTTTCCGCAAACCCCACCGGTCCTATGCACATGGGCAACGCAAGGGGCGGTGCTCTGGGCGATTGCCTTGCGGCCGTGCTTGAGTATGCAGGCTATGAGGTCAGCCGCGAGTTTTATGTTAACGACGCCGGCAACCAGATTGACAAATTCGCCCTTTCTCTCGATATCAGATATCAGCAGCTTTTTAAAGGCGAAAACAGCGTGGAGCTTCCCGAGGACAGCTATCACGGCGCGGACATTAAACAGCGCGCCGAGGAGTTTGCCGCCGTTTACGGCGACAGCTATCTCCAAAAGAGCGAGAAAGAGCGCAGAAAGGCTCTCGTTGACTTTGCATTGCCGAAGAATATTGAAAACATGAAAAAGGCAATGGAAAAATACCGTATAAATTACGACACCTGGTTCAGCGAGCTGACGCTCCACAACGGCGGCGAGCTGAAGGACACCATTGAGCTTCTCAAAAACCGCGGCTATACCTATGAAAAGGACGGCGCACTCTGGTATAAAAACATCGAGGTTCAGACCGCAATGCTCAAGGAGCAGGGCAAAAGTCAGGAATATATTGACAGGCTTGAGCTTAAGGACGACGTTCTTGTCCGCCAAAACGGCAACCCGACTTATTTTGCCGCCGATATCGCCTACCACAGAAACAAGCTTGAAAAGCGCGGCTTTGATAAGGCCATTGACGTCTGGGGCGCGGATCACCACGGTCATGTTGCAAGAATGAAAGGTGCCATGAGGGCGGTCGGTATTGACGAAAACAGGCTCGATGTGCTTCTTATGCAGCTTGTCCGCCTTGTGAGCGACGGAAAGGTTGTCAGAATGTCCAAGCGGACGGGCAATGCCATAACGCTTGTTGACTTGCTTGAGGAAGTGCCGATTGACGCGGTCAGATTCATGTTCAATATTCAGGAACCGGGCTCGGTCATGGACTTTGACCTTGACCTTGCAGTGAAGCAAAGCTCGCAGAACCCCGTTTACTACTGTCAGTATGCCCATGCAAGAATTTGCAGTATCCTTGCAAAGCTCTCGCTTGAGGGAAAAAAGGTCTGCGAATGCAGCAAAAAGCAGCTTGAAAGGCTCACCGAGCCGGAGGAGCGCGCTCTCATTGCGCACCTTGCCGCCCTCCCTTCGGTAATTGTTCTTGCCGCAAAGAACTATGACCCTGCAAAGGTTACTCATTATGCCACCCAGCTTGCAACGCTTTTTCATAAGTATTACAACGCCTGCCGCGTGAATGTGGATGACGGCGAGCTTATGCAGGCAAGGCTTTTCCTTTGCGTTTGCGTGCGCGATACGATGAAAAATGTTCTCAGGCTGTTAAAAATTGACGCACCGGAAAGAATGTAGAGCCGCTTTATGAATATCCGGCGATAAATACGAATATCAGGCGGTAAAATTCAAAAAATATTAATATGTTTCCTTGCTTTTTATAATAAAATAAATTATATAGCTTGATTTAAGGTTAAGTATATAATATAATGTTAACAATGTTTAGTACGGAGGAGATTAAATGAGCGCTGAAAAAATTCTTGTTGTTGATGATGACCTAAATATCTGTGAGCTTCTCAGATTATATCTTGAAAAGGAAGAATATACCGTTGTCATAGCCAACGACGGCGCTTCCGCAGTTTCAACCTTTAATGCTGAAAACCCGGCGCTTGTTCTGCTTGATATAATGCTGCCGAAGCTTGACGGCTGGCAGGTCTGCCGCGAAATCAGGAAGTTCTCTGAGGTTCCCATCATCATGCTCACCGCAAAGGGTGAGGTTTTTGACCGTGTTCTCGGTCTTGAACTCGGTGCGGACGACTATGTTGTCAAGCCCTTTGACGCAAAGGAGGTTCTGGCAAGGATCAAAGCCGTTCTCCGCCGTTCTGCTTCAAATATGGCAGACGAGGTTAAGGAGGTTCATTACGACAAGCTTTCCATCAACCTCACAAATTATGAGCTTCGCGTCAACGGCGTTCAGGTTGACACGCCGCCCAAGGAGATGGAGCTTATCTTCCACCTTGCAAAGAACCCCAACAGGGTTTTCACCCGTGACCAGCTTTTGGACGAGGTCTGGGGCTTTGATTACTACGGCGATTCAAGAACCGTTGACGTTCACATCAAGCGCCTTAGGGAAAAGCTTGACGGCGTTTCGGATAAGTGGGAGCTGCGCACCGTTTGGGGCGTTGGCTATAAGTTTGAAACCAAGGAATAAAAGACGAACCTTTTTTCAGACACTGCCGCAAAGCAGTGTCTGAAAGTTTATCATGTTAGGAGAGAAAAGTGTTGAAAAAGAGGGATCGCTCAAAAAAAAGGCAGGAGCCTATTTATAAAAGAAGCTCAATTTTCCGCCGCTACTTTGCTTTTACGGCGGCAATCGTTCTTGTCTGCATGGTCGTGCTCGGTCTTATCATGATAGTTTTTGTTTCGAGCCAGCAGTGGAACGAAAAAACCGACACGCTCGTCAGAAATGCAAAAACCGTAATTGACGACGCCAATGCATATCATTTATCCAACAGCGAATCCATAGAGCATACCCGGGAAATTCTCAGCAATGCCCTGAATATCATGTCCATTGCAACAAAGTCCGATTATTTCATTACCGATGCCGACGGAAACGTTCTTGTTTGCGAAAATTCCGCAAACGGAAGCTGCCCCGAGCACGAAAAAATGAAGGTCGGAAAAAAATACATGACTCTCGCCCTTGACAAGGGCTTTTCAAACTATGTCAGCGATGCAACGTTCGGCAGGGGAATGTTTGTGGTTTCCGTTCCGATAACGGTTTCCTCTGCCTCGGGCAGTGAAACCATCGGCGCCGTTTTTGCCGTTGAAAACGCCATTGACGGATTATTGCCGTATATTCTGGGAATCTTAAATGTGTTCTTTTTCACGGCTATCGCCCTTTTGGGCATCAGCTCGCTTTTAATCTATCAGCTTTGCAAGGGCATTGCCGGTCCTCTTGAGGAAATGGAGGAAGTAACAAGGCACTTTGCAAAGGGCGAATTTGAGCACAGAGCAAACGAAAATTACAAGCGCAGCTTTTTCAGAACATTTGCAAAAGCGCTCAACAAAATGGCGGATGAGCTTGCCGTTAACGAGGAGGCGCAAAAAAGCTTTATCGCGAACGTTTCCCATGAGCTTAAAACGCCCATGACAACTATCGGCGGCTTCATTGACGGAATCCTTGACGGAACAATTCCGGAAAGCGAGCAGCGGCGCTATCTTCAGACTGTTTCAAGCGAGGTTAAGCGCCTTGCAAGGATAGTTGTTTCAATGCTGAACCTTTCAAAAATCGAGGCCGGAGAGGTTGCGCTCTCGCCGGTTGATTACGATATTTCAAAGCAGATTTTTGACACGCTGCTGAGCTTTGAAAGGCGTATTGAAGAAAAGCACATCAAAATCGAAGGCTTTGAGGATATGACGCCCGTCACCGCGCACGCAGATAAGGACCTTATCCAGCAGGTCATATATAATCTTTTTGACAACGCCGTAAAGTTCACTCCGGAAAACGGAACAATCACCGTTTTTGCCGAAAACCGCGGCGGAAAAACGCGCGTAACAATCCGCAACACCGGCGTCAGCGTTTCAAACGAGGAGATATCAAGAATCTTTGAGCGCTTCTATAAAGTTGATAAATCACGAAGCTTTGACGTAAAGGGCGTCGGTCTCGGTCTTTATATTGTTAAAACCATTATCAATATGCACGACGGAGAAATAACCGCCTCGAGTATTGACGGCGAGTATACCGAGTTTTCGTTTGCGATACCGTCAGAAAACAAGTAAGCAAAACAAGTTTTTCCAATTTTAAACAAGATTTAAGCTTTTCTTTTAGGTAACTTTTAGCGAGAGTAATTATATTATTTTCATCAAAGCGATCACCGGTAATCCGAAAAAAATACAATCGGAGATGGCTTAAAAAGGCTTCTGTTTAGCAAGGAAAGGAGCAATAGATTATGACAGATGACTTTGAAAACAAGAATAATGAATATGACGTTTATTCCGTAAGCGGAAACGCCCCCGTATCCCCAAAGCCCGAAACCGACGGCGAAGAAGCCGCCGCCCCCGAGGATACGGACGAGCCGGCAAGACCCGAAGAAGCACAGCAGCCGCAGCCCGCTCAGAACGACTTTTACACCCGTCCGCAGCAGAATCAGAGCGGCGCTCCTTACACGCCTTACGGCTCTCAGCCGCAGCCGAACCGCAATCCGTACAGCGCTCAGAATCCGCAGAACGGCTTCGGCTCCGCCCAGCCCCGTCCGCCCTATCAGCAGCCGCAGAATCCGCAGTACAGACCCTACGGCTACGCTCCCGCAGGAGCGCCTGCACCCGGTCAGCCCAAAAAAGGCAGCGGAAAAAGGATAGTCGGTCTTGTTGTAATTCTTGTAGTTGTTGTTGCGGCCGCGGCAATCATAGCGTCATTTTTCGGCGCGAGGGGCAAAAACACAACCGCCTCCACCACGAGTCCCGCAACCACGGTCTCCTCGGCTCAGCCGAATGCAGGCACCTCCTCTCCCGTTGAGTATTCGACCAATGCTGCGGCCGACATTAAGCAGCTTTCTGCGGTTGAGGTTGCGGAAAAGGCAAGGAAAAGCATTGTCGGCGTAATGACCTATTCAAACGGTAAGCTTTCCGGCGAAGGCTCCGGCGTTGCAATGGCGCACGACAAGAGTAAAAAGTACACCTATATTCTCACCTGCGCCCATGTTATAAGCGATAAGAATATCACCTACAGAATCCAGACTCTTGAAAACAAGACCTATGAGGCCTCGCTCGTGGCCTATGACGCCAGAACCGACATCGGTGTTCTGAAGGTTGAGGCAGCGGATATTCCCCTTGCCGAGCTTGGCGATTCAACCACTCTTAAAGTTGGCGAAACAGTTTACGCCATCGGCAATCCCGGCGGCTCGGAGTATTTCGGCTCAATGACTGACGGTATCATTTCAGCAATCGACCGTTCGGTTTCATCAACCTATACCATGACCTGTATTCAGCATAACGCGGCCATCAACCCCGGAAACTCCGGCGGTGCGCTTGTCAATTCTGCCGGTCAGGTAATCGGAATCAACTCCTCAAAAATTGCGGCTACAGATTATGAGGGCATGGGCTTTGCTGTACCTATTGCAACGGCAAAGTCGGTTGCGGAAAGCCTCATTGAGTACGGCTATGTTCCCAACAGACCGAAGCTCGGCATTGAATACGCCTCTGTAAGCTCCTATCAGCTTTACAGCATGGTTGTTGCAATCAAGGGACTTCCGGCAGGCTCGCTTGTAATTGCCGGCATTTCAACCGACAGCTCCCTTGTTAACACCAAGGCTCAGGTCGGAGATCTCATCATCGGAGTCAACGGCAAGGATATGGACGATTCAAGCGTTCTGCTTGACCTTATCAATACCGGCGCGGTCGGCGACACAATAACGCTGAGACTTTGCAGGATTGAAAGCAGAACCTACAAGACTACTGAATTTGACGTTACTCTGACCCTTGTTGAGGACAAGGGCAACACCACCGAGGCCACCACAGAGCCAAATACCGACGACGGCTATTACCGCGGCGGCTCGGGCAGCTTTGAGGATTTCTTCAGGCAGTATTTCGGATATTAATGATTGTTCGAGAAAACATTCATCCGCGGCAGAAATGCCGCGGATGATTCTTTTTTGTTGACATATTGATTTTTTTGCTATATAATTACTTAAATTCTTTGATAAAGGAAGTAAAAAAATGGAGAGTGGAAAAAGAAAATCGGAAAACAGAAAAAAAGCTGCGATATTTGTGTTTTTCTGCTGTTTTGCAATGTTCGCAGCGGTCGGCTCCTTTTATTCGCCGACAAGTGACGATTTCTATTTTATGACATTCAAATACGCAAGCTTTTCAACAATTTTTCACAATGCGCTTTATTACGGAAACGGCAGACTGCTCGGCAACCTCGGAGCAATTTTAATATGCAATAGTGTTTTTTTGAATGTAATTGCAAAGGGCGTTGTTCTGTCCGGAATTGCTGTTTTGCTTCCGCTTCTTTTGAATGTGCAAACCGGGTTTGGTTATATTCTTTCGGCGCTGCTTTTTGCCGGAATATCTCCGTCGGTGTTTGCTCAAGTATATTCTTGGACAAGCGGATTTCAAAATTATGCTCCGCCTATATTTTTGCTGATTATTTGTCTGCTTTTGATTAAGTATAATCCTAAGAATAAGGTTCTGTCCGCCGTTTCTTACTTTGGCGTTGCTGTGTTCGGCTTTTGCAGCCAGCTTTACGTTGAACACAACACCGTAATTAATATAATAATTGCTGCGGTAACCGTTTTTTTGTGCTTCTTTGTTTCAAAAAAAGACCGCGCAAAGTCTGTTGTCTGGTTTGTTTTCACTGCCTGCGGAGCGGCCGTCATGTTCATGATTCCGAAATTGTTTAAGGATACGACTACTTTTATGGAAGATGACTACCGCAAGGTTGAAATTATAAATGCCGATTCATTTGTCAACAATTTTGTCAACAACTTATGGTATGGCTTGAATTTGACAGCTGGAAGCATAATTTTGCTTTTAACGCTCGGCGTTCTTTCTTGCCTGCTTCTTCGCCGCGCAAAAAAGGAGAGCAAAAGACCGAAATTTATTTCTTTTGTTATTGCGCTTGATGTAATTTTGTCTGCAATGCTTTTGATGTATAGCTTTTTCTTTTCGTCATCGGAAAGTCTGCTTGAATGTTCTGTTCGGGACGGAATCAAATTTCTTCCGTCAATCGGAATTCTATTTATCTTTATTTTTGCTTTGTTCTTATTGAAAAATTCAAGCTTAAAATGGTGCTCGCTGATTTGCGTGGGACTTGGCTTTGTTTCCGTATCCCCGTTTGCGGTTGTCAGTCCGTTTGGTTCAAGAGGAGTCTTTTTCTTTATGTTCTTTTTAATTGTTGCGGCTCTGCTTGCATACAGCGAAGCGAGCAAATCAGTCGATGAAAGGACAATTAAAATTGCAGAAAAATGCGGTGCGGCGGCAGTTCTTGCGTGCGTTTTCTGCATCAGCATGGTTTCATTTGATATTTATACATACAGCAAGATTCGTGATTCATATATTGCACAGAAGATGGGCGAAAAAGCTCAGACAATAGAATTGTTTGAAATTCCGTCTGAGTATTTTCTCAATTCAAAATGGGAATTTAGATATTATAATTATTATAATGAAATTGATGACATTAAATTTGAATTTGTTAATTGGGATACATGGAAAGAAAACCGAAAAAAAGAAGGTCTTGATTATAACAAGTGGGAAAATCTGCTTGGAGTAGATGACTTAAATCTGCGCAGATGAAGCTGTCGATTCGCTTTTACGGTATTTCCGCCCCCGACCCGGAAAACCGCCTGAAAAGCGGCATAAGCAGCTGCTTGAGCGCAATCAAAATCAACAGCGCGCCGAACATTTTCCGCAGCAGAAGCGGCGAAATGAAGCTCAAAATAAGATAGCCGGCCGCCGCGCCGAAAAGTCCGGGTATCACAAGAGGGAGAACGGCGTCCTTTTTGATAAGGTGCTTTTTAAGGTAAAAAATAATTGAATATACAGCGCAGGGAATGAAAAAAACAAGGTTCACTCCCTGCGCGGTTTTTTGCTCAATCGAAAGGAAAACCGTCATTAAAATGATGAGCACAGTTCCGCTGCCGAAGCCCATTGAGCCAATCACTCCGGAAAAAAACGAGCCGAGAACGGTAAGTATCTGCATTTATCCCACCGCCATTCTGAAGCCTGCCCAGAGCATGAAAACCGAAAACAGGGTCTGCAAAAACGAGTTCTTGAGCTTTGAGAGCAAAAGCGTTCCCAAAATTGCACCCGGAAAGCCGAACAGCAAAAACGGCGCGGCGTCGCTCAGAGTGAAATAGCCGCGTACATAATAGATAACGGAGCTGACAACGGTCAACGGCAAAATTACGCAGATTGCGGTGGCCTGCGCCTGCTTCTGGCTCAGTCCCAGCGTTCTGAGGAACGGGACGGCAATCATTCCTCCGCCGGCACCGAAAAGGGCGTTCACTATCCCGATGAGAAAGCCGAAAAGGTATTTTTTTGTTTTCATTTTCATCACCCGGAATTAGTGTTGCCTGAAACAAAAGAAAAATGAGGGAACTGTTAGGCAAATGCGGCAGTTCCCCCACGAGAAAATATTTTTGATTTTAACCTGCAAACGCGAAGTATAGTATTACAACTATACCCAGCGCAATGCGGTACCAGCCGAAAACCGTAAAATCGTGCTTTTTAATGTAGCTCATCAGGAATTTGATAACAAACAGTGAGACAAGAAATGCCGATACAGAGCCGACAAGCAAAATTGCAAGCTCCGTTCCGGTGAAAGCAAGACCGAATTTTAAAAGCTTTATAAAGCTAAGTCCGAACATGACCGGAACGGCAAGGAAAAAGGTGAACTCTGCTCCGGCAGTCCTTGAAACGCCGATGATGAGCGCGCCGATGATTGTTGCGCCCGAACGCGAGGTTCCGGGAATGATTGAAAGCACCTGAAACAGACCGATGAGAAGGGCGGTTTTGTAATCAATTTCGGAAAGCTTTCGGATTGAAGGCTTGCGCGTTTGGTTGCGTTTTTCAACAACGATGAATGCAACGCCGTAAACAATCAGCGCGGCGGCAATGACAAACGGCGTGTGAAGATGCGCTTCAATAAAGTCATCGAAAAGCAGTGTGACTATTGCGCCGGGAACGCACGCAAGGGCAACCTTGAACCAGACGGAAAAGACCTTTTTGCGAACAACAACGGTCTTTTTGTTTTCGCCGAGTCTGAACGGCCACATCTTTTTCCAAAACAGCAGAACAACGGCAAGTATTGCTCCGAGCTGAATGACAACAAAGAACATTTCCTTGAATTCATCGCTCGCGCCAAGCTGCAAAAACTCATCAACCAAAAGCATGTGTCCCGTGCTGCTTATCGGCAGCCATTCGGTTATTCCCTCAATAACGCCGAGAAAAACAACCTTTAAAAATTCAAGCAGATTCAAGCTGTAGCCTCCTGTCAAAGAGCTCGAACAAGCTCTTTAAAAATGTTTCCGCGCTCCTGATAGCAGCTGAACATTCCCCAAGAGGCGCAGGCGGGGGAGAGCAGAACGCAGTCGCCGCTTTTTGCGTTTTCGGCGCAGATTTTTACTGCTTCCTGCAAAGAATCGGCAAAGACGTAAGAACTGAAGCCAATCTTTTCGCAGGCTTCGGCAATGCTCTCTTTTGTCTGACCGAGGAGCACCAGAAGGCGCACCTTTCCGGGAAAGCGGCTGACCCAATCGGTATAGTCGCTTTTTTTGTCGTAGCCGCCGCCGATGAGAACGGTTTTTGATTTCATTGCGTCAATCGCCTTTATTGCGGCATCGGTGTTGGTACCCTTTGAGTCGTTGTAATACTTCACGCCGTTAACCTCGCGGACGAACTCAATGCGGTGTTCAACGGCCGTGAATTCCTTTGTAACCTTGCGGATAATTTCCGTCGGAACGCCGAGACAGTACGTCATGGCAACGGCCGCCATGATGTTTTCAAAGTTGTGCGTGCCAACAAGCTTCACCTCGTCCGTGCCGCAGAGAACCTCCTTTTTTCCGCCGAGGGCAATAATAAATTCGCCGTTTTCAAGATACACTCCGTTTTCAAGAGTGCGCCTGCTGCTGAAAAAAACAACGTTGCAAGCAAGGTCCTTTGCGTGTTCTCTGAGGTAATCGTCCTCAAAATTCAAAACGCAGTAATCGTTTTTGTCCTGATTTTTTGCAATCGACATTTTGAGCGCGGAATAATTTTCCATTGTTTTGTGCCTGTCGAGGTGATCGGGCGTAATGTTGAGCACCGAGGAAACGCGCGGCTTTACGGTGCGCATTGTTTCAAGCTGAAAGGAGCTTATCTCCGCAACGGTGAAACCGCCCTCGGCCGAGGTCAGCGCAAGACCGGTATACGGAATTTCAATGTTGCCGACAAGCAGCGTGTTCTTGTTCCATTCTTTAACAATTTCATAGACAAGCGTTGTTGTCGTTGTTTTTCCGTTTGTTCCCGTAATGGCAACAACCTGACCCTTGTCAAAGCGGTAGGCAAGCTCAATCTCGCTCCAGACGGGAATTTCCGCCGCGGCAACGGCTTTCATTATATCCGTCTCAAGCGAAACGCCGGGACTGACAACGCAGACGTCAAAGCCCGTCAGCTCCTCGCTTTTTGCCCTGCCGAGAATAAACGGAACCTGTGCGCCGACCTTTTTGCAAAAGGCTGCCGTATCAAAATCTGCCTTTGAGTCAAAAACGGTAACGTCCTTTTTAAGCTCAAGGAGCATTTTTGCCGCCGCAACGCCGCTTCTTCCTGCGCCGACAACAAGAAAACGCTGTTCTTTCATGATTCTTCACTCCGATAATATTTAAATTTTCAAAACATTATACCACCCGGAGCCTGCCGTTGCAATAAAATATTGGCAGTAATGGCAAAAAACCACACATATAAAACGCACTGCTTACGCCAAAACAATGCGCATTTTCTAAGTTAGATAATAGATAATGGATAATAGATAATAGATAAAGCTGCCGCGTTGCGACAGCTTTTAACCCCGCCGAGCCGGAACTGTTAATATAACCTGCAAAAAGCAGGGTGGTGATAGCCGGGCAGGTTCACGCTCCCTTCGTCCGGATAAAACCGGGAGGTCTGCAATCCGCTGCCCGAGCGTCTCTCCGTTTAAAAACGTGTTGGGTTATAACAACAGAACGATCGAGAACGGCAGGTAGTTTATTAATTTGCACAAAAGCAGGGCTTATTCGTCCTCTGCTTCCTCATTTTCATATTTCTCAATGAGGCGGTCCTCAATGATGTTTCCGATTGTTTCAAATTCGTCCTCGTCCTCAATCTGAACAAGGTAGCTTTCTCCGTCCTCCTCAAGCACCTTGAGGATAAGAACATCGCCGTCGTCCTCAAGAATTTCGGTTTCATCGTCAAGAACCGGTAAAAGCGCAACGTAGCGCGAGCCGTCATCGGTTTCAATGCGGTCAAGCTCTTCAAAAATATGCTCCTTACCGTCGTCGTCAACAACGGTAACTATATCCATATCCATGTTGATATCATCACTCATAAAGTTTTCCTCCGGTACGGGCGCACCCGTTTGATAGCTATATTCTACCCTTAATTGCTCCGCTTGTCAATAATTAAATCAATTTCTGCAAAAGATTTATCCGCTTTGAGCAGGGGGTGCTTTTTGTCTGCCGGCTTTTGAAAAATTTTTCAAAAAAAGTTTACCGCTTTTTAAATCCATGTCCGTCAGTGCTCATATTGCGTGTGCTTTTTGAATAGAGTTAACTATGAAGTATTTTGCCGCAGGCGCGGTGAAAAGGAGATGTCAATATGGATTTTGAATTAAAAAAAGAAGAACTGAGTGCTCTTAAATGTGTTCCTGCCCCTCCGGCGGAGCAAAGCATTGACCTTGAGCTGAATCTGCCGGATTACTGCTCGGACATCAAGCGAATACTTAAATGCTTCGCCTTCCCCTCTGTCAATTCGCTGCGTAAGGAGGAAAGCAGCATAACTGCCTCGGGTGAAATAGTCATTCGCCTGGTTTATGTCAATTCCGAGGAAAAGCTTGACTGCTTTGAGCACAAGACCGAGCTTTCAAAAACTGCCGAGCTTAAGGATATTCCGGAAAGCGCCGTCATTTCCTGCGATTGCGAGACCGAGTATATCAACTGCCGCGCGGCAAGCCGCAGACGAATTTCGATTGACGGCAGCGTTTGTGTAATTTTTAAAGCGCACTGCTTTGAAAAAACCGAGGTGATAACGCAGATTGAAAATTCCGGCGCGCAAACGCTTCAAAGCGAGGAAAGCATAGCCTGCGTTACCGCCGCAGGAGAAAAGTGCTTCGATATGTCCGAAACCGCGTCGCTGCCGCAGGACACAGAGCCTATTGGCAAGATAGTCAGAAGCCTGAGCTTTGCAACGCTTGAGTCCGCAAAGGCCGTGAGCGGAAAGCTGCTTATAAAGGGAGAGCTTGTAACCGAGGTGTTCTACTGCTCCGATTCGGCACAAATGAAGCTTGAAAAGTTCCGCCATTCAATGCCTATAAGTCAGATTGTTGAGATACCTAATCTTTCCGAGGACGACGACTGCTTTGTAAAGCTCAGCGTAAGAGCATTGAACCTCCAGCCGCGCTCAGATTCCTCCGGCAGCAACCGCCTGCTTGAAATTGCCGCAAAGGTTTGCGCCCTTGTCAAGGGTACCGCGGAAAAGAGCATAAAAACGGTAACGGACTGCTATTCAACCTGCTGTGCGCTCAAGGCCGATTATTCCTTTGTCGATATCTGCAAGAAAGCGTATACCTTTGATTTTAACGAAACATATAAAAAGACGGCCGAGCTTTCCGGTCGCAGTGCAAGCAGTATTATTGACGCGCAGTGCCTTAAAAGCTCCTGCAACGTTGCTTCAAACGGAGAGAAGCTTGAGCTTCGCATAAACATTCTTGCCGGGCTGATTTTCATCGACGCCGACTCGAACATTCAGTATGCGGAAAAGGATCTTGAGCTGACAGTTGACGCAAACGTCCATAAAAAGCTTCAGAAAGTCCTTTGCGAGCCGTATGTTACGGTTGAAAAAATTGAAGCTTCGCCCCTCGGCGGGGAAAAAGTTCAGTTTTCGCTCACGCTTAAAGCAAGGTTCAACGTTTTTTCCGCAGAGCAAAGGCGCGTCTGCATGGCGGTAAAGGAGGACGAAAGCGCACAGAAACCGGAACGGTGCGCGCTGATAATCTGCTATCCGAAAAAGGGCGAAAAAATCTGGAACATTGCAAAGCGTTACGGTTCAACCTGTAAGGCGATAGCCGATGAAAACGGAATTTCCGGCGATGAAATTGAAGAAGATAAAATGATAATGATACCGTGCGTCTGAACGCGGCGGTATATTACAAAGCAATAATTCCCGTTTTAACAAAGCGCAGATAAAGAAAAACGAGCAAAGCAATCTGGAAGATAAAGATTGCCGGAAGACCGAGCATGAACCTTTTGTGCAGCGTTTTGTGCCTGATGAGCTTCATCGTGAGGTATTCAAAAAGGCTGCCTCCCAAAATTGCCGAAGCAAAAAGTGCTTTTTCGCTTATCCGTCTGCGGTTGTGCTGAGCGAGGTATTTGTCGCAGACGGTAAGTATGGCAGAAACGAGCGAAACGGCAATGAAATAAGCGAGGATAAGGCGAAAATTAACGCTCATTATTTGTTCACCCACTTTGAAAGGTCGCTTTGAGTCATTGCGCAGACCGTTCCGCTCTCCTTTTCGCGAATATAGTTTTCGTTAACGGAAAAGACCGCCGCGCACTCGGGGCAAACGGCAAAAAAGCCGCCCTGTTTTTTCAAAAGTGCCGCAACGGGGGAGAGATCAACGTTTTCAAAAAGGGAAAAGCAAACCTCCTTTTTGCAGCTCGGGCAAGGGACGCGGTTTGATTTTCCGTGGCTTTTGGTGATTAGCTTTTCCGGTGTTTTAATTGCCATTTCCATGACCTCCTTTATATAGTATATTATTATTTTTTTACTGTCTTGTCAAGAGAAAGGGGTGAAGCGGCGTGAAAGCAAAAAAATTAATTTCCTCCTTGCTGGCTTCGCTTTTGCTCCTTTCTCTTTTCAGCTCGTGCGAAAACAACAGCGTCAATGACGAAACGGTGTATTTCGGAGACGAAGATATCGCAAACGGCGTTGCCGACCGCGAAAATTTTCTTGATATTGCAAAGCAGGTGCGCGGAGTCTGGTTTTCCTATCTTGAGCTTGAGGCTGCGCCGAAGGGGAGCGAAAAGGAGTTTTCCGCCTACCTTTCCGAAAGGTTTCAAAAGCTTAAGGAGCATGACATCAACACCGTTTTTGTCCATGTCAGACCGTTTGCCGACGCTATATATGAAAGCTCGCTTTTCCCCACGTCGTTCTGCGTTGCAAAAAGGCAGGGGGAAAAGCTTTCCTTTGATTTCCTTTCCGTAATAACAAAGCAGGCAAAGTGCTTTGATTTGTCCGTTCATGCGTGGATAAATCCTTACCGTATCCTTCCAAAGGGAAAGGAAAAGGAAAAGCTCTCTGAAAACAGCCCCGGAAAAACTTTTTCCTATCCCGACGTCGTCACCCTTGAGGAGGGAATGTTTTTTTCGCCGGCTTCGCTGAAGGCACAAAGGCTCATAATCTTAGGTGTGCGCGAGATACTTGAAAACTATGACGTTTCCGGAATACATATTGACGATTATTTTTATCCCTCAGAGAGCGAAAAAATCGACTGCGTGCAGTTTGAAGAGTACAAAAAGGCCGGCGGAGCACTTTCGCTTTCCGAGTGGCGGCGTGAGAATGTCAACGCCCTTGTGCGCGGAATTTACCTTGAGGTCAAACGCTTTTCTCCAAAAAAGGTTTTCAGCATCAGCCCCGGTGGAAATCTTGAAAAAAACTACGCCCAATACTATGCTGATACCGAAAAATGGGGCAGCGAGGACGGCTGGTGCGACCTTATTATTCCGCAGCTTTACTTCGGCTTTGAAAACGAAAGCCTGCCCTTTGAAAGCTGTGCAAAGGAGTGGAAAAGCGCCGTCAAAAGCAAAAACGTCCGCCTTTGCGCCGGTCTTGCCCTCTATAAGGAGGGAAAGGAGGACCCGAACGCAGGCGAAAGCGGAAAGGACGAATGGATAAAAAACGAAGATATAATTGCTCGTCAGATAAAATTCCTTGAGGAAAACGGCTATGACGGCTACTGCCTTTATTCGATGAGTTTTTTAAACTGAAAGTTTTACTTGCTTCCGGCGGTTTGCAAAGCGCAAAAAGTGTGGTATAATAAAGCCGTTCAGACCGAATTACAAAACCAAAGGATATCCGAAATGAAAAAAAGCAATATAGTTATCATATCCGTCTGCGCTCTGATACTGCTGCTCAGCGGTATTTTTGCGCTGAGATACATTAAAACGCAAAAAAGCGGCCCGTCCGCCGTGAACGGCGATTTTACCGAAAGCGCGCAAAAGCAAAGGGCAAAAAAGCTGCCCACTGCGGTGAGAGCTGTTGAGGACGAGGATTTTTCGCTTTCCGGCGGCTTTGCCGAACAGAACGAGGCAGGCGAGGACTCGCTCGCGTTCCTTTCCTCCTCCTGCTTTGACAGCGTGTTCGTAAAAACAAAGGCGTTTTCCGCTTCAAAAAGCGGTTCCCTTTCCGCAAAAAAGCAAAAGGCGCTCAAAAGCTTTTTAAAAAAGCTTAAAAAGCAGGGAAAAAGCATATATCTTGAAGTCGATATTTCAAAAAAGGACTCCGATTTTAAAAAGGCTTTTTCCTTTGATGTTGACGGAATAATTCTGACAGGCACAAAGGAAAAAAGCGCCGCCGACATTTGCAAACGCTTTGAAAAAGCCGCTTTGAGCAAGGGCAAAAAAAGCGTTGCGCTTGAGCTTGATTCAAGCTTCGGCGAAGTGCAGGAGCTTGCGTTCAAAAAGGACAAGCCGCTCTTTTTCCTTCTTACTCTGAGCGAAAAAAGCGAGGAGAAAAGCAAAGCCGCGCTGGAAAAATTTCACCCCCTTTGCGAGCGGACGGAAGTCGGTCTTTGCGCCGCGGTCAGGCTTGCGGACTCCAAAAAGGCGGACGCCTCCCTTGCGCTCAAAAACACAAGGCTTGCCGATTCCTTTTCCTTTGTTTCCTCAAGGCTTTTCTGCTCGCTTTCAAAGGTTCAGAACGACCTTGGAAAATGCTTTTCGGCCGTGAGGGAATATCTTGAAAACGGTGTTGACTTTTCTCTTGCCTTTTCGCCCCTTTCAATCGACGGCTATACCGAGGGCTCGGCGGTGCAGACCGGCGAACACAAGGCGAGCCTTACCCTGCACGGCTCATATCTTTACCCGGTATATTTTGAAAATGAGGAGCTTGAAACGTCAAAGGACGGAAAAATCACGCTCGATTTAGCGCTCAAAAACGGAAAGAACGAGTTTGTGTTCTCCCAGTGCGCAAAAAAGCTTACTTATCTTGTCAATGTCAATTTTGAGGACGAGCTTATTCAGAAAATCGAGCCCGGCTCCGCCCTTTACGTCTCTGAGGGGCAGAAGATAAAGGTAACCGTTACCGCTGTTTCCGGCGCTTCGGTAACCGTCAGAGCCGGTGCTTTGCGCTTTGAGGCCGAAAAAACCACAAAGGAAAAGGACGGCTGCTGCGAGTACACGGCAACCGTTACCGCGCCGAACAGCAAGGTTGAAATTGACTCGATCGGTCGGCTTTCCGTTGTTGCCTCCTATAACGGGGAAACCTTTACCAAGGAGGGGCCGGCGGTGATTTATTCCGGAAACGCCGGAGAAGCTTCGGCAAAGCCGAACAACACGGAAAAGGTCACAATAGGCAATAATGTTTCAAACAACGAGGACGGGCAGACGAGCACCGTCAGCAATACAACGCCTTTCAGACAATATACCGGCAACCAAATGTGCGTTGTAACGGCGGATTACGCCGACACATGGACGCCGCAAATAGATGACGACAGCTTTGTTCCGTATTACACCCCGCTTGTAAAAGGCACTATCGACTACGTTACCGGTCAAAGTCAGGTTTATGACAGCGAGGAGGGCATTACGCGCGACTTCTTTTCCCTTACCTCCGGCAGACGCGTTCAGACCGGGGACGTTATGCTCGTTCCCTACGCAGACCAGGGAGAAAACCGCATAAGCGTTGCCTCATCGGAAACCAAAAACGGAGACCTTGAAATCAGGCTTAACATGAATTGGGAGGTTCCGTATTCGTTCTCGTTCGGACCGCAGTCATACTACTCGGCATACTCCAAAAAATTCAACGTAAGCGCGTTCACGGCGCAGTATATCCGCTTCACGTTTTATTACACCTCGTCCGCAGGCGGCGCAATAGATACCTCGCAAAGCTCTGTTGTTTCGTCTGCCGGCTGGAGCGCGGATTCCTCGCAAACGGCCGTAAACCTCACCTTTGCCCTCAGAAAGGAGGGGGCTTATTACGGCTACAGTATTACGCGAAACAGCAGCGGACAGCTTGTCCTGACAATTAAAGGAAAGCCGAAAAAGCTTTCTGACACGCTCATTGTTCTTGACCCCGGTCACGGCGGCTCGGACGGCGGAGCCGAAGGTCTTTCCGGCGCGGTGAACGAAAGCGTGCTCAACTTTGCCCTTGCCGCAGCAGCCAAAAACGAGCTTGAAAAGCGCGGCGCAAGGGTGCTGCTTACGCGCACGGACAACAGCGACATAACGCTTGAGCAGCGCAAGACCTATGCAAGGAATCAGAACGCCGACCTTTTTGTCAGCATTCACTGCAATGCGTCCGTCAACACGTCAAAGCTCGGAACGGCGGTCTATTACTACCGTCCGTTTTCAAAGCCGCTTGCAGGCGCAATATATGAAAAAATGCTTGCTCTTTTCCAAAATGACTTTTATGCCGCAGAGCCGTCAAAGCGCTCCGACTGCGCGGTCGGAACGATATATAACCCGTTCAGCGTAACAAGGCTTGAGGAGTGTCCGAGCGTACTTGTTGAAACCGCGTTCATCACGAACGAAAACGAGTGCAGGCTGCTGCTCGATTCCTCAAACCGCGATAAGATAGCCTCTGCAATAGCAGACGGAATTGAAAGCTATCTTGCGCAGTGAGTTCAGACAAGGAACAGCCTTGAAACAAGCATTGCAATAACCGCCGGCAGAGAGCCGATTGCGGACAGGGCAAGCGTTACGCCGTTTACCGCAAGCGAAACGCCGGTTGCCGCCGAAAGCAGATTGACCGCAAAAAGCCCGGCAACGCCCTGCGCGGCGGAGAGGACGAGTGCCTTGAAAAAGTGCTTGCTTTTTATCATCAACGCAAGAGTGATGAGAGAAAAGACGGCAAGCATTATTATCACTGAGGTGCTTTTAAGCTGCATTTTTATCGCTCCTTTCATAACAGTTTATTTTGAAAAGAGCGCGGATATGATAATTGAAAGGTTGTAGAATATGAAACCGTTAAAACTTTCACCGGCAATAAAGGATTACATCTGGGGCGGAACACGCCTTTCAAGGGAGTTTGATTACCCGGCGGAAACCGACCGCCAGGCGGAAGCGTGGGTGCTTTCCTGCCACCCGGACGGCGAATGTATTGTTGAAAACACCGCCTTTAAGGGCAGAACGCTTTTCGACGTCCTTTCAAACGAGGGCAAAGACTTCCTCGGCACAAGGGCGGAAAGGTTTTCCTCCTTTCCCGTGCTCATAAAGCTGATTGACGCAAGGGACAATCTCTCCTTGCAGGTTCACCCGGACGACGACTACGCAAGAAAATATGAAAACCAGGACGGCAAAACCGAAATGTGGTATATCCTTGACTGCGAGGAGGGCGCAAGCCTTGTTTTCGGACTGAGCGAGGATATGACGAAAGAGCAGTTTGAAAGTGCTGTTTTAAACAACACCGTGCTTGAACACTGCAACAGAGTACCCGTCAAAAAGGGCGACGTCTTTTTCATCAAAGCCGGGACGCTCCACGCAATCGGAAAGGGGATTCTCCTTGCGGAGGTTCAGCAAAGCTCAAATGTCACCTACCGCGTTTATGACTACGGACGGCTGCAAAACGGAAAGCCAAGGGAGCTTCATGTTCAAAAGGCGCTTGACGTCCTGAACCTCAAAAAGACCGCCGAAACCGATTTTGAGCCGAAGGGAACCGAGCCTATCGGCGAAAGCAAAAGGACGCTCCTTGCTTCCTGCAAAAGCTTTACCTCCTACAGGCTCGACGTTAAGGAAAGCCTGAAGGTGACCGCGGACGAAAGCTCGTTCGTCTCCCTTGTTGCGCTTGAGGGCAACGGCGTGCTCTGCCATAAGGACAGCGTCCTGACCTTCTATAAGGGCGAAAGCGTTTTCCTCCCGGCAGGGCTCGGAGAAGTTGAGCTGCTCGGTTCTCTCACCGTGCTTGAAACAAGAGTATAAAAACCCAGAAAACTGTTGACAAAAACAAAAAAGAGTAATATACTGTTACCAGACAAATGAATCTTCAGGGCGAGGTGCAATTCCTCACCGGCAGTTACAGCCTGCGAACTTTGCTTTTTTTGCAAAGCCGATTCGGTGCAATTCCGAAGCCGACGGTCATAGTCCGGACGGAAGAAGAAAAACACATGATCTGCTTTTCTGCGCCTGCAATTTTTTGCGGGCGTTTTTGTTTGTCAAACTGCTT
>JAEDIH010000125.1 GCA_016292575.1 Clostridiaceae bacterium | reverse complement strand
GGCGCCGTTTTTTCGCGGCTGTTGTTCAGAGCATTGAGGTTTGAGGGCTTCTTCGGTGTGCTGATGTCAATTTCATCAACAACATAATCTATTGCAACAGAGCCTGCCCTTGGCAGCGTTTTGGGCGGCTGCGGCGCCGGATAAAAGTCCTCCTCGTCAAGCTCGTCGTCTTCGTCGTAGTCGTAATCGTCAACAGTGGGAATGACTACACCGCTGCGCGGCTGTTTCGGCATTGCGTCCTCCGGCAGATCAAAGTCCGGACTTTGGAAAACTATTCTTGTTCCGGCGTTTTTCTTTCCGGAATCAGGCGTAAGCTCCTTAGACTGCGGTTTCGGTTCGGTCTGTGCGTTTTCCGCTTTTGCGGCAAGATCGGGATTGGCGTTCAGATACTGCCGCAGCAGTATAGCCACCTGCTCATCGGTAAGCTTGAACTCCGGCTCGGGCGCAGGCTGCTCGTTCTGCGGCTTTTCGGGCTGTGGTTTTTCGTCCGGAACGCTTTTTTCCTCCGGAACACCGGCAGAAATGCGCTGCGTCTCCTTTTTTGTGCTTTTGGAGGAGCGGACGCTTCTGACCGCAGGCGGCACGTTCGAGCGTGAAAATGAATCGCCTGAGGTTTTTTTGTTCATTCGGTTTTCGTTTTCACGTCCGTTTGAATCCTCGTAAATTATCTTCATAACTGCATTTATCCTTTAAAATGAACTGATGAAAGCGCTGATGTCTTTCTGGTTGTCCTCGCTTTCAAGAATGAAACGCCGAACCTCGTTAAGCGCAGCCGACGCGCTGACATTGCGGTTGTAATCGCGGCAGCTTTTTTCCGCGTGACCGGTGAGTAGCTTTTTAATTCTGTAATTGCTTCCGTCGGTAACTGCAATATAAACAAGACCTACGGGCTTGCTTGTGCCGTCCGAATCCGGACCGGCAATGCCCGTGACCGAAACAGCAAGGTCGGACTTGCCGGCTTTGACTGCGCCGAGTGCCATTGAGGCCGCAACAGCCTCGCTGACCGCGCCGTATTTTTCAAGGAGATCCTCTCTTACGCCGAGAAGGCTTTTTTTGATCTCGTTTGAATATGAAACGATACCGCAGCCGAACACGTCTGACGCGCCGGGGATATCGGTAATTCTTTTTGCAATAAGACCGCCCGTGCAGCTTTCCGCCGTGGCAAGGGTAAGGTCTTTTTCTTTTAAAAGCGCAACAAGTGCCTCCTCCGGATTTGCGCTGTCAATGCCGTAAACAAGATTCCCGAACCGCCTTTTAATTTCATCAATAACGGGAGCAACGAGCTTTTCCGCTTCCTCCTCGTTTTCCGCCTTTGCGGTCACGCGCAGGAGTGCTTCGCCGCTTTTGGCGTAGGGAGCAACGGTCGGGTTCTGCATATCCAGAAGCTCTCCCGCCTTTTCCGCCATAAGGCTTTCGCCGATGCCGAAGGTGCGCACCGAATGGGAGATAATAACGTGATCGGAAAATTTTTTAAGATACGGCAGGGCGCAGTTTTCAAACATTTCGCTCATCTCCCTCGGAGGACCGGGGAGAATGATAATGTGCTTTCCGTCCTTTTCCATTGCGCAGCCGGGAGCGGTTCCGTTGGTGTTTTTGAAAATGACCGAGCCGCGCGGCATGAGCGCCTGCTTTTCGTTGCTTTCGGGCATCGGGCTGTTCTTAGCCCTGAAGCATTCGCGCACGCGGCGAAGGCTTTCCTCGTGCATTTCCAGCGGCAGGGAGAACACCGACGCGCAGACCTCCTTTGTCAAATCGTCCTTTGTCGGACCGAGACCGCCCGTTGTGATGATTATATCCGAGCGGCTGAGACCCTCCTCAAGCACCTTGCGCAGCCTTTCGGGGTTATCGCCCACAACGCACTGGAACAAAACGTCAAAGCCGAGCGCGGCAAGCTTTTTTGAAAGGTACTGAGCGTTGGTGTTAAGGATATCGCCGAGCAAAAGCTCCGTTCCGACGAATACAAGCTCACATTTCATTTCTTCATACCTTCTTGTATAACTTAATCTTTTTTGCGCGGTCGCCCTCAGCCGTCAATCGAACAAAACCGAGTTTCGCTGACAGCTTTTTGAATCATATCCTCAAAATCGACCCTGCTTTCCGCCTGCTCAATGAGTTCAAGCGTGGGGCGCGTTCTCGGGTGCTTCGGCGTAAAGACGGTGCAGCAGTCCTCATAAGGCTCAAGCGAGGTTTCAAAGGTGCCGATTTTTCGCGCAACGGAGATGATTTCCTCCTTGTCCATTCCGATGCACGGACGGAAAACGGGCATTGTTGCAACCGCGTCGGTGCAGGCTATGGCACCGATGGTCTGCGAGGCAACCTGACCGAGGCTTTCGCCCGTAATGAGTGCCTGACACTTATCATTTTTTGCAATGCGCAGCGCAATTTTCATCATAAGGCGGCGCATGATAACGGTAAAAAGCTCCTCGGGGCAGTTATCCTTGATGTGCTCCTGAATTTCGGTGAACGGAACAACGGCAAGGTTTATTCTGCCGCTGTAGCGCGCAACAAGCGCGGCAAGCTTTTTAACCTTAAGCTCCGCCCGGGGGCTTGTGTAAGGCGGTGCGGCAAAGTGAACGGCCGTCAGAACAAGACCGCGCTTTGCCATCATATAGCCGGCAACGGGGCTGTCGATTCCGCCGGAGAGCAGCAGAGCCGCCCTGCCCGAGGAGCCAACGGGCATTCCGCCTGCGCCCTTGAGCTGATTTCCGTGGACAAAAACGTGTCTGTCGCGCACCTCAACGGTAACGGTAAGCTCCGGGTTATGCACGTCCACCCTGAGCGCGGGTATTTTTGAAAGGATATATCCGCCGACTTCGCGGCAGATTTCGGGCGATTTATATATGAACTTTTTGTCGCTGCGCTTTGCGTTGACCTTAAAGGTCTTGACTGCGCGCAGCTCGTCGCCGAGGAACTGAGTAACACATTCCTCAATTTTTCCAAGCTCCTTTTCCGCAACGGCCGCAACGGAAAAAGCAACAATGCCGAAAATCCGACCGACGCGGTCAACGGCCTCGTCAAAGTCAACGTCCTCATTTTCGGGTTCGGCGATTATTGTTGACTGCGCCTTGATGAAATTGAATTTTCCGAGATCGGAAAGTCTGCGGCGCATATTTTTAATGAGCATATCTTCAAAGGTCGAGCGGTTGAGTCCCTTGAGGACAAGCTCGCCGTTTTTGATGAGAATAACCTTTTTCATTTTTTCAAAAGCTCCGTCTGTTATTTCTTTCTTATCGCTCTCAAAGCTTCTTCAATGCCCTCAAGGCAGAAGTCAAGCTCGTCCGCTGTGGTGAATTTTGAAAGGCTGATTCTCAGCGAGGAATTCACCCTTTCGCTTTCAAGCCCGGCTGCGGTGAGAGTGGGACTGCGGCGACCCTTTGCGCACGCCGAACCGGACGAGACATAAATTCCCTTTGAGGAAAGGAAGTTGAGCACAGCCTCGGCCGGACGACCGGGAAGCGAGATGTTGACAATATACGGCAGGGCATCTGCGCCGCTGTTTATTACAACGCCGTCAAGCGCGGAAAGCTTTTTTACAAAGCCGTCTCTGAGCGCCGTGACCGCAGGGAGAGATTTTTTGATGTCAAGCTCCTGAGCCGCGCCGAAGAAGGCGGCGATTGCAGGGAGCGGTTCTGTTCCCGGGCGGACGTTCTTTTCCTGTCCGCCGCCGAAAATGTGGGGCGCAAGGTGAAGCGAATCTTTCACAAAAAGTGCGCCGGCGCCCTTTGTGCCGTGGATTTTGTGTGCGCTGACGCTCATAAGGTCAACGCCGAGCTTTTTGACGTTCAGCGGCAATTTTCCGAACGCCTGCACCGCGTCAACATGAATGAGCGCGGGGGAATGTTTTTCTTTTACTATGCGCGAAAGTGCCTCAACAGGCTCAACGGAGCCAAGCTCGTTGTTGACCGCCATCATGCTGACAAGCACGGTGTTTTCGTCAACAGCGTTTTCAATTTCCTCAACGGGAACAACACCGAAGCGGTCAACAGGAAGCCGCACAACGCTAAAGCCGTCGCTTTCAAGCTTATCGAAAGCCCTTGAAACGCTCGGATGTTCAACCGAGGAAACGACTATTCTTTTGCCTTTGTGCTTCATCGCTTTAGCCGCGCCGAAAACGGCAAGGTTATTGCTTTCCGTTCCGCCCGAGGTGAAGTAAAGTTCACTTTCGCGGCAGGAAAGGCACTTTGCAATGAAGGCGCGCGCTTCCTCAAGAAGCAGCTGAGCCTCCAGACCCTTTTGGTGCAGAGAGGAGGGATTGCCCCAAAGGAGGTCAACGGCTTCAAGGAGTCTTTTCCTTGCGCCGGGGCAGGGCTTTGTTGTTGCGCTGTTGTCAAGATAAACTTCCAAAACAGGCATACCTCCTCATCATAGTTACTGTTAATTATACTATAAAAAAAGATTGTATGCAACAAACAAAAATAAAAATCTTCGGGGAAATTAAAAATTTTTTGAAAACTTTTTTGCGCTCTTTCTTTGAAAAAGACAGCTGCCGAATGACAGGGAGCACAAATAATCAGTGATTACTATATATACCACCGAAAATTAAAGCGGACATTAAAGGACGGTTTGAGGGCTTCTTATCTGCTACGCAGATGTTCAGAGCTTGCGCTTTAACGCGCACTTTTTAATATATCTATTAAAAAGGCTGTCACTCCGGAATTTCTCCTTTGTGACAGCCCATATTATTTTATACTTTCCATTTGTATCCGCAATCTTGACAAATTGCAACGGTCTGGTTTTCAGTTTTTGTTTTTTGCTTTTCTTTTTTTACCAATCCGATCTGTAATAAAGCTCAGAATAATTGCAACGACAATGCCGACAACGGCGGACATCATGTCAAACATTGTATCAAACAGCGGATACTGACCGGTATTACCGGCTCCCTGACCGAAGATTTTGAAAAACAGCATATTGAAATTGGCACCGATATTGTATCCCTGATTTGTTGATCCGGCGATGAAAAAGTCCGACAGGAATTCAAAGAGCTCCCATATTACAATGATAGCGAACGAAAAGCCCGACGCGCCGAAAAGCGAAACGTTGCGGCTGAACCTTTCTTTCGGAAACAACGCTTTCAAAAGCTCAATTCCAAGGAATACGCAGCCGAAGCCGGTAAAGAAATGCAGCCATTT
>JAEDIH010000124.1 GCA_016292575.1 Clostridiaceae bacterium | reverse complement strand
CCTTTGCGGTGCTTTTCACGCTCTTCTGCCTGTCAACAAGATTGCCGGACGGACGGCGGTCAGGTTGCGGCTTTCCGGCGCTTATCGGTGTCCACATATCCGAGGTAACGTCCTTTGGGCGGCTTATGTGCTCGTCTGTTAAGTTCGACCAGTCAAAGGTGCTGAACGGACGGTTAGGGTTATTCTTATTTTCGTTATCCACTTTCAGCACTCCTTTCAATCTGTGCTCCGAGACTTTGCAGACATTCCTCTATTCTTTCATATCCTCTGTCAATATGCTTAAGGCCGCTTATTACGGTTTTTCCCCTTGCTCCGAGGGCGGCAACAACCAAAGCGCTGCCTCCCCTGAGATCGACTGCGCGCACATGGGCGCCGTGCAGCACTTTTACGCCGTCGATTATTGCAACCCTGCCCTCAACCTTTATCCTCGCTCCCATGCGCACAAGCTCGCCGACATGGTTGAAGCGGCTTTCAAAAATATTTTCAACAATTACCGATGTTCCCTCGGACGTGCAGAGCATTGCGCTTATCGGCGCCTGAGCGTCCGTCGGAAAGCCCGGATAGGGCAAAGTACGGATATCACGCACAGCTTTGAGCTTTCCGGAGGATACAATCCTCACACTGTCCTTTTTTGTTTCCAGGCGGCAGCCTGCCGCTTCAAAAACGCCCGTGACCGAAAGGAAGTGGGAGGTATCCGCCTTTTCAAACAGAACGTCGCCTCCGCAGCACGCCACGGCGGACATATATGTAAGCGTAACAATCCTGTCGGGAATAATTGTATGCTCGCAGGAATGAGCCTTTTTAACGCCGTCAATTACAATGGTACCCTGAGAGCCGACAAAAATTTTGCAGCCGCACTTGTTCAGGAATGCGGCAAGGTCAAGTATTTCCGGCTCACGCGCAGCGTTGAGTACAGTTGTCCGTCCCTCTGCAAAAACGGAGGCAAGCATGATATTTTCCGTTGCGCCAACGCTCGGAAAGGACAGGCTTATTACCGTACCCTCAAGCTTTTCCCTGACCTCAAAGCCGAGCGCCGAGCCCTCGTCTTCAATTGAAACGCCGAGAGCGCGCAGAGCGGAAAGGTGCAGGTCAATGGGTCTTAAACCTATCTCGCAGCCGCCCGGCGTAAAAAGCCGTGCCTTTTTGCAGCGCGAAACAAGCGAGCCGAGAAATACGATTGACGAGCGCATTTCACGCATAAGGTTTTCGGGAATATTGCAGCAGGAAATGCTCCTTGAATCAACGGTAAGCGTATGTCCGTCCCGTGTTACAACGCAGCCGAGGTGTTCAAGAATCCTCACCGCCGCGTCAACATCGGACAAGAACGGACAGTTGTGCAGCACGCTCACACCGTCCACAAGCACGCACGCCGCAAGAATGGGCAGCGAGCTGTTTTTTGAACCCTGAACGGGGAGCACGCCTTCAAGTTTTTTTGTGCCTTTAACTATGATTTCGCTCACCAAACACCACACCCAACAATGAATAGTCAAACGGAAAAACCGTCAGCCTATCCTATGCTCCGGGCGTTTTTATTGTGTCACTTTCGCGCAAGAGAGACAATAATATCGGCAATTCTTTCTTTTGCGTCGGTTATTGCGAGCTTTTTTGCGTTTTCGGAGAGCGTTTTTATTCTGCCCTCGTCATTTATCAGGGAGGAGAACACCTTGCCGAATGATTCGGCGTTCAGGTTCTTTTCCTCAATGAGCACGGCCGCGTCCTTTTGGGTAAGAGCCATTGCGTTGTGGTACTGGTGATTTTCCGCAACATTCGGTGACGGAATGAGAATGGAGGCCTTTCCGAGCGCCTCAATTTCCGAAAGCGAGCTTGCGCCCGCGCGGCAAATGACAATGTCCGCCGCGCTCATGCAGCGCGCCATGTCGTTTATATATTCGCGAATTTCAACATTGTCCTCTTTGTCGGGATCAACGCCCTTTTCACGCAGCTTATCGGGTACCCAAAGACCGAACTGACCCGTTGCGTGAAGAAAATACAGGTTCTTGTTGCAATGGTTTTCGGCAATAAGCTCAACCATTGCTTTGTTGATGGTTTCCGCTCCGAGCGAGCCGCCCATTGAAAGAATCAGCTTCTGATTATCACGGATTCCAAGCTCGGCGCGGCTGACGCCGCGGTCGGCTCTGAGAATTTCGCCGCGTACGGGAAGCCCCGTAACAACGGGAGGATTTTTTGCTTCAAGATATTCCTTCGCCTTTTCAACCGTGAGCATGACCTTGTCAACTTCCTTGGCAAGTGCCTTGTTCGTAATTCCCGGATAAGCGTTCTGCTCGTGAATTGCGGTATGTATGCCGAGCTTTGCCGCCATTCTGACAACCGGTCCGCTGACATAGCCGCCGAAGCCGACAACAACGTCCGGCTTAAAGTCAAGTATAATTTTTTTCGCCTCTTTTGAAGAGCTGAGAAGATGCGAAAGCGTAACAAGATTACGCTTGATATTTTCAAGCGAAAGCTGACGGTAAAAGCCGGAAATTTCAATCGTTTTAAATTTGAAGCCTGCGGCGGGAACAAGCTTTGCCTCCATTTTATCCTTTGTGCCGATAAAAAGTATCTCGGCGTCGGGAAATCTTTCGCGTATTTCCCCTGCGGCGGCAAGAGCCGGATTGATGTGTCCACCCGTTCCGCCGGCGGCAAAAATTATTCTCATATTCATTCTCCGCGGCGCAGAAAGCCGCGCCGTTTTCCTTTCGTATTATTCTTTCATACCTTTTCCAGCCTGCACGTTCTTGAAACGGAAAGCACAACGCCCATTTCGCAAAACAGAATGATGAGCGCCGTTCCGCCGTAGCTGAAAAACGGCAGGGCTATTCCGGTATTGGGTATCGTATCCGTAACAACGGCAATGTTCAGTATGACCTGAAAGCCGAGCTGCATCATAATTCCCGAAACGAGCAGCGCACCGAAAAGGTCCTTTGTTTTTGTTGCAATGATAAAGCCGCGGCAAATCAGGGCGGCAAAAAGCAGAACAACCACAAGTGCGCCGAAAAAGCCCAGCTCCTCGCAGATAACGGCAAAAATAAAGTCGTTCTGCGGCTCCGGAATATAGAGCTGCTTCTGCTTGGAATTGCCGAAGCCGACTCCGAACGGACCGCCCGAACCGATGGCAAGAAGTCCCTGTTCGGTCTGCCAGCGAGTGGTGTTGCCGTAGCTTTCACCCGTTTTCCATGTCATTATGCGCTCATAGGCATAATTGCTGAAAGATTTTACAAACTCCGGATTGATGAAAACAACATATACTATAACGAGAGCCGCACCCGCGCCAAGCAGTATGAACCACTTCTTTTTCACTCCGCCGAGCCACATCATTGAAACGCCCATGCAAAAAAGCAGAATTGTGCAGGACAGGTGGCTTTCGATGAAAACAAGACCGCAGAAAAGGACAACAACCGCCGCGAGCGCAACCGTGCATTTAAAGTTCGTATCAAAAAAGGAGAAGATAACCCTTTCAAGCTTGGTGAGCCTTTTAACGGACGGCATTGCGCGCTTTCCGCCTTCGGCATAGAGCGGCTTATAAAAAATGCAGATGAGATACGACATGACAAGAACCAGAACGAACTTGCTTATCTCCGACGGCTGAAACTGGCGCGAGCCGATAACTATCCAGCGTTTGATGTCGTTATGAATGTTAGCAACATAGGTATAAACAAGCAGCGCAACGGTTGCGGCAAAGGCAAGCGGCGTCAGGATACCGTTGAGTATGCGGTAATCTATTTTGCTGATGAAAAACATCATTGCAAAACCGATGGCACCGGAAAGGAGCTGACTTTTGAAAAAGCTGTTCGGGCTTGAGGTATAGGCGCTGGCATAAGCATAGCCTGCGGAATACATCATTGTTATTCCGAACGCAAAAAGTATCATAATAAGGCAGCAGAACAAAACGTCAAGACCACCGGTATGAAACAGCTGTCCGACAAGGGGAATTTTTGCGGCAGACCGGTTTTTTGCCGGCAGTTTTTTGACTCTCTCACTCATTTGTATCCGCTCCTTTCAAAATTTACTTATAAAACCGTCAGTTGACCGTAAAGCACATCAGTATAATGCCCGCAATGGCTCCGGCAAAGCTTACAACGCTGAACACGGCAACAATCTTTTTTTCGCTCCAGCCGCTCATTTCAAAGTGATGATGAATAGGAGACATTTTGAAAATCTTTTTGTGGCGCAGCTTGATTGAGCCTATCTGAAGAATATCGCTGAGCGCTTCGGCAACATAGACAACGCCAACCGGGATAAGTATCAGCGGACAGTTGACGGAAAAAGCAAGCGCCGAAACAAGACCGCCAAGGAACATTGAGCCGGTGTCGCCCATCATGACCTTTGCCGGGTAGTGGTTCCAGATGAGATAGCCCGCGCATGCACCGGCAAGAGCCGCCGCAAGAACAGAGCAGCTTGTGTTGTTAACAAGATACGCAATCACGGCGAACGCAACGCCCACCGGCACCGTGACCGAACCGCAAAGTCCGTCGATGCCGTCCGTAAAGTTGACCGCGTTTGCGGTGCCGTATATTACGCACGCTCCGAAAAGATAGAAAAAGATTATGCCGGGAAGCGAATCAAGGCTTATCTTTCCAATAAGCGGAATAAACATCGAGGTGTTCTTGCTCATTACCATGGTGGTAAGATACGCCGCTATGATAATCACCTGCAAAACGGTCTTTTGCATTTCGGTAAGACCGAGGTTACGCTTTTTTGAAACCTTGATATAGTCGTCCGTGAAGCCGACAAGCGACATGCAAAACGCAAGCAGCAGTCCTGCAAGCAGCTTTGTTTTTTCCTGTGAGGAAATCACATCGTTTTCTGAAAAAAGGGAAAAACCGGTGAGCTTTCCGGTGAGGAACGTGACCGCCACCGCAACAAAAATGCCGATAATGAACATAATTCCGCCCATTGTCGGTGTACCCTGCTTTTTTGCGTGCCAGCGCGGTCCGATATCGGTCAGAATATTCTGACCGAATTTGAGCTTATGCAAAAGCGGTATTAGTACTATTCCCAATAATGCCGTCACAATGAAGGCCGTACCCAAGGAAATTAAAACCGAAACTGTGTAATTCATTTATAACATCCCCTTAAATTATTCTGCGCTTTTTTGCCTGTTTGAAAGCAGCTTTTTCACCATTTCTCTTTCGTCAAAAGGAACCTTGTTGTTTCCGATGAGCTGATATGT
>JAEDIH010000012.1 GCA_016292575.1 Clostridiaceae bacterium | reverse complement strand
ATGCATACGGCGTTAACGAAGAGGGCGCGCAGGAGGTTGACCGCTTTGCAATCCAAAAGGATAAGACCCAGGGCGAGGTTGTTTCCGATTACAAGGAGGCCGAAGAGGAGGAAGAAAACGATCAGGTTAAGAACTTCTTTAAAACCTTCTTTGAGTACATTGTAAAAATCTTCAAGGTTATCATTAACATCTTCAAGATTTATATTCTCAGAGTAGAGCTTTGAGCAAACAGAATTACAAAAACAGGAGCTTTCGCAAACGTGACAGCTCCTGTTTTAATAAATATTGAATAATGAATAACGGAGAATTGGAACTTTACGCGGGTGCATTTTCAGGTGGGTGGTGCTTTACTGCCTTTTTTCTTTTTATTGGTGCTTAAACCGCACGTTCTGCCTTTCCTTTTACGCCCGACCGCTCCGCTGGGGTTACTTTTTTCGGGAAAATTGTAGGGGCGTCGCTTGAGGCGCCCTGAGTACTTTGCCTTTTGCACCGTTTACCCACAAAGGAACCACCTACAATTTGAGATTTACGCGACTGCAACGGGCTGGGTGTGTACGGGCGCCTCAAGCGACGCCCCTACTTTAGATATTAGACATTAGACATTAGATATTAGATGTTGGTTGTTGCGCGGAGTACCTGTATATCAAGAAGCATTCCTTTGGCGCGAAAGAAAATATCTATTATCTATTATCTATTATCCATTATCTATTATCTAAGTTGTCCCCCGGTTGCGTAAACGGTTTTTATCCGTCCGCTCCGCTGGGGTTACTTTTGTCAATCGTCACAAAAGTAACCAAAAAGACTTTGTTTCTCCGCGAAAGAGCCGACCCAAAACAACTCTGCTTTGCAGAGCCTGTTTCGGGTCCCACGTCTTCTTTCACGGAAACAAAAGTTCTACTAATCTCAACGATAGAAACCGCACAGGTTGTCGCCTTTCCTTTTTTGTTTGCGAAACAGTACAGTTTTTGTCTTACCCAACAAAAAAGCAGAAACCTGTATTCTTTGAACAAAGCCGCGACTTGAAAAGTAGATTCTATATTTTTTAAAAAGCGTAAATTTATTCCCACTCGCCGTTGCTGTTTGCAGACGGAAGCGGTGTCCGAATTTAGATTTTAGATATTAGATGTTAGATGTTAGATTTTATCTTTTTGCAGAAAGCCGCGACTTGAAAAGCAGTTACTATATGTTTTTAAAGCGTAAATTAATTTCCACTCGCCGTTGCTGTTTGCAGACGGAAGCGGCGTCCAAAGGAAAGGTGGGCTTTGCACAACTTGACTGTAGGCGCAATGGAAGCAAAATGCGGCTTTTCCCCCGCAAAGCCGTCATTTTGCTTCTTTCTTGCGCCGTAGCACCCACAGAGACTTTTTGGGTACTTTTGTGGCGATTGACAAAAGTACCCCCAAGCGGAGCGGACGTGAAATGAAGAGCAGAAAGTACGGTTTAAAATTCACGTCAGATTACATAAGGTTTAACGGCTGCGTTTTCCCCATATTTTTAACAACTTTTGGCTGTTTTGTATAAAATTTGAGACTTTGGAAATGCTATTTTCTACGGAAAATAAAGCATAGGTACTTGCTATGATTTGATTTTGGTGATATACTACTATTGTAGTAGGATTTAAGCGCCGCATGGCGCGAAGAAAACAATATCACACTTCTGCTTTGCAAGGCGGTGAAAGAATGAAGATCTCAACCAAGGGCCGCTACGGGCTGCGGATAATGACCGACATTGCCCTCAACGAAAAGGAGGGCTGCGTTTCAATCAAGGATATTGCAAACCGCGAGGAGCTTTCCGAAAAATATCTTGAGCAGATTATCAATCTGCTTTCAAAGCAGGGACTTGTGAAGTCCGTCAGGGGCGCAAGGGGCGGCTATCACCTGACAAGGGACGCAAAGGACATTACTGTTGAGGAGATCCTCATTGCAACCGAGGGCAGCCTTGCCCCCGTTGCCTGCGCTGCGGACAGCGAGTGCTGCGAAAACTACTGCGATTGCGTCACCTCGTTCCTCTGGACAAAAATCTATGACGCAATAATTGATGTGGTTCGCAACATCACGCTTAAAGACCTTGCAGAGCGCAGCCTTAAAGGCGGAAAATGCGCCGGCTGCTGAAAACGGCGCAGGCTTTTCAAACTATAATTTACACAACACCGAAAAGGGGTAAAAATATGAGATTTGTATATGCAGACAATTCGGCAACGACTCCGATGACCGAACACGTCATTGAAGCAATGCTCCCGTATATGAAAGAGCATTACGGCAATCCGTCAAGCCTTTATGCCATAGGTCAGACGGCTCACAGGGCAATTACAAAGGCACGCGGACAGGTTGCCGCGGCTCTCGGCGCCGACGAAAGAGAAATTTTCTTCACCTCCGGCGGTTCCGAGGCGGACAACTGGGCGATTAAAGGCGCCGCAGCCCTTGGCGCAAAAAAGGGCAAGAAGCACCTCATCACCTCAAAGATTGAGCACCACGCCGTTCTTCACACAATGGCCGCGCTCGAAAAGCAGGGATTCACCGTCACATATCTTGATGTCTATGAGAACGGAATTGTTCGCGTTGAGGACGTTGAAAAGGCGATTACGGACGACACCTGCCTTGTTTCCGTAATGTATGCGAACAACGAGATAGGAACAATTCAGCCGATTGCGGAAATCGGAAAGATCTGCCGCGAAAAGGGTGTGCTTTTCCATACCGATGCGGTTCAGGCAGTAGGTCATATCCCCATCGACGTTAAAAAGGAGAACATTGACCTGCTCTCGCTTTCCGGTCACAAGTTCCACGCCTCAAAGGGCATCGGTGCTCTCTATTGCAGAAAGGGCATTAACTTGCCGAACCTCATTGAGGGCGGAGCGCAGGAAAGCGGAAAAAGGGCCGGAACGGAAAATGTTCCCGGAATAGTCGGTCTTGGCGTTGCAATCACGGATATGGTAAGCAACATGGAGGAAAACATAAAAAAGGTCGGCGCCCTGCGCGACAGACTTTTTGAGGGTGCTTCAAAGATATACCGTTCGAGAATCAACGGCGACAGGGAGCACCGCCTGCCCGGCAATTTCAGCATGTGCTTTGAGGGCGTTGAGGGCGAAAGCCTGCTGCTCATGCTCGACATGAAAGGCATCTGCGCTTCAAGCGGTTCGGCCTGCACCTCAGGCTCGCTCGACCCGAGCCATGTTCTTCTTGCAATCGGGCTCAAGCACGAGGTTGCCCACGGTTCGCTCCGCCTTTCGCTCAGCGAGAACACAACCGAGGAGGACGTGGATTATATTCTTGAGGTTCTGCCGCCCATTATTGACAGACTTCGTGATATGTCTCCGCTCTGGGAACGACTCATGAAAGAGGAAAAAGCGGCAAAGCAGCCGGAAGCGGTATGATTTTCGGTCATTAAGATAACAAGGGAGTTGTATATATGGAATATTCAGAGAAAGTTATGGAACATTTTGCCAATCCCCACAACGTCGGAAAGCTTGACGACGCAAACGGAATCGGCGAAGTCGGCAACGCAAAGTGCGGCGACATTATGAAGATGTATCTCAAAATTGAGGACGATATAATCAAAGACGTTAAGTTCAACACCTACGGCTGCGCGTCGGCCATTGCAACGTCCTCAATGGCTACCGATCTCATTAAAGGCAAGCCCGTTTCAGAGGCACTGAAGCTTACCAACAAGGCTGTTGTTGAAGCTCTTGACGGACTTCCTGCGGTCAAGATTCACTGTTCGGTGCTTGCCGAGCAGGCAATCAAAGCCGCTCTTGCCGATTACTACAAGCGTCAGGGCATTGATCCCGAGCCGATTATCGGCAAGCTTTCCGAATGTGAACACGATGATTCCTGCGCATTGAAATGATTGCACAAAAAAACGGCTGCTTGACAAACAGGCGGCGGTTGAGTATAATATAAATACAAATGGGTGCCGCGATAAGCGGTCTATCCCAAAGATTTGGTTAGAAAACTGTAACCGTCACTTTTGGAGTTGGGGCGGTTACTGTTTTTTTATTTGCAAGTCCACCCGAAGCCCAATATCTTGGGGGTTTTCTGACCTTAACCTCCCTATGTTGAACGGTGAAAAGGGGAGCGAAAAAATCTATGTTTTCACCAAACTTTTTGCGGAAAAATCGTTGACATTTAACAATGATTGTGTTAAGATATTCAAGCGTGTGCAGGCGTAGTATGGGTATAACTATGTCCTTTCACAACCAAACGATATGCGATGATGCGGGAGGTGGCTGCCCTTTTGAGGCAGGAAATTTCCGCGGAGTATGTCCGATTTTAAACCGGGCGATCTATATTCACTTTCAGTATGCCGTCTCTTGCGTGGGCTTTGCTCAACGGCATATTCGTGAAATGCGCTTTGTCGGCGTATTTCGCTTTAGGGCGAAGTATGCTTTGCGCCTTGCCGGAAATATTTTGGTTTCCGGTTTTTAAATGGGAAACCCGAAAACACCCGGAAAGGTTGACAAAAAGCGCGGCCCGCCAATTTTATTAGGAGGCGTAATCAATGGCAGTAAAGGAAAAAATCCGTATCAGACTCAAGGGATACGATCACAACCTTGTTGACAAGGCGGCGGAAATGATCGTTGAAGCAGCAAAGCGTACCAACGCTACCGTTTCCGGTCCTATTCCCCTTCCCACCGAAAAGGAGATCGTTACCATTCTTCGCGCTGTTCATAAGTATAAGGACAGCCGTGAGCAGTTTGAACAGAGAACCCACAAAAGACTCATTGACATCATCAGACCTACACCCAAGACCGTGGAGGCTCTGACAAATCTTGAAATTCCGGCAAGCGTTGAAATCGAAATCAAAAGATAAACATATAACTCAATCTTTTGCTTTTCTATTTTTATATACCCACGCTTAACCGAAAGGTCACGTTGGCAAAAGGCCAACCAATAACCAAAGGAGGATAATCAAATGAAAAAAGGTCTTATCGGCAGAAAACTCGGAATGACCCAGGTTTTCGATGAAAAGGGAAACGTTGTTCCCGTAACGGTCGTTGAGCTCGGTCCGTGCGCAGTTGTTCAGAAGAAAACTGTTGAAAACGACGGCTATGATGCTGTTCAGCTCGGCTTTGACGACAAAAAGGTCACAAGGACCAACAAGCCTATGAAGGGTCACTTCGACAAGGCTAACGTTGCTCCCAAAAAAGTTCTCCGCGAGTTCAGACTCGACGATTGCTCCGCTCTCAATGTGGGCGATATCGTTAAGGCTGACGTTTTTGCCGCCGGCGAAAAGGTTGACGTAGTCGGCACCAGCAAAGGTAAGGGAACTGCGGGCGCAATCAAGAGATGGAACTTCTCAAGACTCAAAGAGTCCCACGGTACCGGCCCCGTTGCAAGGCACGCCGGCTCACTCGGCGCCTGCTCCGATCCCTCAAGAGTTTACAAGGGAAAGAAGCTTGCCGGCCATCTCGGCGCAGAACGCGTTACAATTCAGAATCTGGACGTTGTTAAGGTTGACGCAGAAAACAACCTCATCGCTATCAAGGGCGCAATCCCCGGACCCAAAAAGGGCATCGTAATGGTAGTTAACAGCGTTAAAAAAGCGTAAGAAAGGAGTTGCTCTAAATGCCTAACGTATCAGTATTCGACGTAAGCGGAAAGAAAGTTTCCGAGCTTGAGCTTTCCGAGGGTATCTTCGGTATTGTTCCCAACACGTCCGCAATGCACATCGTTGTTGTCAATTATCTGGCAAATCAGCGTCAGGGCACACAGTCAACCCTGACACGCTCAGAAGTTTCCGGCGGCGGAAAGAAGCCCTGGAAGCAAAAAGGCTCAGGCCGCGCAAGACAGGGCTCAACAAGAGCTCCGC
Source organism: Clostridiaceae bacterium (assembly GCA_016292575.1). GTDB lineage: Bacteria > Bacillota > Clostridia > Oscillospirales > Acutalibacteraceae > UBA6857. The sequence continues at coordinate 18,126 of JAEDIH010000012.1, read as the reverse complement.
AGTGGTATCACGGCGGTATTGCACACGGTCCCAAGCCCAGAAGCTACGGTTTCTCGGTCAACAGAAAGGTAAGAAAGCTTGCAATGAAGTCGGCTCTTTCCTCAAAGGTTGCCGCAAGCGAGATGGTTGTTCTCGACTCTCTCAAGCTTGAGGCTATCAAGACCAAGGAAATGGTTAAGGTTCTTTCGGCTCTTGAAACCGGCAAGAAGGTTCTTCTTGTTCTTCCGGAAAAGGACGATATCGTTTACAGAAGCGCAAGGAACATTGCCGGCGTAAAGGTTTCGCTCGTCAATACCCTCAACGTTTACGATATTCTCAACTGCAACACCCTCGTCGTCCTCAAGGACGCAGTTGCTAAGATCGAGGAGGTATATGCATAATGAGTAAATTATCACATGACATCATCCTCAAGCCCATCATCACCGAAGAGAGCATGATGGGAACCGCATTCAAAAAGTACACCTTTAAGGTTGCCAAGGATGCAAACAAGGCTGAGATTGCAAAGGCTGTTGAAGAAGTTTTCGGCGTTAAGGTTGCAAAGGTCAACACCATCAGCTGTAAGGGTCATCTCAGAAGATACGGTCGCTATGAAGGCTACACCGCCGCCTGGAAAAAGGCAATCGTCACCCTCACCGAGGATTCAAAGACGATAGATTTCTTTGACGGCTTGCTTTAATCCCTGAGTAATCCCAAAAAATCCGGCGGTAATGTATGGAGGTTGACAATCCTCCGCTAAACCGCTTTAAGGAGTGTAATAAAATGTCAATTCGTTTTATGAAGCCTGTAACAAACGGCACCCGTAACATGTCGTATACAGACTACTCCGCACTTTCAAAGTGCGGTCCGGAGAGGAGCCTTCTCACTTCTCTCAACAAAAAGAGCGGCCGTAACAGCTACGGACGCATCACCGTTCGCCACCGCGGCGGCGGAAACAGAAGAAAGTATCGTATCATCGACTTCAAGAGAGATAAGTTCGACATCTTCGCAACCGTTAAAACTCTTGAATACGATCCCAACAGATCGGCTCACATCGCTCTTCTTGAATATGAGGACGGCGAAAAGAGATACATTCTCGCTCCCGAAGGACTCAAGGTCGGCGATAAGGTTGAAGCAGGCGCAGGCGCCGACATCAAGCCGGGCAACGCTCTTCCCCTTGTCAACATCCCCACCGGTACCTTCGTTCACAACGTTGAGCTTTATCCCGGCAGAGGCGGCCAGCTTGCAAGGGCAGCGGGCAACGCGGCTCAGCTCATGGCTAAGGAGGGCGGCTTCGCTCTTCTCAGACTTCCGTCAAGCGAGCTTCGCAAGGTTTCCGAAAAGTGCATGGCAACCATCGGCGTTGTCGGCAACGGCGACCACGAGAACGTTAAGATCGGTAAGGCAGGACGCACCCGTCATCTCGGTATCAGACCTACGGTCCGCGGTTCGGTCATGAACCCGTGCGACCACCCGCACGGCGGTGGTGAAGGTAAGTCACCCATCGGTCGTCCCGGCCCTGTTACCCCGTGGGGCAAGCCTGCTCTCGGCTACAAGACTCGCGCTAAGAAGAATCGTTCCGACAAGCTTATTGTTAAGCGTCGCAACGACAGATAACGGTCGATGAAAGGAGCTATGAATAATGAGCAGAAGCACTAAGAAAGGACCTTTCGTTCAGGAAAAGCTGTATGAAAGAGTCGTTAAGATGAACGAAAAGGGCGAAAAGATCGTTCTTAAAACGTGGAGCCGCAGCTCCACAATCTTCCCCGATTTCGTCGGCCACACCTTTGCGGTTCATGACGGACGCAAGCACGTTCCCGTTTATGTTACCGAGGATATGGTTGGCCACAAGCTCGGTGAGTTCGCCCCCACAAGAACCTTCAGAGGCCACGCCGGTTCAAAAACCTCAAACAACGGTAAATAATCAGTCGAAAGGAGTGTATTACAATGCAAGCAACAGCAAAAGTAACTTTTGTGCGTATTGCGCCGCGTAAGGTCAAGATTGTTCTCGACCTTATCCGTAACCAGCCTGCTGACAAGGCAATGGCAATTCTTAAATACACGCCCAAGGCTGCGTGTGAAATTGTTTCAAAGCTTTTGAAGTCCGCAATGGCTAACGCGGAAAACAAGGATATGGACACTTCAAGACTCTACGTTGCAGAATGCTATGTGGGTCAGGGTCCGACACTTAAAAGAATCAGACCGAGAGCTCAGGGTCGTGCATACAGAATCAACAAAAAGACGTCGCACATCACCCTTGTTCTCAAGGAAGCAGAATAAGTGAGGAGGAGGTAATACAATGGGTCAGAAAGTTAATCCTAACGGCTTGAGAGTCGGCGTTATTAAGGACTGGGAATCTCGTTGGTATGCTAAGAAGCAGGACTTCGGCGATACGCTCGTTGAAGACTATGAGCTTCGTGAATATCTCCTTAAAACACTTGCTCCCGCCGGAGTTCCCAAGGTTGAAATTGAGCGCAGCGCAAGCCGCGTAAGAATCAACATTCACGTTGCAAAGCCCGGCATGGTTATCGGTCGCGGCGGCGCAGAGATTGAAAAGCTCAAGGCTACCCTTGAGAAGAAGCTCGGAAAGAGCGTTTCTCTCAACATTGTTGAGATTAAAAACCCGGATGTCAACGCTCAGCTCGTTGCCGAAAACATTGCTGCTCAGCTCGAAAGAAGAATTTCCTTCCGCCGCGCTCTTAAGCAGGCAATCGGCAGAGCCATGAAGCTTGGCGCAAAGGGTATTAAATGTCAGGCTTCGGGTCGTCTCGGCGGCGCCGAAATTGCAAGAAGCGAAACCTATAAGGAGGGCACAATTCCCCTTCAGACGATTCGTGCAGACATCGACTACGGTTTTGCTGAAGCAAAAACAACCTACGGACGCATCGGCGTTAAGGTATGGATATACAGCGGTGAGGTTCTTCAGGTTTCCAACAACGAAGACCGCCGCCGTCCGGAACGCCGCCGTCCCAGACAGCGTAAGGAAGGAGGAGCAAGATAATGTTAATGCCTAAACGTGTTAAACGCCGTAAAGTTCAGCGCGGCCGTCTTAAGGGCGCAGCCCACAAGGGCAATCAGGTTACTTACGGTGATTACGGTCTTGTTGCTCTTGAACCCGCGTGGATCACTTCAAGACAGATCGAAGCAGCCCGTATCGCAATGACCCGTTACATTAAGCGTGGCGGTCAGGTATGGATCAAGATCTTCCCCGATAAGCCCATCACTCAGAAGCCCGCCGAGACCCGAATGGGTTCAGGTAAAGGCTCGCCCGAATACTGGGTTGCAGTTGTTAAGCCCGGCAGAGTTATGTTTGAAATTGCAGGCGTTGACGAAGCCCTTGCCCGTGAGGCTATGCGTCTTGCGGCAAACAAGCTTCCCATCAAGTGCAAGTTTGCAGTGAAGGCTGAACAGGAAAAGGATGGTGAACAGTAATGAAAGCAAGTGAAATCAGAAAACTGTCCGCCGCTGAGATGGACGCAAAGCTCGCAGAGCTCAAGAAGGAGCTTTTCAATCTTCGCTTCCAGCAGGCTGTTAATCAGCTCGACAACCCGATGAGAATCAGCGCAGTTAAGAAGGATATCGCAAGGATTAAGACTGTTCAGCGCGATATCGAGCTTCACGGCGCAAATTCTTGAGGAAAGGGAGGTTAAAGACAAATGGAAAGAAACCTTCGTAAAACACAGGTCGGAATCGTAACCAGCAACAAGATGAGCAAGACGGTTGTTGTTACGATCAAGGACAAGGTCAGACACCCGCTCTACAAGAAAATCGTTAACCGCACCGTTAAGGTCAAGGCTCACGACGAAAACGAGATCTGCTCGGTTGGTGACCGCGTACTTGTGATGGAGACCCGCCCGATGTCGAAAGACAAGAGATGGCGTGTAGTTGAAATTATTGAAAAAGCCAAATAATTGGTGCAGCTTAAAGGAGGCCAAACACAATGATCCAACAGCAAACTTATCTTAAGGTTGCCGATAATACCGGAGCTAAGGAGCTTATGTGCATCCGTGTTCTGGGCGGAACCGGCAGAAGATATGCTAATATCGGTGACGTCATTGTTGCTTCTGTTAAGAAGGCAGCACCCGGTGGCGTCGTAAAAAAAGGCGACGTTGTTAAGGCAGTTGTTGTCCGCACTGCAACAGGCGTTCGCCGCGATGACGGAACCTACATTCGCTTCGATGAGAATGCAGCCGTTATCATTAAGGAAGACAAGAATCCCAAGGGTACCCGTATCTTTGGACCGGTTGCAAGAGAGCTTCGTGAAAAGGATTATCTCAAAATCCTCTCCCTCGCTCCGGAAGTTCTTTAAGGAGGTGTCACGATGAGTAAGGTACACGTTAAAACAGGCGACCAGGTCGTTGTCATCAACGGCAAAGATCGTGGCGCCAGGGGCAAGGTTCTTCAGGTCAGCCCCAAGGAGGGCAAGGTTATTGTTGAGGGCATCAACGTTGTTTCAAAGCACGTTAAGCCCCGCAAGATGGGTGAACCCGGCGGAATTATCAAGGCCGAAAGCGCTCTTTACGCTTCAAAGGTTCAGCTTATCTGCCCGAAATGCGGCCGTCCCACAAGAGTCGGTCACGTTGTTGTTGAGGAAAAGGGCAAGACCAAGAAAATGCGCGTATGCAAAAAAGACGGCTGCGGCGCGAAGTTTGAATAAGGGAGGAACATGACATGGCAAGATTAAAAGAAGCCTACGTTAATGAGGTTGCACCTGCTCTCATGAAGAAGTTCGGCTATAAAAGCGTTATGCAAATCCCGAAGATCGACAAGGTAGTTGTTAACGTTGCCTGCGGCGAAGCAAGAGATAACTCAAAGATTCTCGACGCTGTTGTTTCCGATCTGAGACAGATCACCGGTCAGCAGCCCGTTCTCTGCAAGGCGAAGAAGTCGGTTGCAAACTTCAAGCTCCGTGAGGGTATGATAATCGGCGCAAAGGTTACTCTGCGCGGCGACAAGATGTATGAATTTATTGACAGATTCTTCAACCTTGCGCTTCCCAGAGTCCGCGACTTCAGGGGAATCAACCCCAACGCTTTCGACGGCAGAGGCAACTACACGGTCGGCATCAAGGAACAGCTTATTTTCCCTGAGATCGACTATGATAAGATCGACAAGGTCCGCGGAATGGACATCTGTTTCGTAACGACCGCTAACACCGACGAAGAAGCAAGAGAGCTGCTCACTCTTATGGGTGCTCCTTTCGAAAGACAATAAGGAGGAGGAATAACTTATGGCAAAGACTTCAATGAAAGTAAAGCAAAAAAGACCCGCTAAGTATTCCACAAGGCAGTATAACCGCTGCAAGATCTGCGGCAGACCTCACGCCTATCTTCGTAAGTACGGAGTATGCCGCATCTGCTTCAGAGAACTTGCCCACGCAGGTCAGATCCCCGGCGTGAAGAAGGCAAGCTGGTAAGTAATTGTCAAGGAGGTAAAGGAATAATGCAAGTAACAGACGCAATCGCTGATATGCTTACGAGAATCCGTAATGCAAGCGCAGCTAAACACGATTCAGTTAAAATTCCTGCATCCAACACCAAGAAGGCAATTGCTCAGATTCTTGTGGATGAAGGATACATCAAGAGCTTCACCGTTGAAGAGGACGGTAAGCAGGGAATTATGGAAGTTCAGCTCAAATACGGCCCCGGAAAGAGCCGCATCATCACCGGTCTGAGAAGAGTTTCAAAGCCCGGTCTGAGAATTTATACGAGCTGTGAGGATATGCCCAAGGTTATGAAAGGTCTCGGCATTGCCATTCTTTCAACCTCAAAGGGCATCATGACCGACAAGGAAGCCCGCAAAGCCAACGTTGGCGGCGAGGTCCTTGCGTTCATCTGGTAAGGAGGTGCTGAAATGTCACGTATTGGAAGAAAGCCTATTGCTGTTCCCGCAGGAGTAGACGTTACGATTGACGGCAGCACCGTTACCGTCAAGGGCGCAAAGGGTACTCTTACCCACACCGTCCACGAAAATATGTCTGTCACAAAGGAAGGCAACGAGATCATCGTTACACGTCCCAATGATGACAAGGAATACAGATCACTTCACGGTCTTACCCGCACAATCATTGCTAACATGGTTGAGGGTGTTTCAAACGGCTTCAAAAAGGAGCTTGAAATCAACGGTATCGGTTACCGTGCGGAAAAGAAGGGCACCGACCTTGTTATGAAGATCGGTTATTCTCACGATGTTATCATGCCCGAAAAGGACGGAATCACCGTTGAAGTTCCCGCTCCGAACAAGATTATTATCCACGGCGCCGACAAGCAGAAGGTTGGTCAGTTCGCCGCCGAAGTCCGCGAAAAGCGTCCGCCGGAGCCTTATAAGGGCAAGGGAATCAAATATGCCACCGAGCATATCCGCCGCAAAGAAGGTAAAGCCGGTAAGGGTAAATAAGATTGGTAAAGGAGTGAAATTTCTATGGTCAGCAAAAAAGACAGCAATAAAGCAAGACTTAAAAGACGCAAAAGAGTACGCGCTAAGATCAGCGGTACAGCGGCTTGTCCGCGTCTGAGCGTTTACCGTTCACTCAACCACATCTATGCACAGCTTGTTGACGACGCGAACGGAGTTACCCTCGCTGCGGCAGCAACGGTGGAAAAGGAATTTGAGTACGGCGGAAACAAAGAAGCAGCAACCAAGGTTGGCGAGCTTCTTGCAAAGCGTGCCGCTGAAAAAGGCATTACCGAATGTGTCTTTGACAGAGGCGGCTATGTATACCACGGTCGTGTTCAGGCACTCGCAGACGGCGCCCGTGCCGGCGGCCTGAAGTTCTAAGCAAGGAGGATATTGATTTATGAATAAGATTGATGCATCGGCTTATGAACTTACAGAGCGCGTTGTTGCCATCAACCGTGTTTCCAAAACCGTTAAGGGCGGTCGCATTTTCAAGTTTGCAGCTCTTGTGGTTGTCGGTGACGGAAACGGAACTATTGGCTTCGGTCTCGGAAAATCGGGCGAAGTTCCCGACGCTATCCGTAAGGGTATCGAGGACGCGAAAAAGAATCTCATGAAGGTTGCCCTCAAGGGCTCGACCATTCCCCACGAGATCATCGGTAAGTTCGGCGCAGGCGTTGTTCTTCTCAAGCCTGCCGCACCCGGTACCGGCGTTATCGCCGGCGGTCCCGTCCGTGCTGTTGTTGAAACAGTCGGAATCAAGGACATCCGCACAAAGGCTCTTCGCTCAAACAATCCCTGCAATGTTGTAAGAGCAACGCTTGACGGTCTTTCAAAGCTTCGCAATGTTGACGAGGTTGCCGCAGTACGCGGAAAGACCGCTCAGGAAATTTTAGGTTAAGGAGGGCGTAACAATGATTAAGGTTAAGCTTGTAAGAAGTCTTATCGGCTCCAAAAAAGATCAGATTGCTACCGCCCATGCTCTCGGTCTTCGCAAAATCGGGGACGAGGCTACTCAGCCGAATAACCCACAGACTCAAGGTAAGGTAAGAAAAATAGCTCACCTTATCGAGGTTACCGAAGCATAAAGCAAGGAGGTGCGAAAAATGAAATTGCACGAACTTTCACCTGCAGCCGGTTCAACCAAGGCTCGCAAGAGAATCGGACGCGGCGCAGGTTCCGGTCAGGGTAAAACCGCCGGTAAAGGTCACAAGGGTCAGAAGGCCAGAGCAGGCCGCGGAATGCGTCCCGGCTTTGAAGGCGGTCAGATGCCCCTCCAGAGAAGACTTCCCAAAAGAGGTTTCAACAATATTTTCAGAATCGAAATGGCAATCGTAAACGTTGCTGCTCTTGACAAGGCTTTTGAGGCCGGAGAGACCGTGACGGTTGACGCCCTTGTTTCAAAGGGACTTGTCAAAAAGGTTCTCGGCGGCGTAAAGGTTCTCGGAAACGGCGAGCTTTCCAAGGCTCTCACCGTTCAGGCGAATGCTTTCAGCGATTCAGCCAAGCAGAAGATCGAGGCGGCCGGAGGAAAGGCCGAGGTGATCTGAAATGATTAGTACATTTATAAATGCTTGGAAAATTGCAGATCTCAGAAAGAAAATGCTTTTCACGGCACTTATAGTATTGATCTTCAGGATCGGTGCCGCTATCCCCGTTCCGTTCACCAATATCACTGACGGAATTACACCCGAAGGCAGCGAGTCCTTCATGAACTACCTCAACATGATGACCGGTGAAGCGTTCAACTACGGAACAATTTTCGCAATGGGCGTTACACCTTACATCAACAGTTCAATTATCATCCAGCTTCTTGCTGTTGCAATCCCCGCTCTTGAAAAGCTTTCAAAGGAGGGCGAAGAGGGCAGAAAGAAGATGGCAACCATCACGAGATATACAACAATCGCTCTGGCTCTTATGCAGTCCACCGCATATTTCATCTATCTGCGTGCAAAGGGATTTGTTGTTATGGACGCTTCGGATCAGCTCTTCACGGGCATTTCCGCAGTTCTCCAGGGTCTTGTTGTTATCCTCGTTCTGACCGCCGGCTCCGCGTTCATCATGTGGCTCGGCGAGCAGGTTAACGATAAGGGTATCGGAAACGGTATTTCCATTATCCTTTTCGCAGGTATCGTTGCGCGTATTCCCACACTCTGCGTTCAGATGTATGGCTACCTTGAAATGGACGAAGCATACTATGCCCTCGTTCCCATCGTTGTTGTTCTGCTGCTTGCAATGATTGCATTCATTGTCTGGATGGACAATTCGGAACGCAGAATTCCGGTTCAGTACGCAAAAAGAGTTGTCGGCAGGAAGATGTACGGCGGCCAGAGCACCTTCATTCCCATCAAGGTCAATATGTCCGGTGTTCTTCCCGTTATCTTCGCTTCCTCAATTCTTTCCCTTCCTGCAACGGTTCAGCTTTTCCTTTCGGAGGATAAGATTAAGGATACGGGCTGGGAGACATTCTTCAAGATGTTCTCAACCGACCACTGGTTCTACGCTATTCTTTACTTCTTCCTTATTCTGTTCTTTGCATATTTCTATGCAAGCATTCAGTATAATCCGGTTGAGATGGCAAATAACATCAGAAAGAACAGCGGTATGATCCCCGGTATCCGTCCGGGCAAACCGACCTCCGATTATATCAAGAAGATCCTTTCAAGAATCACGCTGCTGGGCGCACTTCTCCTTTCGGTTGTTGCCCTGTTCCCGAATCTTTTGACGATCTTCACAAAGCTCATCAACAAGCCCATGGCTCTTTCGCTCGGCGGCACCTCGCTCATCATCGTTGTCGGTGTTGCGCTTGAAACCGTTAAGCAGCTTGAAAGCCAGATGATGATGAGACACTACAAGGGCTTCCTTGACTAATACTTTTTGAGGTGATACCTGATGAAGCTTATCTTATTGGGCGCGCCGGGAGCCGGCAAGGGCACTCAGGCCGAGATAATTTCCGAGCATCTTTCCGTTCCGGCGATATCAACAGGCAATATCATCCGCGCCGCGCTCAAAGCGCAGACGGAAATGGGTATTAAAGCTAAGGAATTCATTGACAAAGGTCTGCTTGTTCCCGACGATGTCGTAATAGGCATCATTCGAGACAGGCTTAAAGAAAACGACTGCAAAAACGGATTTATCCTTGACGGTTTTCCGAGAACCGTGCCGCAGGCACAGGCTCTTGACGATATGGGCATTGAAATTGACAAAGTTATTGACATTCAGGTGCCCGACGAGAAGATTGTTCAAAGGCTTTCCGGACGCAGAGTCTGCAGCGGCTGCGGCGCTTCCTATCATCTTCTTTATAAGAAGCCGGAAAAGGACGGCGTTTGCAACAGCTGCGGCGCACAGCTTGTTCAGCGCACGGACGACAGGGAGGAAACCGTCCTTGAACGTTTGAAGGTTTATCACGAGCAGACAGAACCGCTTGTTGATTATTACAGGAAAAAGAACAAGCTTGTTGTTGTTGAGGGACAGGAGGAGGTCAGCGATACGACCGCGCTCACCCTCAAAGCATTGGAGGATTAAGCATGATTGTGCTCAAAACCACTCGTGAGCTTTCGCTCATGAAGGAAGCCTGCAAAATTTCCGCAGGAGCACTGAGAGTGGCAGGGGAAGCGGTAAAGCCCGGCGTTTCAACCGCCGAAATTGACCGTATTGCCTATGAATACATTATAAGTCAGGGTGCCGAGCCCAACTTCCTGCATTTATACGGCTTTCCCGCCACCGCATGCATTTCCGTAAACGATGAAGTAATTCACGGCATTCCGAGCAAGGAGCGTATCCTTAAAGAGGGCGATATCGTAAGCATCGACCTCGGAGCAAAAAAGCACGGCTTTAACGGCGACAACGCCGCCACATTTGCCTGCGGAAAAATTTCCGACGAGGCACAGCGGCTGATAGACGTGACCAGGGAGAGTCTCTATGAGGCAATCAAGGTTGCTGTTCCCGGCGGCAGAATCGGCGATATCGGCTCGTGCGTTCAGCGCTATTGCGAGGAAAGGGGCTTCTCCGTTGTACGCGAGTACACGGGTCACGGAGTTGGAAAAGAGCTCCACGAGGATCCCGCCGTTCCGAATTACGGAACCGCCGGCCGGGGCGTTCGCCTGTTACCGGGCATGACAATCGCCATTGAGCCGATGATCAATCAGGGAACAAAAGCTATCAAAAGACTTTCCGACGGCTGGACGGTTAAAACCGCCGACGGAAAGCTCTCCGCTCACTTTGAAAACACCATTGCCGTTACAAAGGACGGCCCGGTGATCCTCACAAAGGAATGAGGAGCACCACGATGGAGTTTGAAAAAGGGCAGGTAGTGCTGTCAAAAGCAGGACGCGACAAAGGGCGACTGCTTGCGGTGGTACGCTTTGAAAAAAACAAGGTCTTCCTTTGCAACGGAAAGGAGCGCCCGCTTGAAAGAGCCAAGGCGAAAAATCCCCGCCACGTTGAAAAGACCGCATTGTTCGTTGATCGCTCCTCAATGGAGACAAACCGCAAACTGCGGAAAGCACTCAAACAATTCACTGATTTGAAAGGGTAAAAGTTATGTCAAAACAGGATATGATCGAAATTGAAGGCACTGTTGTTGAGGCTCTTCCGAACGCAACATTCCAGGTCGAGCTTGCTAACGGCCACAAAATTCTTGCCCACATTTCCGGAAAGCTGAGAATGAATTACATCCGCATCCTTCCCGGAGACAAAGTCACGGTCGAGATGTCTCCATACGACCTGACTAAGGGCCGCATCACATGGAGATCCAAGTAAGCGACCAATAATTCGCATGGCTTCACGTTTCTTGACGGCATCTTTTCCGTCTCAGCACATAATGCTTCTTGCCAATACACAAAGTATTGCCTGCGAACCCTTATGCACCGAGAGCGAAAAATCTGCTCGCCAACAAACGCAAACCCAGCAAATTGTCGGCCGCCTGTAAAGCATTATTAACCGACAGGTTCATTTTTAAAGGAGGTAGTTCACAATGAAAGTCAGACCTTCTGTAAAGAAAATTTGCGAGAAGTGCAAAGTTATCAAACGCAAGGGAAAGATCATGGTGATCTGCGAAAATCCCAAGCACAAGCAGCGTCAGGGCTAATGGCGCTTAAACCAGATTTGGAGGTGTAACTGACAAATGGCTCGTATTTCAGGTGTTGACCTTCCGAGAGACAAGAGGATTGAAATTGCTCTTACCTATATTTTCGGAATCGGTCGCAAAACCGCAGACGATATCATCGCTGCAACAGGCATTAACCCCGATACAAGAGTTAAGGACCTGACCGAAGACGACGTTTCAAAGCTTCGTGAGTATATCGACCATAACCTTAAGGTTGAAGGTGACCTCAGAAGAGAAACTGCGTTCGACATTAAGAGACTCACCGAGATCGGCTGCTATCGCGGCGTTCGTCACAGAAAGGGTCTTCCCGTTAGAGGTCAGCGTTCAAAGACCAACGCCCGCACACGCAAGGGACCCAAGAAGACTATTGCTAACAAGAAGAAATAAGCTAAAGGAGGAGGCTAATTATGGCTGCTAAGGTTGGTAAAAAAGTTGCAACCATTCGTCGTCGCCGTGAGCGCAAGAACATTGAGCGCGGCGCGGCCCATATTCAATCCACCTTCAACAACACCATCGTTACCATCACCGATACTCAGGGTAACGCTGTGTCATGGGCAAGTGCCGGCGAAATGGGCTTCAGAGGCTCAAAGAAATCCACTCCCTTTGCCGCCCAGACCGCCGCTGAAACGGCTGCCAAGGCTGCAATGGAGCACGGCATGAAAACTGTTGAAGTATATGTTAAAGGACCGGGTGCAGGACGCGAGGCCGCTATCAGAGCCTTGCAGACCGCAGGACTCGATGTAACGATGATTAAGGACGTTACTCCGATCCCCCACAACGGCTGCCGCCCGCCCAAGAGAAGACGCGTATAACGGGAGGTAAGAATCAATGGCAAGATATACAGGTGCAGTATGCAAACTGTGCCGCCGCGAGGGTAAGAAGCTCTTCCTCAAGGGCGACAGATGCTATACCGGCAAATGTGCCTTTGAGCGTCGTTCCTACGCCCCCGGCCAGCACGGTCAGAACCGCAGTAAGAACTCCGAATACGGACTTCAGCTTCGCGCAAAGCAGCAGGCAAGACGTTATTACGGTATTCAGGAAGGACAGTTCCACAAGTATTTCCTTATGGCTGAGCGCAAGGCAGGCGTAACCGGTGAAAACCTTCTTCGCATCTGCGAAAGCCGCCTTGACAACGTTGTCTATACCCTCGGCTGGGCTTCGTCCAGAGCGGAGGCAAGGCAGCTTGTTACCCACGGCCACTTTGAAGTAAACGGCAAAAAGGTTGACATTCCGTCATATCTCCTTAAAGCCGGAGACACGGTTTCAATCAAATCCAAGAGCAAGGACAGCGCAAAGTTCAAGACCGTTCTCGAAGCCAACGCTTCAAGACCCGTTCCCTCTTGGCTTGATCTCAACGCCGAAGCTCTTTCGGCAAAGGTCGTTGCTCTTCCGGAGCGCGAGCAGATCGAAGTACCGGTTGAAGAACACCTCATCGTCGAGTTCTATTCCAAGTAATCGGCGGTGTCCGTAACACACATCCACAACAGAATAAGGAGGGTTTTGCATGATAGGAATTGAAAAGCCCAGAATCGAGACAGCTGAACTCGCACCGGACGGAACTTACGGCAAGATCGTTGTTGAACCCCTTGAAAGGGGATACGGCATAACGCTCGGCTGCAGCCTGAGGAGGATTCTTCTTTCCTCCCTTCCCGGCTACGCTATCACAAGCGTTAAAATTGACGGCGTTCTTCATGAATTTTCAACCATTCCCGGAGTTAAAGAGGACGTGACGGAGATCGTTCTGAATCTCAAGCGTGTTATCCTCAAAATCCACTCCGACGGTCCCAAAACGATTTATATCGAATCTTCCGGAGAAGGTGAGATCGTTGCGGGTGACATCAAATGCGATTCAGAAGTTGAAATTCTCAATCCGGAAAGCCACATTTGCACCCTTGACAAGGACGCCCATGTCAGCATGGAGATCACTTGCGATAAGGGTCGTGGATATGTTTCGGCAGAGCAGAACAAAAAGCTCATGCAGCCGGCGATCGGTGTAATTGCAATAGACTCGATCTACACACCGGTGCTTAAGGTTAATTACACAGTTGAAAACACACGTGTCGGTCAGGTTACGGACCTTGACAAGCTTACGCTTGAGGTCTGGACAAATAAAACGATCTCTGCAACAGAGGCGGTTTCCCTCGGAGCCAAGTTTCTCAACGAACATCTCGCTCTTTTCGGCGATCTGTCGGGAGAGGCGTATAATACCGAGATAATGGTTGACAAAGGCGAGGACGCAAAGGAAAAGGTCCTTGAGATGACCATTGAGGAACTTGACTTGTCCGTGCGCTCTTTCAATTGCCTGAAGCGCGCGGGAATCAACACTGTGGAGGATCTCACGACAAAGACCGAAGAGGATATGATGAAAGTCAGAAACCTCGGAAAGAAGTCGCTTGATGAAGTTATCAACAAGCTCCATTCTTTCAATCTTGACCTCAGATCCGAAGACGAATAATCTGATTTTTCAACAAAAGGAGTGATTTCAAATGGCAGGTACCAGAAAGCTCGGCAGAACCAGCGATCACCGCAGGGCAATGCTCAGAGGTATGGTTACTTATCTCTTGGAGAAAGGCAGCATTGAAACCACCGTCACGAGGGCAAAGGAAGTTCGCTCAATGGCTGAGAAAATGATTACTCTCGGCAAGGAAGCAACACTTCACAACAAGCGTCAGGCTCTTGCATACATCACCAAGGAGGATGTTGTTAAGAAGCTTTTTGACGAGCTCGGCCCGAAGTATAAGGACGTTAACGGCGGTTACTGCCGTATTATCAAAACAGGTCCCCGTCGCGGAGACGCGGCTGAGATGTGCATCATCGAGCTTGTTTGATAGTACAGAATAATAAAAAATTGCGGTCGGTGCAAAAGCACCGGCCCTTTTTTCGTCTCTTTTGCTCAATAAAGTTATCCCTCTCCTCCTTTTTAAAGCTCAATCCGAATTTTTAACCGCTTATAAGTCTGATGTATTAAAGTTAAAATAGCTTTATAACAAAGCAGCTGCCCGTTTCTCTGACTGCGCAGGCGAAGAAAAATGTTTCCGGGATATTGATTCGCGGTGCGTTTTGGTGTATTATTATAATGTATAGTCGGCTTTTGTCGGCATTATAATCAGGTGCCGGGGCTTTTTTCGGCAGCACCCGTAAAAAAACAACACGGAGGCTTTGTAATGATATATAAGCAAATTAAACTTCTTGTAAAATATGCGCTCGACTGCGGTCTTATTGAAAAGAACGACGTAACCTTTTGCACAAACCGCCTGCTGGAAATTCTCGCTCTTGACAGCTTTGAGGACTGCGAGATTCCAAGCGGCGAGGTGCAGCTTGAAAGTGTGCTGGGCGCTTTGCTTGATTTTGCCGCCGAAAAGGGGCTTATTGAAAACACGGTGACGTGCCGCGATCTCTTTGATACCAAGCTGATGAGCGTTTTTGTTCCGCGTCCGTCGTTTGTTGCTCAAAGGTTTTCTTCGCTTTATGAGCAGTCGCCCCAAAAGGCAACCGATTATTACTATAAGCTTTCCTGTGACAGCGATTACATACGCCGCTACCGAGTCAGCCGCGATCTCAAATGGAAGAGCGAAAGCGAGTACGGCACGCTTGATATCACCGTTAACCTTTCAAAACCGGAAAAAACACCGGAGGAGATTGCCGCGGCAAAGCTTGCGCCGCAGGGCGGCTACCCGAAATGTCTGCTCTGCCCGGAAAACGAGGGCTACGCCGGACGAATGAACCACCCGGCAAGGCAGAACCACCGCATTATTCCCATAACCATTGACGGCGCGGACTGGGGCTTTCAGTATTCGCCCTATGTTTACTACAACGAGCACTGCATTGTTTTCAACAAAAAGCATATTCCGATGAAAGTCGACAGAAGCACTTTCAAAAAGCTTTTGGATTTTACTGAGCTTTTTCCGCATTACTTCATCGGCTCCAATGCGGGTTTTCCGATTGTCGGCGGCTCAATCCTTTCCCACGAGCATTTTCAGGGCGGACGCTATGAATTCGCAATGGCAAAGGCTCCGATTGAAACGGCTGTAACATTCAAGGGCTTTGAGGATGTGAAAAGCGGCATTGTAAAATGGCCGATGTCCGTTATCCGTATCCGTGCAAAGGATAAAAACAGACTTGTTGACCTTGCCGATAAAATCCTTACCGCCTGGCGCGGCTATACGGATGAGAAATGCTTCATTTTTGCCGAAACGGACGGCGAAAAGCACAGCACCGTTACGCCCATTGCAAGGCGCAGGGGCGAGGACTTTGAAATGGATCTTGTGCTTCGCAACAATATTACAACAAAGGAATATCCGCTCGGCGTTTTCCATCCGCACCCGGAGCTGCACAACATCAAAAAGGAAAACATAGGTCTTATTGAAGTTATGGGTCTGGCCGTTCTTCCGGCAAGACTTAAAAACGAGATTGCTCTTTTGGAAAAGGCTATCCTTGAAAACCGGGACATCTCAAAAGACGGCGTACTTTCAAAGCACGCTCAATGGCTTTCATCGTTCAGGGATAAATATAACTTTACAAAGGAAAACACTCAGGATATCCTCAAAAAAGAGATCGGAATCGTCTTTTCAAAGGTACTGGAGCACGCAGGCGTTTATAAACGCACCGAGGAGGGCAAGGAGGGCTTCATGCGCTTTGTTTCATACGTCAATACAAAGTAACAAAGAACAAAATTTTCCAGAGGAGGATATATCATGCGAAAAAAACACTTGAAATGCGGCTTGCTTTCGGTTCTTATTGCCGCGCTGATGATTTTTTCTTCGGCATATATTGCACAGGTTCTTCCGTCCGGAACGGCCGTTATTGCCGAGGCCGCCTCAAAAACGGTGCACATTTCAAACTGCAAGATAAAGCTTGCCGTCTCGTCCGTTACCTATAACGGAAAGGCGCAAAAGCCGAAGGTCACCGTCACCTACGGCAAAAAGACGCTTAAATTGGGAACGCATTATACCGTTAAGTATTCCTCAAACAAAAATGTCGGAACGGCCAAGGTGACCGTTACCGGCGTGAGTAAGAACGGATATAGCGGCAGCAAAACCCTCTCGTTCAAGATTGTTGCGCCAACGGTCAAGATGTCAAAATGCACTGTCAAGGTTACATCCTCGGTCACATATACCGGAAAGAATCTTACCCCAACCGTTAAGGTTACCTACGGCAAAAAGACCCTGAAAAAGGGAACGCATTACACGGTCAGCTATTCCTCAAACAGGAGCATCGGAACGGGAAAGGTAACGGTGACCGGTATCCAAAAGAACGGCTACAGAAGCAGCAAGACCGTTACTTTTAACATTGTTCCGCAGACCGTTACCGGCCTCAAGGTCAGCGAATCTACACATAATTCGTTCACCCTGACCTGGAACAGAAGTCCGTTTATCACGGGCAAGTCAGCGGGCTACTCGGTTTTTTCGTATGACCTCAAAACAAAGGAATACACAAAAGTTGCAATGGTTTCAACAACCAAGGCAACCGTCAAAAACCTGAAGCCCGGAACAACCTACCGTTATGTTGTCAGAGCGTATAAGCTTGTTAACAACAAATATTACCGCAGTGCGTATTCACCGGTGCTCAAGGCCATCACAAGACCTGCTCCTGCGGAAAGCGTAAGCATTTCATATCCGAAACCGAACGCCGTTCAGCTCAAGTGGAACGCTGTTGCCGGTGCAACGGGATATCAGGTGTACTACTACAACCCCGAACGGCGCTACAGTCTTATTCTTGACGACGTGAAGAGTGCAAGGACATATACCCTTACGAACCTTGACAACGGCTCGTATATGTTCTCGGTCAGACCCTACCGCAAGGAGGGCAACACGATTATTTACGGCGAGCTGCCCAAGTTTACCGCAGGCGCAACGGCAAAAATTACCGAAAGCTCATATAAGGTTCTTAAATATACAAACATGGTTGAAAACGGAAACTATCAGATGACGTTCAAAACGAATGTTTCGGAGCTTGGCGGACGCACGGTCACTTTTGCCGAAAGGAACGGCATGGTTGCCATAGAGACAGATTTTGAGACCAACAGACCTGCAAGAATCATCTATGACCGCAAGAGCGCTCTCATGTACTTTGTCATTGACGGAAAGAGTGTGCAGATAAACGATATTTTCTCCTCTGGCTTCAATGTTACTGACCTTGCAGGAAAAATCCAGTTCCCGAAGACGGGAATTTCTTCAACGCTTGAATTCCTTGACAAACAGCTTTGTCAGGTGAACTATGTTACTGATTCAAACGGAAACGTAAGGAAATTCTTTTTTAAGGGAGACGAGCTTGCAAGAATCCAGGTCATCTCTTCGAGTTCAACGACTACCTATACAATAAATGAATTTAAAACTCCTGCGGACGCAGGAAAGTTCAGCGTATAAGGCAAACCGAATTTAGATTTTAGATGTTAGATGTTAGATTTTATCTTTTTTGCACAAAGCCGCGACCGAATTTAGATTTTAGATTTTAGATATTAGATGTTAGATTTTGTCTTTTTTGCAGAAAGCCGCGACTTGAAAAGCAGTTACTATATGCTTTTAAGGCGTAAATTAATTCCCACTCGCCGTTGCTGTTTGCAGATGAAAGCGGCGTCCGAAGGCAAGGTGGGTTTTGCACAACTTAACTGTAGGCGCAATGGAAGCGAAATGCGGCTTTTCCCCCGC
>JAEDIH010000011.1 GCA_016292575.1 Clostridiaceae bacterium | reverse complement strand
GTTTTCAATATTTTGTTTTAATTTTCTTTTCGGCGTCATATATAATTATGAGGAGTTGATTGCATGAAAAGAATAATTTCGTTTTTGCTTTGCATTATAATAGCAGGGACTTTTTCAAGTTTATCCGTCTTTTCGGCAAACGAAGAGGAAAAGCTTGATGTAAAAGCAAAAAGCTATGTGCTTATGGACGTTTCAAACGGAAAGCTTCTGCTTGGAAAAAATGAACACGAAAGACTATATCCCGCCTCAGTCACAAAAATCATGACGTTGCTACTCGTAATAGAAAGGATTGACAGCGGCAAGCTTTCGCTTGAGGACAAAGTAACCGCAAGCACCGCAGCAGCCGGAAAAGGCGGATCGCAGATCTGGCTCAAGGAGGGCGAGACAATGACGGTTGACGAGCTTTTGCGCGCAGCAGCAATCGGCAGCGCCAATGACGCCTGCACAGCCCTTGCCGAGCATATTGCCGGAAGCGAGGAGGGCTTTGTGAAGCTCATGAACGCAAAGGCGAATGAGCTCGGCATGAAGGATACGAATTTTGAAAATTGCACCGGACTTGACGATGATACCGAAAATCACCTCACGAGCGCTTATGATATTGCGCTTATGTCCCGTGAGCTGTTGAGCCATGAGCGGATTCAAAATTATACGACCGTCTGGATGGATTCGCTGCGCTCGGGAGCAACAGAGCTTGTTAACACAAACAAGCTTGTCCGCTTTTATAAGGGAACAACCGGACTAAAAACAGGAACAACCTCAAAAGCCGGTCACTGCATCAGCGCAAGCGCGATGAGAAAAAATCTGCATCTTATCGCCGTTGTTCTCGGTGCGGAAAACAGCACGGACCGTTTTGAGGGCGCAAAGGCACTTCTAAACCATGGCTTCGCAAACTACGAAACCGTTACGCCGAATTTTGACAGCAGTCTTATTACAGATGTAAATGTCATTAAGGGAATAGAGCAATCTGTTACTCCGCAGGTTGAAAAAGTGCTGCCAATGACGCTTGAAACGGGAACGGGAGCGAAAATTCAGCCGAAAATCAATCTTGCTTTGAGTGTTGAAGCTCCGGTTGAAAAAGGTCAGATACTCGGCACTCTTGACTTTGAAATCGACGGTAATGTCATCGCAAGCTATAATATTGTTTCACCCGTTGAAATCCGCAAAATCAATTTCGGCGATATGCTGATGCGTCTGCTGCGCTCCTTGAGCGTAAGGGCTTAAGGAACCTCTGAATAAATCGCAGCATACGCTTTGATGCACATCTTACTTGCATCTTTTCCGCCATATTGCACAAAAGCCGCTTGAAATCCGACAGGATTCCTGCGCGCCTTTTGCACAATCTGACGAAAAATCTGACGGCGTAATCTGTACATCAGATTTAATCAGAGCTTCCTTAGCCTATGCAGCGCACAAATTGTTGTATTTCTCAGATGTTTAGATATTTTCAAAACAGCAAAATCAAAATTAGGTTGACAATTTTTAGCAAATGTATTAAAATAACAAAATAACGCTTTTTTCCATTGCACAGGAGGATTAAAAATGTCAGTAAAATTAACAGATAAGTACGTTTCCGCTTTTTTGTCGGATTCAGAAATTAATTCATATTCCGAAAAGATTAAGGCTGCCCATAAAATGCTCCACGAAAAAACCGGAGCAGGCAGCGACTTTACAGGCTGGGTTGATCTCCCGGTCGATTATGACAAAGAAGAGTTTGCACGTATCAAAACGGCCGCAAAGAAGATTGCCTCAAACAGCGAAATTCTTATTGTTATCGGCATCGGCGGTTCCTATCTCGGCGCAAGAGCGGTTATTGAATTCATTAAATCACAGAATTATAATGTGCTTCGCAAGGGTACTCCGGCAATCTACTTTTCCGGCAACAGCATAAGCTCTACCGCTCTTTCGCAGCTTATTGAAATTTGCAACGGCAAGGATTTTTCGGTCAATGTAATTTCAAAATCCGGAACGACCACAGAGCCTGCCATTGCATTTCGCATTTTCCGTGAGCTGCTCATTAAAAAATACGGCGAAAAGGGCGCAGCGGAAAGGATTTATGTTACAACCGACAAGTCTAAGGGAACGCTCAAGTCTCTTGCCGACAGCGAGGGCTACGAAACCTTTGTTGTTCCCGATGACGTTGGCGGAAGATACTCCGTGCTCACCGCAGTCGGTCTTCTTCCGATTGCTGCGGCAGGTATTGATATCGATTCACTCATGAGCGGCGCGGCAAAGGCCAGAGAAGAGCTTATGAAAGATTCGATTGCTGAAAACGACTGCTACAAATATGTTGCAATCAGGAATGCTCTCTATAACAAGGGCAAGGCTACCGAAATGTTTGTTTCATATGAGCCGTGCTTTACCATGATGAATGAATGGATCAAGCAGCTCTTCGGCGAGAGCGAGGGCAAAGAGGGCAAGGGGCTTTTCCCGACCTCCGCTGTTTTTTCAACCGATCTTCATTCTCTCGGTCAGTATATTCAGCAGGGCGAGCGCATCATGTTTGAAACGGTGTTTAACTTTGCAAAGCCGCAGGAGGAAATTGTCATCAAGGAGGAAGCCGGAAATATTGACGGACTCAACTTCCTTGCAGGAAAGACCATGGCGTTCGTCAACAGAAAGGCTTTTGAGGGTACTGTTCTTGCCCATAACGACGGCGGAGTGCCTAACATTGTTCTTGATATTGATGCAATGAATGAGGAAAATCTCGGATACCTTATTTATTTCCTTGAAAAGGCATGCGCCGTTTCGGGCTATGTTCTCGGAATCAATCCGTTCGATCAACCCGGCGTTGAAAGCTATAAGAAGAATATGTTTGCCCTGCTCGGAAAACCCGGCTATGAAAAAGAAAAAGAAATACTTGAACAAAGGCTTTCAATGTGATACAATAAAGACGTAAAAAATCCACGGAAGTGGAAATTATATAAAGGAGGAAATTTATTATGATTTCTCTTATCTTAGGACACAAAGGCTCCGGAAAAACCAAGCATCTTATCACTTGCTTAAACGAAGCGATAGAAACCTCAAAGGGCAATGTTGTTTGTGTTGAAAAGGAAACCAAACTCACTTTTGACATTGATCGTCGCGCAAGACTCATTGCCACCGATGATTTTGAAATAAAGGGCTATCACGCATTCTACGGCTTCCTTGCAGGCGTTTGCGCCGGCAATTATGACATTACGGATATTCTTGTTGACGCCACCCTCAGAATCGGCGGCAGGGACTATAATGAGCTTGCAAAGTTCCTTGAGGACGTTTATGAGCTTGCCGAAGCACAGGATAAGAAGTTCATCTTCACCGTTTCTGCGGACAAGGAGGAGCTTCCGGCCTCAATCTTCAATTTCTGTAAGGTTATCTGAGTTCGGTCACCACGGCGGCAGGTTTTTTCCTGCCGCTTTTTAAATATAAAAAAGCCGGAACTTTGGAGTGTTTCGTAATACATATCAGGAGAAAGCCATGAACTATGACATTGAAAAGGAATATTATAATAGGGGCTATAAGCTCATTTGCGGAATAGACGAAGCGGGGCGCGGACCTTTGTGCGGTCCCGTTTACGCTGCGGCAGTCATTCTTCCCGTTGATTGTGAGATTGAGGGTATAAACGATTCCAAAAAGATAAGTGAAAAAAAGCGCGAGGCACTGTTTGACGTTGTAAAGGAAAAAGCACTTGCATATTCCGTTGCAATGGCAAGCGCAAAGGAAATTGACAAAATCAATATTCTTCAGGCAACATTTCTTGCCATGAGGAGAGCGGTTGACGGTCTTGATGTAAAGCCGGACCTTGCGCTGATTGACGGAAACCAAAAGCCCGGGCTTGATATTGACGAAAATACGATAGTTAAAGGCGATGCAAAGTGTATTTCCGTTGCGGCCGCGTCCATTCTTGCAAAGGTTACAAGGGACAGGTATATGAGAGAGCTTGATGAAAAATATCCGCAGTTCTGTTTTGCAAAGCATAAGGGCTACGGTACAAAGCTACACTATGAAATGATTGACAGATACGGCATTTGCGAGGAGCACAGGAGAACGTTTTTGAAAAAGCTTTTCGGTGAGAGCAATGGATAAAGCGAGTCTCGGAAAGGCAGGGGAGGACTTCGCCTGCGAAAGACTTCGGGAAAAGGGCTATACGGTGACAGAACGTAATTTCCATTCGCGCCGCGGCGAAATTGATATCATTGCCGAAGACGAAAGCACAATCGCCTTTGTTGAAGTTAAGGCAAGGAGCAAAAAGAGCGTCTCAATGCCGCGCGAGTCCGTTGACAAAACAAAGCAAAGGAAGATAATTCTTACAGCCGTTATGTATCTTCAAACGCATCCGGTGCAAAAATCGCCGCGCTTTGATGTGTTTGAGGTCTGGCATGACGAGAGGGGAATATATAAATTCTGCCACATTAAAAACGCATTTGATCTTTCCGTTCTTGGAGGCGAATATGAATTATTTTGATCTTCACTGTGACACTGTTACCGCTTTGACAGGCGGAAAAACAGACGCTGCCGTTGTTTTGGATAAAGCTGCGGCTTTTGACAGATATACACAGGCCTTTGCAATCTGGATAAACGACAGTTTTCCGCCGGAAAAAGCCTTTGAAAAAGCCGGAGAATATTACGTTTACTTTAAGGAACATATATTAAACTCAGCAAACAGAAGCTTTACTCCGTTTTTGACACTTGAAAACGCCGTGAGCTTCGGAAACAGCCTTGATAACATTTCTGTTTGGAGGGAAAGGGGCGTAAAAGCCGTAACTCTCACATGGAACGGCGCAAATGCGCTCGGCTTCGGCGCCTCTTTTCCGGACGCTGACGGACTGACGCCGTTCGGAAAAGAGGCACTTTCGGAAATGAACAGGCTTGGAGTCATTGCCGATGTCTCGCACCTCAACCGCCGCGGCTTTTACGACTGCATATCGCTTTCAAAAACGCCTGTAATCGCTTCCCATTCTAATTGTTCTGCTCTGTGCCCTCATGAAAGAAACCTTGACGACAGGCAGATAAAAACGCTGTTTTCCGCCGGCGGACTTTTAGGCATTTGCTTTTATCCGCTTTTTCTCGGAAAAGGAAATGTGTATGAGCTTATCTATGAGCACATATATCATGCGCTTGAGCTCGGCGGTGAGAACCTTGTCTGTATCGGCAGTGACTTTGACGGAGCGGTTATGGATAAAAGCCTTGACTCGCTCGAAAAAGTAAAATGCCTTAAAGCTTATCTTTTTGAAAGGGGACTTGAAAAACCTCTGCTGGAAAAAATCTTCTATGATAATGCAAGAGACTTTTTCAAAACGTATATGATTAATTAAGTTTACTTTACAAGTTCAAAAAAGTGTGATATCATAATCCATATTTTTAAACGGAGGATTGTTTATGCTTTATACAAGTACAAGAGATAAAGGTGTTAAAGTGACTTCCGCCGAAGCGATCGCTCACGGAATCTCAAAGGAAGGCGGACTTTTTGTTCCTGCCGAGCTTCCGAAAATTACTCCTGAATTTATTTCATCGCTTGTCGGAAAAGATTATATTTCAAGATGTGAAAAGGTGCTTTCTCTTTTTCTCACAGATTATACAGCCGAGGAAATAAGCTACTGCGTGGGCGGAGCATATGCTGAGGGAAAGTTCAGCAGCAAAAAGATTGCTCCCGTAAAAAAGATTGCCGAGGGAAAGAATATTCTTGAGCTTTGGCGCGGTCCTACCTGTGCGTTTAAGGACATGGCACTCCAGCTTCTTCCCTATCTTCTCACCGTTGCCGCAAAAAAAACTGTCTCGGATAAGACTATTATTATCCTTGTTGCAACAAGCGGAGATACCGGAAAGGCTGCGCTTGAGGGCTTTAAGGACGTTGACAGGACAAAAATAATGGTCTTTTACCCGAACGACGGAGTAAGTCCTATGCAGAAGCTCCAGATGACCACTCAGGAGGGCAATAATGTCGGCGTCTGTGCGATTGACGGTAATTTTGACGACGCGCAAAGCGGAGTTAAGGCAATTTTCACCGATCCCGCCGTTGCAGAAAAGCTTGAGAAAAATAACATGATGTTCTCCTCGGCAAACTCAATCAACTGGGGACGTCTTGTTCCGCAGATTGTGTATTACATCAGCGCATACTGCGATCTGATTGAAAACGGCAGCATTAAAAACGGTGATGAGATCAATATTGTTGTTCCCACCGGCAACTTTGGAAACATTCTTGCCGCGTACTATGCAAAGCAGATGGGCGTACCCGTCAAAAAGCTTATCTGCGCTTCAAATGCAAACAATGTGCTTACCGATTTTTTTGAAAGCGGCAAGTATGACAAGAACAGAAAGTTCTATACAACCGAGTCGCCCTCAATGGATATTCTCATTTCGTCAAACCTTGAGCGTCTGCTTTTCCACCTTTGCGGCGAAGATGACGCGCTGATAAGAGACTGGATGAAGTCCCTTTCCGAAAAAGGCGAATATGAGGTCAACGAGTGCGTTAAAAAGCAGATTTTTGACCTTTTTGAAGCCGGCTGCTGCAATGACGAGGAAACCAACCGAACAATTTCCGAAACCTTTAAAAACGGCTATCTTCTTGACACACACACCGCCGTTGCCGTTAAGGTGTATAACGACTATGTCAAAAAGACAGGCGATAAAACGCAGACGATTATTGCCTCAACCGCTAATCCCTATAAGTTTTCCGCCGCAGTGCTCAAATCCATCGACAGCAAGGATAATTCGGGCGCCGACGAATTTGAACAGGTTGAGCTGCTCATAAAGGAGAGCGGCGTTCCCTGTCCGCCGCAGCTTTCCTCGCTCAGGGGCAAAGAGCCGCGCTTTACCGGGTGCTGCAGCAAGGAGGATATGGCAAAAGCTGTTTACACAATGCTCGGTATCTGAGCTTAATTAATCTTTTATTACTGCTTTGCAAAGAAGTCCTTTCGGACTTCTTTCGGTCTGTAGGGGAGGTATCGAATGAACATCTTTGCGCTCTCAGACACACACCTTTCACTCGGAACGGATAAGCCGATGGATATTTTTAAAGGCTGGGATAATTACCTTGACCGTCTTGAAAGCAACTGGCGCTCAGTTGTTGAGGAAGATGATGTTGTTGTGATACCCGGCGACATTTCCTGGGCAATGAGCCTTGAAAATGCGGAAAGCGATCTGCGTTTTATTCATTCTCTTCCCGGAAAAAAGGTTATCATAAAAGGCAATCATGATTATTGGTGGAACACCAAAAGGAAGATGGACAATTTCCTTGCGGAAAAATCATTTGACAGCATATCCGTCCTTTTCAATAATGCATACCGTTTCGGCGATGTTACTGTTTGCGGAAGCCGCGGCTGGTTTTTTGACGCAGAGGACAACGCAGATAAAAAAGTCCTTTTGCGTGAAGCCGGCAGATTGAGAATGTCAATATCCGAGGGAAAAAAGCTCGGCGGCAGCCTCATTGCCTTCCTCCATTATCCGCCCGTTACAAAGCTTTTGCAGTGTGCAGAGATTATCAATGTGCTCAAAGAGGAGGGGGTTGAGCGCTGCATTTATGGTCATCTTCACGGTGCCTCGGTTCATAACGCGTTTATCGGAGAAAAGGACGGGATAAAATTTGACCTTGTTTCCGCCGACTACCTGAAATTTTGTCCGAAGCTTATCGAAAAGTTTTAAAATAAAGTAAAATTTTAAAAAAACCTATGGAAATTTTCAACAAATGCTGATATAATACTATGGTTAAAATGCATAATGGGTATATATGAGTGTTTTTACCCGTTAAAAAGGAGTATTAAAATGAGTCTTAAATCATCAACAAAAACGGACACCAATCTTTACACACTTGAAATTGAAATCAGTGCCGAAGATTTTGAAAACGCACAGGTCAAGGCTTTCAATAAGCAGAAAAACCGCATATCGCTCCCCGGTTTCCGTAAAGGCAAGGTAACCAGAAAAATGGCCGAAAACTTCTACGGCAAGGGCTTCCTTTATGAAGAAGCTCTTGATATCTGCTATCCCGATGCTGTTGAGGGCGCCATCAAGGAAGCCGGTCTTGAGGTTGTCGGCTCAAAAACCGCCGATATAAAATCCATCGGAGAAGAGGGTGTTTCGCTTTCAGTTGAAGTTTATGTCAAGCCTGAAGTTGAGCTTAAAGCATATAAGGAGCTCAAGGCAACCAAGAAAAAGGTTGAGGCTACCGATGAGGAAATTCAGAACAAGATCAATGAGCTTGTTGAAAGGAACTCAAGAATCGTATCTGCCGAAGACCGCGAAGTCAGGGACGGAGACATTGCCGTTATCGACTTTGAAGGCTTTGTTGACGGTAAGGCTTTTGATGGAGGCAAAGCAGAGGAATACGAGCTTACCATCGGCTCCGGCTCATTCATTCCCGGTTTTGAAGAGCAGATTATCGGTCACAAGAGCGGTGATGAATTTGACGTAAACGTTAAATTCCCGACCGAATACACTCCCGAGCTTGCCGACAAGGACGCTGTGTTCAAAATCAAGCTTCATGAGATAAAAGTTAAGGAGCTTCCCGAAGTTGACGACGAGTTTGCACAGGACGCAGCAGATTGCGACACCGTTGACGACCTTAAAAAGAGTCTCGCCGACGAAATCAAAAAGCAGAAGGAAGATGAAAACGAAAGGGAAATCAGAGCTCAGCTTTTTGACAAGCTTGCCGAAAATGTTGTTGCCGAAATTCCGGACGTTATGGTTGAAAACGAGCTTGATAATCAGATCAAGGATATTGATTACAGGCTTTCATCGCAGGGCATCGGCTTTGAAAACTATCTCAAGTATATGGGCATGACTGTTGAGCAGTACAGAGAGAAGGCTAAGCCTGACGCAGAAAAGCAGGTCAAGATTCGCCTTGCTCTTGAAAAGATTGCAGAGCTTGAAAATATCGAAGTATCCGATGAAGATATTGAAAAGGAATACGAGAAGTTTGCTTCCCAGTATCAGATGGAGCTTGATCAGATTAAGCGCATTATTCCTGCCGACGGTCTTAAAAAGGACATGGCTATCGACAAGGCCATTGACTTTGTTAGAGACAACGCAAAAGTAAC
The DNA here is from genome assembly GCA_016292575.1 of Clostridiaceae bacterium. GTDB lineage: Bacteria > Bacillota > Clostridia > Oscillospirales > Acutalibacteraceae > UBA6857. Next base: position 15,154 of record JAEDIH010000011.1, on the reverse strand, counting down.
AACCGCAAGAAAACCCAGAGCTGCTAAGGAAAAGGCCGAGGAAAAGACTGAGGAACAGGAAGAAACGGCAGATGCCGAATAATTTTCTGATTAGTTTTCCTTTTGCCTTCCAACAATAATAAAGTGAATTTTCTTGCCGGCACCTGCTGTTTTGCTGTGCCGGTAAGAGTGTATATTATTTTCATTCCAAGGAGGCGTAATTTATGGCATTGGTACCATATGTTATTGAACAGACAAACCGCGGCGAACGCCAGTACGATATTTTCTCACGTCTTTTGAACGACAGAATCGTTGTTCTTTCAGATGAAGTTAACGACACAACCGCAAGCCTTGTTGTGGCTCAGCTTCTTTTCCTTGAAAGTCAGGATTCGGAAAAAGATATAAGCTTTTATATCAACAGTCCGGGCGGCTCCGTAACCGCAGGTCTTGCAATTTATGACACAATGCAGTATATCAAGTGCGATGTTTCAACAATCTGCATGGGTCTTGCGGCAAGCATGGGCGCTTTTCTGCTTTCCTCGGGTGCAAAGGGCAAGAGATATGCTCTGCCCAACAGCGAAATAATGATCCATCAGCCCTCCGGCGGTGCAAAGGGTCAGGCAACCGACATCAAGATTGTTGCCGATCAGATCCTCAAGACCAAGGAAAAACTTAACAAAATTCTTGCCGAAAACACCGGCAAGCCTATTGAGGTTATTGCGCATGATACCGAACGCGACAACTTTATGTTTGCCGAAGAAGCGCTTGAATACGGTCTTGTTGACAAAATTCTTTATAAAAGATAACCAAAAGAGGTAAAGAGCCTATGGCAAGAGTTGAAGAAAACAAAGATAAGCCGGTGCGCTGCTCGTTTTGCGGAAAGCTTCAAAGCGAAGTGGGAACGCTCATTGCAGGTCCCGGAGTTTATATCTGCGACGAATGCATTGACATTTGCCAGTCGATTATAAACGAGGAGCCGGACGCAAAGCGCAAAAAAGGCAACGACGCTGACTTTGCCTCGCTGCCCAAGCCGCATGAGATTAAAGCGCGCCTTGACGAATATGTTATCGGTCAGGACGAGGCAAAGCGCACGCTCAGCGTTGCTGTGTATAATCACTATAAGCGCATTTACTCAAAAAACAAGTCCGATGTTGAGATTGCAAAGAGCAATATTTTAATGCTCGGTCCTACCGGCGTTGGAAAAACAATGCTTGCACAGACGCTTGCGCGTATTCTTGACGTTCCGTTTGCCATTGCAGACGCAACAACGCTTACTGAAGCGGGCTATGTCGGCGAAGATGTTGAAAACATTCTCCTCAGGCTTATCCAAGCGGCTGACTATGACGTTGAAAAGGCTGAACGCGGAATTATCTATGTTGACGAAATTGACAAGATTTCCCGCAAGTCCGAAAGCACCTCTATCACCAGAGATGTCAGCGGCGAGGGTGTTCAGCAGGCACTTTTGAAAATTCTTGAGGGCACTGTTTCAAACGTTCCGCCCCAGGGAGGAAGAAAGCACCCTCAGCAGGAATTCATTCAGATTGACACAACAAACATTCTGTTTATCTGTGCAGGCGCATTTGACGGAATTGAAAAAATTGTTGAAAAGCGTATGGGCAACTCGGGTCTCGGCTTCGGTGCAAAAATCAGAAGCAAGGAAGAGGTTGAAGCAAGCCGGCTGATGCAGCAGGTCGTTCACCATGATCTTGTAAAATACGGACTTATTCCGGAGCTGGTCGGCCGTCTTCCGGTCATTACGGCGTTGAATGCCCTTGATAAGAACGCGCTTGTCCGCATAGTCACAGAGCCGAAAAACGCGCTTGTGAAGCAGTATAAATATATGTTCTCAATGGACGGAGTTGAGCTTGAGTTTGACGATGGCGCACTTGACGCAATCGCCGAAAAAACACTTGAGACCAACACGGGCGCAAGAGGACTTCGCTCGCAGTTTGAAAAGGTTCTGATGAAGTTTATGTATGACGTTCCGTCGGAACCGGGCGTTTCAAAAATCTCTATTACAAGAGACGTTGTTGAGGGAAAGGGAGAGCCTGTTTTTGAATACGGCGAGCGCTCCGATGCTGCAAATGGAGCTGATTCAAACAGCTTTATCGCAAAAAGACAAAAAGTGTAAAAATGCTATTGACATTGCTTACCTGTTTGTGATAAAATGTCTAAGCATAAAAATTGTGGAGGTTAAAACATGACTGCTCTTCAGTATATTCTGTCTATTGTTATCATAATTATTTCTGTTATAATCATTGTTCTTGTTCTTTTTCAGGAAAGCAAGCAGGAGGGACTTTCCGGTGCCATCGCCGGCGCTGCAGACAGTTTCTTCGGCAAGAACAAAGGCAGAACAATGGAAGCAAAGCTTGCAAAGTACACAAAGATTTGCGGAACAATCTTCTTTGTGCTTGCTCTCATTTCGTCTTTGCTTGTTCTCTTCAAAATCTGACGAAACATTCAATCTGCATTCAGGCTTCTCTCGCTTCGGCAAGGGAGGCTTTTTGCGTTTGACATAGGCAGCCGTTTTAGCCGACGGTTCATGCTATGTCTCACTCATTTTTTAGTCGCAGGGTGTATTCCTGCAATAAATAGTATAGAATCAATCAGTACTGTTTGGGACGTTTTTAAGGAACGGCTTAAGTTGGTGATTTAATGGAAAAGAACGTTGAAATTGAACGAAGCATAATCAAAAAATACCGCAAGGAAATTTGGAAACGCTTTATTGCCGGCATAAATGAATATGAAATGATAAAGCCCGGCGATAAAATAGCCGTCTGCATTTCCGGAGGTAAGGATTCAATGCTCCTTGCAAAATGTATTCAGCATCTGCAAAAGCACAGCGATTTTCCTTTTGAAGCCGAATATCTGGTTCTTGACCCGGGATATACCGACATTAACCGCAACAAGATTATCGAAAATGCAAAGCTTCTTGATATTCCCGTTAAAATATTTGAAGCGAAAATCTTTGATTATGTTGTTGACGTTGAAAATTCTCCGTGCTATCTCTGCGCACGGATGAGGAGGGGACACCTCTATAAAAATGCGCAGAGTCTCGGCTGCAACAAAATTGCCCTCGGTCACCATTTTGACGATGTTATTGAAACAACGCTGATGAGTATGCTCTATTCCGCCGAAATAAAGACTATGATGCCGAAGCTGCACAGCAAAAATTTTGAGGGAATGGAGCTGATAAGACCGCTTTACATGGTGCGCGAGAGCGATATAAAGGCATGGGTTAGATATAACTCGCTTGAGTTTTTGCAGTGCGCCTGCCGTTTTACCGAGGCCTGCAGTACCGAAAAATATGAAAGCCTTTCAAAGCGGAAAGAAATGAAAGAGTTGATCTCTCAATTTAGAAAGACCAACTCCAATATCGAAATGAATATTTTCAGAAGCGTCCATAATGTGAATCTTGAAACCGTTATAGGATATCACAAGGGAGACTTCAAATATAATTTTCTTGATGATTATGACTGCTCGCCATCGGAAAAGGAAGCAAAATAATTGCAAAGATCATCAATCTTCCTTTTTGCAAACTCAAGAAACATTCTTTTTGAACAAACATTTTCCGAGGTTGACCACCAGCGTACAAGGCTGACTATTGCACCGGAATAATAATATGCCATAAGCTGAAGATTATATCCGAGCTTTTCGCTGAAGCTGGCTTTGGATCTGATCTGTTCAATAATAAAATCGGCAATGGCGTCCGAAAGTGAATTCGAGAAAGACGATGAGTAATGCTCAAAACTGACGCAAAAGACAAAATCCTTGTTATCTTCAATGAATGAAATCACTTTTTTAATCATTTTCATGCAGTTTTCGTTCATCTGCTCAATCGAAAAATCCTTGTCGGTCTTTTCAAGTTCAAGTTCGGCAAGCTTCATCTTAAAACAGCAGTTGAGAAAATCATGCTTATCAACAAAGTGCTTATAAAAGGTTGCTCTGTGAACATTGGCCTGGTTGCAGATTTCAAGCACAGTAAGGTCGTCAAAGCTTTTTTGCGCAAGAAGCTTTATCAGAGCATCTGTCAGTTGATCGTATGTTCTTCTTACTCGGATATCCGTTACCTTGTTTTTAGTTTCCGTCACTGTTTTTCACCGTCCTCGTTTAAATTGGATTTTATGTCGTCCCTAAGCTTTTGAATGCGCTCAAGCTGTTTTCTGATACTCTTTTCAAGTGAAAGGTTGTTTCTGAAAAATCTGCTTGAGTATTTATTTTTGTCATTTTTATCCTTGCTGCCTTTTGAAAGCCTCAACTCAAACTCATGAATGATATCAATAAGCTGCTCAAAAGCTTCTGTTTTGGTGTCGTTCAGCTTGTCCGCCTTGTTTTCAAGCGACTGCTGAAGAGAGTTCTTCTTGTCCTCAAAGGTTGTTTTAACGCTGTTGAAGGTGCTGCCGATAGAATCAAGAATTTTGCCCAACTTGATTTGAAGCTTTCTGATGTCAAGTGCTTTCCTTACAGAATTTGCAACGTCAATAAAGAATACAACAAAAATTCCGATGAGTATCAACCGCACTGTTTTAACATTAAAACTCATTATAACCCTATCAACGTGCGGATGGACAAGCTTGACAAATGTTAAGGCAACAATGCCCCAATAGAGAGTGTGCTTGAGACAGATTCTGCCTTTGATATTCAAAAATTCATAGGTGTAGTCCCACCATCTTGCGTGGAAAAGCGCCTCCATCAGAACGCTTGTGATATATTCCACAATGTCGCAAAGCACCATTCCGAGCAAAAAGACCAGAAGCGGCTTATCCTTAAACGGATCATAAAGAAAAATCGTCATAACAAGCGCGCCCGTGCCGTAAATCGGACACATGGGACCGGTGAGAAAGCCGCTGTTAATTATACGCTTTTCGCCAATGGAACGGTAAAGACTTTCAACAAACCAACCGGCGGCGCTGTAAAAGAAGAACGACAGAATATACAGAGGGATTTTACTCATGACTGATCCTTTCAACATCTTTTAAAAATCGTTGCTTATATTTTTTGCTCAGCGAATACATCAGCTCGCGCGTTGCACAGTATTTATCGGCAAAGCTGACAATATAGCCCTCGGCGTATCTCGGCGGAACAAACGTAAGCGGCCACATATGCCTTTTAATACAGTTAAGCGTAATCATATCGGAATCAGCCGCAAGCTCCTTAGCGTTGAGGCAGGCATATTGCGGATGCTTGTAGCCGTGAAGCTTGTGCCATTTTCCGGTTTCGCCGTCGCGCCAGTCATAATAAAAAAGATCATGCATTGTGGCGCCTCTTGCCGCAGATCTGTAGTTAAGACCAAGGCGTTTGCAGATAACATAAGTCAGAAATGCAACACCGGTGATGTGCTGAAGCCTGTTGATATCAAGATGCTGCTCATACTTTGCAAGCGACTGAACCTCATCGGAAAAATAAAGGTCGCCGACAATGTCAAAAAAACCCTCGCTGTTAATTTTGTTGAGCTTGTATGTTTTACAGTAGCAGTCATAAAGCTTGCCCAATTACAACACCTGCCTGTCCTCAGAAAATCTTTTCTCAATAAACTTTGCAACCGCATTGTCGCTGTTGCTGCCGATGACGCCCGTAGCAATTTTTTTAAGCTCGTCGCAGGCGTTCCGTACGGCATAACACTCATCCGAAGCCTCAAAAAGCGGAATATCATTGATATTATCGCCAAAAACAATGAGCCTGTCCGCACCGAGCCTTTTTTTAAGCTCTGCGGCAGCGCGGCCTTTGTTTATGCCTGCGCACATGGCTTCAAGAAAATAGCAGTCGGTATAGTTATCGCTGTAAAAATTGCAGTCAATGCTTTTAATTTTTTTCATTTCGCCGTAAATTCCCTCAAGCGCTTCCTTTTCGTCAAGGGTAACAACATAAACGAAGTCTCCGCTGTTTTTGAAGTCAAAGGTCGAAACATGCTCGAATGCTTTGTTGAAGAATGCCTTGCGATCTGTTACATAGGAGCGAATGTGTCCGTTGTCAAGAGCCTTGTATTTTACATTAAGCCTGCTGTTTTTCTCAAAGTAAAGCAGCGGATTCTTACCGTACTTTTTAAACAAATTGTCAATCTCTTTTCCGGTTTCGGGCGGAATTGAATGAACGGAAATTGTCTGCCTTTCAATCGGGTCGTAGATACACACACCGTTCATCAGAACAAGCGGAAGACGAAGATCAACCTGACTGAAAATCGGTATAACCGTGGCATAGGTCCGAGCCGTTGCTACTGAAAACAGCAGACCCTTTTTTGTCAGAGTATTTATGATTTCAGCTGATTCGGCGGATACCCTTGCAGCGGGATCCAAAAATGTTCCGTCGAGGTCAGTTAAGAATAGAGTTCGCATTTTAAAGACGTTCCTTTGTTTTTGGTCTTTGAACATTATATCACGCCACGTCAATAAAGACAACTGTCTACAATATTTTTTTGCCCAAAATTATTAAGGAAGCTCTGATTAAATCTGCTGTGCAGATTACGCCGTCAGAACAAAAAAATATGTACAAACAATAAAATATAAAAAACCTATTGAAATATGGGAAAAACATAGTATAATATAAAGCATATTATCCTGTGCGGTCGGCGTTCGGAAGCTTTCGGTTTTTCCGGTTTTCCGGATGTTGGTTTCCGGCTGCATTTTGTTGAAGGGGACAAATAATGTTAGGTAAATTCGTCAGAGTACGTGTAACTTCCCCGATGCACTCTTATAATAAGCGGTTCGGTTTCAAATACAGGCTGAACTACGGTATTGTTGAGGGCGGAAAAACACAGAAAAATTCTGTCATCAGCGCTTATATTATGGGTATCAACCATCCTGTCAGGAATTTTGACGGAAGGGTTATTGCCATAGTCCGCCGCAACGGCGGAAAGGGTGTTGTCCTTGTTGTTGCACCTAAAAGCACACGCTTCATTATCAATGATATTCGCCGCGCCATCGACTTTGCCGAGGGCAGAAACGGTTATACGCTTGAGTGTCTTTATGAAAGCTCCTGCGGTGCCGTTGTTTTCCGAAACGACGCAACCGAGAAAAAATTTCTGTTGATCCGCAATAAACGCAGCGCTCACTGGGGATTTCCCAAAGGTCATATCGAGCCCGGCGAGAACAACGAGCAAACAGCTATCAGAGAGGTTCTTGAGGAAACCGGCATCAATATAAGAGTTTTACCGAACTTCAAAAAATGCTCCGAGTACACAATACAGGGCAGGATTGAAAAATCTGTTTCAATTTTCCTTGCCGAAACGGACGACGTTGAATACACCATTCAGCAGGAGGAAATTGAAGAGTGCGGCTGGTTCTCCTATTACGATGCGCTGAAGACGCTGAATTATGACAATGATAAGCGTATTCTTGAGCAAGCAAAACAATATCTTCTTGCAAACTGCACCGGAGGCTGAGTATGGCTGAATCTATAGCCCGTTTTTTTGTTGATAACCTTGACGGCAAGGTTTCCTCTGAAATTATTGCTTTTATCATCTCGATGCTGCCTATCCTTGAGCTGCGCGGAGGTCTGATTGCCGCAAAGCTTATGGGTGTTGAGTTTTTCAGAGCGTTTATTATTTGCTTTATCGGTAACCTTCTTCCGATTCCGTTCATTCTTCTTTTCATCAGGAAGATTTTTAATTGGCTCAAGAAATTCAAAAAGACTGAAAAGCTCATTGAAAAGCTTGAGGCGCGCTCAATCCGGAAAGCGGATAAGGTCAAAAAGTACCGCCTTTTCGGTCTGTTCCTTTTTGTTGCAATACCTCTGCCCGGAACAGGAGCCTGGACCGGTGCTCTGGCTGCCGACCTTTTTGATATTAGAATCCGCCACTCCTTTCCGACAATTTCGGTGGGCGTTCTTGCGGCCGGAATAATCATGTCCGTACTTGCATATGCAATTCCCGGCGTATTTGGTTTTTGATTATATTAAACAAAGCTATAAAATACAGGAAGCAAAATAAATGTTTCCCGCATTTTATAGCTTTTCTTTATTATGTGAGTAAAATTTTTTTCATATTCTCAGCTCAGACCTGATTTCATAAAGATGCTTCTGCATTGACTGCATTAAAAGCTCCCTGCAGTCAAGAGACAGCTCACACAGAGGCAAACGGCACTGTCCGGCGTCAATCCCGGCAATTCTAAGCGCTGCTTTTATCGGCATCGGGTTGACATCGATGAAAAGATTTTCAACAAGCTCCATACAGTCTTTTTGCATCTGCGCACATTTTTCACATTCGCCGTTTACACCGCACAGTGCCATTTTGTGCGTATATTGCGGCATTATGTTTGCAAGAACCGAAACAACCCCCTTGAAGCCGAACGATGTACAGACCGACACAAGGTCATCGTTGCCGCAATAAAAATCGAGCTTATCTTCGCAAAGCACGACCGATTTTATAAGTTTTGTTATGCAGGTATCGGCTTCCTTAACACCAACAATATTTTCATGCTGTGCAAGCTTTTTGTATGTTTCCGGCTTTATATTCATTCCGGTTCTTGACGGAACATTATAAACAATTATCGGCTTATTAAGCTTATCTGCAAGGGCAAAATAATGCTTCAAAAGCCCCTCCTGCGAGGTTTTGTTGTAATAGGGCGTAACCATCAGGTGAGCGTCAGCACCGCATTCCTCGGCTTTTTTTGCAACCTCAAGGGTAAAAGAAGTGCTGTTGCTGCCGGTACCGCAGATCAAAGGAACTCGATTTTGAATAGTTTCATTTGCAGCAGAAAACAATTCAAGCCGTTCCTCAACCGTAAGAGTTGAGCCTTCTCCCGTGGTTCCGCAAACAACAACAGCGTCAGTGTGGTTTGCAATTTGAATTTCAATAAGCTTTTTAAAAAGCTTAAAATTGATTTTTCCGTCCTTATCAAAGGGCGTTACCAAAGCAACGCCGCTGCCGATAAAGAGGGGAGTCATCATATAACCTCCGTTCAATCAATATAGCCTTCTGCACAAAGAAGCTCGGCAAGCAGAACTCCGCCGCCTGCGGCTCCGCGCAGAGTATTGTGTGAAAGACAGACGAATTTGTAGTCGTATTGGGTATCTTCACGGAGTCTGCCGATTGAAATTGCCATTCCGCCCTCAAGGTTCCTTTGAAGCTTGGTCTGCGGAAGATTGTCTTCACTGAAATAATGTAAAAACTGCTTGGGCGCACTCGGAAGCGAAAGCTCCTGTGCTCTTCCGTAATAATTCTTCCAGCAATCAAGGATTTCTTCCTTGCTCGGCTTTTTTCCGTCCTCAAAGCGCATGAAAACGGCGCCCATATGACCATCCGAAACAGGAACGCGGATACACTGTGCGGTGAAAGCAGGGGACGCGGCATTGACAATTTTACCGTTTTCAACCTTGCCCCAGATTTTCAGCGGCTCCGTTTCGCTCTTTTCTTCTTCTCCGCCGATGAACGGGATAACGTTATCAATCATTTCCGGCCATGTTTTGAAGGTTTTTCCGGCGCCTGAAATTGCCTGATAGGTACAAACAAGAACTTCCTTAACACCGAATTTTTTGTCAAGCGGATAGATTGCCGGAACATAGCTCTGCAGCGAGCAGTTTGATTTAACGGCGATAAATCCGCGCTTTGTTCCAAGGCGCTTCCTCTGCGCTTCGATAACCTTGATATGGTCTGCGTTGATTTCCGGAATTACCATCGGAACATCATCGGTCATACGGTAAGCACTGTTATTTGAAATTACGGGACATTCCGCTTTTGCATATGCTTCCTCAAGCGCTTTGACCTCGTCCTTCTTCATATCGACGGCGCAAAAGACAAAGTCAACCTCAGAGGCTATCTGAGCAATATCCTGTGTTGCGTTCTTAACCGTAAGAGAAGCAATGTTTTCCGGAATCTCGCAATCAAAGGCCCATTTTTCTCCAACGGCGTCCTTGTAGCTCTTTCCGGCAGATCTCGGACTTGCCGCGACAACCTTAACATTGAACCACGGATGCTTAGCAAGGAGCAGAACAAACCTCTGACCGACCATGCCCGTGGCACCGATAATTCCGACGTTATATCTTTTCATAAATGTACACCTCAGTTTTTATAAGTATTTTAGCGCAAACTGTTGCCAAAACTGTCAGATTGCACTATAATAAATGAGTTGTTTTATATGATATCACGAAAAATGCGGTTCGTCAATCGTTTTGATGACAATTTTGATATGCTTTGAGGTGCATTTATGAAGACATCGGATTTTTATTATGATCTGCCGAAAGAGCTGATAGCTCAGCACCCGACCGAAAAAAGGGACTTTTCACGGCTCATGGTCATCGGAAGAAAGAGCGGAGAAATTAAACACAGGCATTTTTACGATATAGTTGATGAGCTGAACAGCGGCGACTGCCTTATCCTCAACAACACAAAGGTTCTGCCCGCAAGATTATACGGCGTTAAGGAGGAAACCGGCGCGCACGTTGAATTCCTGTTGCTTGTCAACCGCGGCGATGATGTCTGGGAGGTCATAACCGGTCCCGGCAAAAAGGCTAAACCCGGCTCGCGTTTCACTTTCGGAAACGGACAGCTTAAATGCGAGGTGCTGGAAATACTTGAGGGCGGAAACAGACTTGCAAGGTTTGAGTACGAGGGTAATTTTTTCAATATTCTTGATGAGATAGGTCAGATGCCGCTTCCGCCGTATATTACCGAAAAGCTTGGCGATAAGTCGCGCTATCAGACGGTATACAGCGAAAAACTCGGCTCGGCGGCGGCACCGACAGCCGGACTTCATTTTACTGAGGAGCTGCTTTTGAAAATCAGGGAAAAGGGAATCAGAATAGGCTATGTTACGCTGCATGTTGGGCTTGGAACCTTCAGACCGGTCAAGGTGTCCGACATCACAAAGCATACTATGCACAGCGAGCATTATTGGTTACCGAAAGAAACCGCCGAGCTTATTAATGAAACAAAGAAAAACGGCGGTCGCGTAATCTCTGTCGGAACGACAAGCTGCCGCACGCTTGAATCTGTCGCAACGTTCAACGGAAAAATTGAGGAAAGCGAGGGCTGGACGGATATTTTTATCTATCCGGGCTATGAATTCAAGTGCATTGACGGTCTTATTACAAACTTCCATCTGCCAGAAAGTACGCTGATAATGCTTGTCAGTGCTTTCTGCGGCTATGAAAACACAATGAACTTTTATAAAGTTGCCGTTGAAAACAAGTACCGTTTTTTCTCTTTCGGCGACGCTTGCTTCATTGTTTGAAAACTTTTAAAACCTTGCCGGAATCAACGCAAAATAAACTTAAAGAGGTAGTCATGTATAAGCTTATCAAAACCGAAAACAACGCGCGGCGCGGTGAATTTGTTACCGTACACGGAACAATACAAACGCCTGCGTTCATGAATGTTGCAACCAGTGCGGCAATAAAGGGTGCGCTGTCTGCGCTTGACCTTAAAGAACTGAAATGTCAGGTTATGCTTTCAAACACCTATCATCTTCACGTAAGACCGGGCGACAAGCTTGTTGCCGATATGGGAGGTCTGCATGAATTCACACGCTGGAACGGTCCGATTCTTACCGACAGCGGCGGCTTTCAGGTTTTCTCGCTTGCCGGACTTCGCAAAATTACCGAGGAGGGCGTAACCTTTGCTTCCCACGTTGACGGCAGACGCATCTTTATGGGCCCCGAGGAAAGCATGACAATCCAGTCCAATCTCGGCTCCACCATTGCAATGGCGTTTGACGAATGTGTTGAGAATCCTGCCGGGTATGAATATGCAAAGCAATCGTGCGAGCGTACTGTCCGCTGGCTTGAACGCTGCAAGAAAAAGATGGCCGAGCTCAACGCAAAAGAGGGGACAATCAACCCTCATCAGCTTCTGTTCGGAATCAATCAGGGTTGCACCTTTGAAAAGCTTAGAATTGATAATATGAAGCAGATTGCGGCTCTTGATCTCGACGGCTATGCGATAGGCGGTCTTGCTGTTGGCGAGCCCAAGGAGGAAATGTACAGAATCATCTCCGCAGTTGAACCGTATATGCCAAAAAATAAGATTCGTTATCTTATGGGAGTTGGCACACCGGGCAATATTATTGAAGCCGTAAGCCGTGGCGTGGATCTTTTTGATTGTGTTATGCCGAGCCGTAATGCCCGCCATGGTCATCTTTTTACTCACAGAGGAATTATAAACATAAATAATGCCAAATATGAAAGAGACGCACTTCCGATAGATCCCGAATGTGATTGCCCGACCTGTCGTAATTTTTCGCGCGCATATATCAGACATCTTTTTAAATGCAAAGAAATGCTCGCAATGCGCCTTTGCGTAATGCACAATCTTTATTTCTACAACAGCTTGCTTGAACGAATACGATTTGAAATTGAAAACGATACATTTGAGCAGTTCAAAAACACTTATGTTGAGCTTTTGGACGCAAGGATCTGAGTTTTTTTCGACTTTTTGCTGATATTTGGCTGAAATCTTCAAATTATCTCTTGCAAAGTTTAAGAATAACCTGTATAATATTTTCATTATGTTTTTTGGAGGAACAAGAAAATGAACTTTATTTTTGCAACGAGCGGCGCCGGAGCCGCAGCAGGCAGCAGTCCAACAACGATGATTCTTCTTTTGGTCGGTATGTTTGCCGTTATGTATTTTGTTATGATTCGTCCGCAGAAGAAGAGACAAAAGGAAGAGCAGGAGATGCGCAATGCCGTTGAGATCGGTGATGAGATCACCACTATCGGCGGAATCTGCGGTCGCGTTGTCACCGTTAAGGAAAACCATCTTATCATTGAAACCGGCGCAGACAGAAACAGAATGCAGATCACTCGCTGGGCAATTCAGAGCAACGATACCGCAAATGCAAGGCTTGCGGCCGAAAGGGCTGCCGCAAAGGAAGCTGCCGAAAAAGCAAAGGCTGAAAAGAAAGCCGCAAAATCCAAGGGTAAAAAAGAAGACTGATTTTTTCTGTGTAATAATCAAGAAAGCCTCGTCATATCCTTTATCAAGAGGATATGGGGAGGTCTTTTTTATGGCTTCAAAAAAAATTAAAAAAGCAAAAAAGCTTTCGGAGCTATCTTTACCTGCAAAGGTGTTTTTTAAAACACAGCTGCTTTCATCGGTGCTTTATGCAGCATCATTCCTTGCAAGCGGGGCTCTCGGTCTTTCGATGAATATTTCAAGGAGCAGTGCATTTTATCCGGCTGTTTTTTCCTTTTCGGTCTGTTCGTTCATCGGAGCATTTTATGCTGGAAGGAAAATGCATAAAAACGGTATTTCAATAGGCTTTTTGTTTTGTCTGCCTTTGAATGTTGTTGTAATTATAGCTTCTGTTGCCGCAAATTCGTTCAAAATAGATCTGACGGCTCTGATTTCATTTATTATTTTGATAATTTCCTCCATGCTTGGAGGCATTGTATCCGTAAATATGAGAGTCAAAGTCAAAAAGGGGCGCGCAAAGTGAAAATCAATGCAGTTATAACAAAAAAACCGCGCATTATGGCTCGGAATGAAAAGCTTGATATATTCGACCGGACGCTGCTGTTAATCTTTGTATTCATGCTGATTTCGATTTTATCCGGGGCGATTATATACAGGATAAAAAGCAATCTTTTCAGCTCGGCTGTTTTTGAGTCATTTGTTGCTTTTTCTACCGACGTTACCGGGAAAAGCTTTTTTGAGGCGTTTTCCGGTTTTTTTGCCGCAGACTTGTCCGTGCTTATAATTATCACTCTTTTGGGAGTCAGTGCTTTCGGACGGGTTCCGATTCTCTCGGCAGCCGGCTTCAGAGTGCTCGGCATCGGCGCGCTCGGTGCATATCTGTTTGATAATTTCGGTTCTGCCGGATTAAAATACTTTCTTATTGTGCTTCTTCCGGGCAGAGTGTTCATGTTTTTTGCGCTTCTTCTTTCGGTTCAGAACTGTTTTCAAACCTGCCGGAAAGCTCGGCTGATACTGACCGCTGAAAGCACAGAGACGATTGATTTCAAAATATATTTGTTGCGAAATACGGTTGCTGCAGTTGTTTTTGCGGCTGCAGCCATGACTGATACTCTGCTTTTGCGTTTTGTTTCCGGGCATTTTTTGCCTCAACTGTAATAACCATAATACGCCGGATACTCAGCCTGAATATCCGGCGTAAATGCGTTTTATATTCTATTTTCGTCTTTCCTTGCTTAAAGGGCCGTTTTCAATAGCTGCACGAACCTGCTTGTTTTCAACGTGAGTATAAATCTCAGTTGTTGAAAGGTTTTCGTGCCCGAGCATCTCCTTAAGAACAAGAATATCGGTGTCGTTATACTGATATAAAAGCGTGGCCGCAGTATGCCGAAGCTTATGAACGGAATAATGCTGACCGTCAAGACCTATCTTTTTAAGATAATTATATACCATCACCTGAACGGCCTGCCTGCCGATACGCTTACCTAACCGACTGATGAAAAGAGCATTCCTGGCATCCTCACTTTTAAGCGCGTTAACCGGACGGACAGACATATACGATTTAATTGCACGGACGCAGGCGTTGTTAAGATAAAGCATTCTTTGCTTGTTGCCTTTTCCGGTAACTTTCATTGTGCGCTCATCAAGGTCAATATCGCTCAAATTTAGACCGACAAGCTCAGCAAGACGCAGTCCACAGTTCAAAAAGAGAGTCAGAATACAATAGTCACGAGCCGCATTTTCACCCTCAACCGCGTTAAGAAGCGCTTCGCTTTGCTCCAAAGTCAGGTACCGCGGAAGCTTTTTTTTGCCGGACGGAATCTGCAGGTGCGAAACAGGATTAACGGGTATATACTTCATATTGTCCGAAATATACTTAAAAAAGCCGCGAAGTGAGGAAGCCTTTCTGTTTTTCGTTGTCAGATTGTTTCCTCGCTCCGAAGTGCAGTAGGCAAGAAACGCATATATATCTCCGATAGTGATTTTTGCAAGAAAGCTGTCATCAATAAAAGAAAGGTCATAGTCTTTTTCAATTTCATCAGGGGAAATATGTTCTTTTTTTGTTGCGGACAAGTATTCAAAAAGAAGACGCAGATCACGGACATAGCCGTTTACAGTAAGCCTTGAGCAGCCTTTTACGCCAAGCAAATAACTTGCAAATTCATTGACTCGTTCCGGAAGAAGATGCGGATCGAATTCAAACATAAGATCACCTTTGTTTTGATAATATATTGAAACTAATCAATTATATCATACTTGAAAGAATTTTTGTTTACAATCGGAAAAATACTCCCCTTTACTATACAAAATATTTATTTTGTATAGTTG
>JAEDIH010000123.1 GCA_016292575.1 Clostridiaceae bacterium | reverse complement strand
GCTGCAAAGCGAAAAGCAGGCCGCCGACGCCGAAATTGCCGAAATCATCAGGCAGCAGGCGCAAACCAATCCCGCTCCGCAGCCAAGCACTCCGAACATTGAGTCAAGTGCAACGTGGGCATATCCGGTTGCAGGCGGCAGCTATATAAGCTCCGGCTACGGCCAAAGGGACGCAAGCATTTCCGGCTGGGGTTTCCACGGCGGAATTGACATCACGGGCGGCGGCTTTTACGGCACGCCCATCTACGCCACAAGAGCCGGAACCGTCATTGCCGCAAATTACGGCACAACGGGCTACGGAAACTATGTGATAATCGACCACGGCGACGGCTACACCTCGCTTTACGGTCACTGCTCAACGCTTGCCGTTTCCGCCGGCCAGCAGGTCAGCAAGGGTCAGCATATTGCAAACGCCGGCTCAAGCGGAAATTCAACCGGCGCACATCTTCATTTTGAAATACGTTATAACGGTGAAAAGCAAAATCCGCTCAATTATGTCGGCTGATTCTCTGCCGGCGGTCACCGATATGAGATGAGCCATTTAATTTAACAAAGCAAAAGGAACTGTTGCTGCCAAAGCGGACAGTTCCTTTTTTTGGCTCTTGAAAGCCGCATGAATAAGACTACGAAAAAACGGGCGGTCACAAGTGCCGCCCGCATAAATTCCGGTTCAACTTTCAACGGAAAGTACAAAATTTAGTTTTCCATTTTATTCTTATAATAATTCATCAGGCAGCCGTCAAGGATAATCTGCTTTTCCTCATCGGTAAGACCTTTGACAAAGAGCGTGATGTCATGCACGCCGTCCTTTGCAATGACCTTTGCCGGAATTTCCTCTTTTCCGTTCTTGATTGCGTCACGGATTCCGGGAACAAAAACATAATCCCCGTTGTCATAATCAAATTTTGTGCTTTTGTCAATCGTAAACGGCAGAATACCCCAGTTGATGCAGTTTGAACGGTATCTCTTGGTTGCAAATTCATAGCAGATGTTCGCAAAGCCGCCGAGAACCTTCTGGCAGGAAGCGGCCTGTTCCCTTGCGGAGCCGTCGCCCGGTCTTTTTGCAAAAACGCAGGAGCCGAACTGAGTGTTCTTTTCTGCTTCTTCTGCGTTGTCGCAGACCTTTTTGAGAACGGAAAGCACCTCCTCGCTTGAGCCTGCCCTGCGCTTTGCTTCCTCGGTTGCAACAGCCTCGGCACGCTTGACATACATCGGTTCACGGCGCGAAAGGGCAAACTGCGAAAGGCGCAGCGGATTGCTGCGGTAGCTTGAGGTTTCGCCGGACGGAATCAGCTCGTCTGTTGTGGTAACCTCGTCCTGCAAAACGGCCGCAAGCTTAACAAGCAGGTTGTCCGAAAGGCTGTACATTGAAGGCCAGTCGGTAATGTTCGGACCGAGCTTCAGCTCGTAGTCCGGCTGAGCCTTTCCGAAGCCGTGGTAAACGCGCTTGTCATATACACCCTTGTCGAAGGTATAGGTCTTGTCATATTCGGGAATTTCAACATCGGTTGCGGCGGTGAGCACGCCGTGGTTGAGTGCGGTTGCGGCAATCGAGCGCGCGTCAACAAGCGCAACGGAGGAAAGCTGACCGTCACCGGGCTTGCTGCCCTCGCGGTTCGGGAAGTTTCTTGTTGTGTGTCGGATTGAAAGACCGTTGTTTGCCGGAACATCGCCTGCGCCGAAGCACGGACCGCAGAAGCAGGGCTTGAACACCGCGCCGGCTTCAAGCAGTTTTTGCTGCGCACCGTTCTTGATGAGCGCAAGGTTAACGGGAACGCTTGACGGATAGACCGAAAGCGAGAAGTAGCCGTCGCCCGTGCTGCTGTTTTCAAGGATAGCCGCAGCCTCGCAGATGTTTTCAAACATACCGCCTGCACAGCCTGCGATAACGCCCTGGTCAACATAAATTTTGCCGTTCCTGACCTTGTCCTTGAGCGAGAAATTGACCTTGTCACCGAACTGAGCCTTTGCAGCTTCCTCAACCTCTTTGAGGATTGACGGGTTCTCCTGAAGCTCGTGAATGGTGTAGCCGTTTGAGGGATGGAACGGAAGGGCAATCATGCTTTCAATTTTTGAAAGGTCAATTTTCACCGCCATGTCGTATTTGGCAACCTTTGCAGGCTTAAGCTCCTTGTAATCCTCGGGTCTGCCGTGGACGGTATAGAAGTTTTTGACCGTTTCGTCCGTTTCCCATATTGAGGAAAGGCAGGCGGTTTCGGTTGTCATAACATCAACGCCGATTCTGAAGTCCATTGAAAGGTTCTTCACACCCGGGCCGACAAATTCAAGAACCTTGTTTGTAACAAGACCCTTTTTAAACACTGCGGTGCAAAGAGCGATTGCAACGTCGTGGGGACCTACTCCTTTTTTTGGGGCATTTTCAAGGTAAATCAGGGCAACCTGTGGGGGAGTAACGTCCCATGTGTTGCAAAGGAGCTGCTTAACAAGCTCCGGTCCGCCCTCGCCAACGCCCATTGTACCCATTGCGCCGTAACGGGTGTGGCTGTCCGAGCCAAGGAGCATATTGCCGCACTTTGTCATCATTTCACGGGCATACTGATGGATAACAGCCTGGTTTGCCGGAACATAGATTCCGCCGTATTTTTTTGCTGCGGAAAGGCCGAAAACATGATCATCCTCGTTGATTGTTCCGCCGACAGCGCAAAGGCTGTTGTGGCAGTTGGTCAGTGCATACGGAACAGGGAACTGCCTGAGTCCGCTTGCTCTTGCGGTCTGAATGATTCCGACATAGGTGATGTCGTGGGAGATGAGCGAATCAAAACGAATTTGCATTTTCTTTTCGTCTTTTTTAACGCTGTGGGAATTGAGAACGGAATATGCAATGGTACCCTCGCGGGAGCCGGAGAGTCCCCTTTTTGCAATTTCCGCCTCCTGCCCGGCAACATCGCCGCAAAGCAGCTCCTTTCCGTCAACAAGATATACGCTGTGGTCAATGATTTTGATTGCGTCCATTTTTATTTCTTCCTTTCTGAAAATACAACTTTATGGTTTACAAGCCTGTGTCGGTTATCTGTTATCTGCGGTAAACAGCATTGATTTCTCTGAAGTAGCTTTCGTCAATACCGTCAAGTGCGCCCTGAGTTATGCGGAAGCTCCAGTTGTCCTCGCTCGTTCCGGGGCGGTTCATTCTTGCGTCCGAACCAAAGCCGCACATATCCTGAACGGCAACAACGGCGGTGTCCGCGCTGCTGCGCCAGACAGCTTCAATCACCGCGCGGCACGAGCCGGAGTAAAAGCCGCCCTCGCCCCAGTTGTTGCCGCCGAAGCAGCAATAGCGAAGCGCAAAGGCTCGCTCCTGCTCGTTCGCCTCCCAAAGCCAGCCGAGAATTGTGTTGTTATCGTGAGTGCCGACATAGGCAACGCAGTTTTTGTCGTAATTATGCGGCAGGTGGGTGCTGTTTGAGTTCACGTCAAAGCCGAACTGAATAACCCTCATTCCGGGGAACTTTGTGTCCTCAAGGAGCTTTACAACGTCTTCGCCGAAGGTTCCGAGGTCCTCTGCAACAATGTCCGCCTGCGGAAGTGCAGCATGAATTTTTTCAAAAAGCTTCATGCCGGGACCCTTGAGCCATTCGCCGTTTTTTGCGGTTTCGCTTTCGGCGTCAACCGCCCAGTAGGAGGCAAAGGCTCTGAAGTGGTCAATCCGTACCCTGTCAAACAGCTTGAGCGCCGAGCCGATGCGCTTTATCCACCAGCGGTAGCCGTCCTTTTCCATTTTTTCCCAGTCATAAAGGGGGTTGCCCCAAAGCTGACCGTCTTCGGAAAAATAATCGGGCGGAACGCCTGCAACCTTTGAGGGCGCAAGCGTGTCCTTGTCAAGGAGGAACAAATCCGTGTTGCTCCAGACGTCTGCGCTGTCCCGGCTTACATAGATTGGCATATCGCCGAGAATAGAAATTCCGCGGCTGTTTGCGTATTCCTTGAGCGAACGAAACTGAGTGAAAAAAACATACTGAGCGAAAATATAAAAGTCCGTTTCCGCCTTGAACTCGTCAGCATAAGTCAGAGCGGTTTCATATCGGGCATACTTTTTTTCCCATTCCCACCAGGGCTTTTGGTTGTGGTGATCTTTAAGCGCACTGTAAAGCGCAAAGGGACGCACCCAATCGTTCTGCTCGGCAAAAAGGGACATCAACTCCTTTGTGTCGTTATCAATGCGCAAGAAAGCTTTTTTCAAAAGTGCAAGCCTTTTTTGAACAGCAAAATTCCAATCGGCGGCAAATTCGCTGCCGTGGTATTCGTTTTCTCTGACTTCCTCGTCGGTAACAAGTCCTTCCGCTTTCAGCAATCGAGGATCAACGAAAGCAACATTGCCGGCAAAAGCGCTGACCGAGCAATAGGGCGAGCCGGTGTGATCGACCGGGCAGAGGGGAAGCATCTGCCAGAGCGAAAAGCCCATTCTTTTAAGCTTATCAACAAAGGCAAAGGCCTCCTTTCCCATTACACCGACCGAAAAAGGACCGTTAAGCGATGAGAGATGGAGCAAAACGCCCGCCGTCCGTTTGTGATTCATTTTTCAAAACTCCCGAGTAAAAAATAAGTTGCATATTGTAAAAGTATACTACAAAACGAAGCCGGTTTCAAGGGAAAAAGCGCAGGTTTATAATTGAAGCGCAGGTTTATAATTGATGTTCTCAAGAACAGTCTCAAGCCACGCAAGCCTAAAGGGCAGCTTGCCGCCGCTTCAGTGTTTTGAGCTTTGTGAATGTTTTCCAACAATTTTTCTGAAAAGGTCTTCTCAAAATCGGTCAACGGATTTAAAATACAGTTGACCGAATCGGTTAACGGAGGTTACGCTTATGAACGAAAGATTCTTTTCCCTGCCCACAGAAAAGCAGCAGGCAATCATAAACGCCGGCTATCGGGTATTTTCGCAAAATTCCTATAAAAACAGCCCTATGAGTGAAATTGCAGATTCGGCGGGCATCAGCAAATCCCTGCTCTTTCATTACTTTCACAACAAAAAAGAGCTGTATATGTTTCTTTGGGATAAGTGTGCTGAGATTACCATTGAGTATCTGACAAAGTACGGCTGCTACGAACAAAACGATCTGTTTGAAAGCATGGAAAAAGGTATGCAGGCTAAGATGGAAATTATTCGTCTCTACCCCGACATGGCGAACTTTACCATCAGGGCCTTTTACGAAAAGGACGGAGATATTTCGGCTGCCGTTCAGGAAAGCTACCGCAAATACTTCAATCTGAAAGCTGATAAGACGCTGCTGAATCTGAATCCGGA
>JAEDIH010000010.1 GCA_016292575.1 Clostridiaceae bacterium | reverse complement strand
GAGAGTTCCGTCCGCATTGCCCTCAAGCGGCATGAAAAGATTTTCGGTAAGCTTTGCGGTCATCGTCTGATAAAGGCAGTCCGGAAAAGCGCAGGTGACAAGACCCACTCCGCTGCGAAGCGCGGCTTTTGCGGCAAGGACTGCCGCGCCGGGCATTGTTCTGCTTCCGCAGATTGAAAGCAGATGACCGAAGGTGCCTTTATGGGCGCAGGGGTCGCGCTCGGGAAAAAGATTGCCGACCTCGGTCTTGTTATAAGTATACATTGAATTGCTGATAAAGTTATAGCTGTCCTCCGGAATGCCGATATTTGCAATAATGATATCGCCGCAGCAGTCGGAAGCCGGATGAACAATGTGCGCCGGCTTGAGCGCGGAAATTGCTATTGTATAATCGGCAACAAAGCAGTTCGGGTCGCAGTAGCCGCTGTCGCAGTATACGCCGCTCGGAACGTCTATTGCAAACTTGAGTCCCCTGGCGTTCGACATTTCGTTTATCAGCTGCTTCATATCCTCGGAAATTGAGCCGTAAAAGCTGAAACCGAAAACCGCGTCAACAACAACGTCCGCGCTTTTGACCGCCTGGACGGCCTTTGTTCTGTCCGCGTCATACCAGACAGTAGGGATTGCAATATCAACCGCCATTTTATACATATATTCAGCCTCGGGACTTCCGGGATAGCCCGACGCAAGAACAACGGTAACGTTATATCCGTTTTCGGCAAATTTGCGCGCAACAACAAATCCGTCGCCGCCGTTGTTGCCCTTTCCGCAAACCACGGCAATATTGCGCCTTCTTGTTTTATCGTTTTCAATTATATTCCGAATATTGCGCGCGCAGGCCGCGCCGGCGTTTTCCATCATACGCTGATAGCTCAGACCGTATTTTGCGGTATACTTTTCAACCTGCTTCATTTCGTCACAATTAAGAAGTCGCATAAAATGTCTACCTTTCAATATGCAGTTTTATTTTGACTCATTGTAGCACACTTTCGCTGAAAATAAAATATTTTTTTGCCTAAGTCTTGAAAAAAATTTTGTTTTGTGGTAAAGTAGCAAAAGACAACGCGATGAAAAAGAGAGTAAGCGTTCCTTTTTCGTTTCAGAGAGAAGCGGTTTTTGCTGTGAGCCGTTTTATCGAAAGAACGCCGAAGTTCACTTTGGAGCGGTGAGGCTGAATCATTAAGTAGGCTTCAACGGCTTATCACCGTTAACGGATACGGCAATCAGTTGAACTCCAACGGTTGCTCAGAGTGTTTGCTTTTTGCAAAAATTAGGGTGGTACCGCGGAGTATGAGTATCAGGCTTCGTCCCTATTTTGGGGGACGGAGCTTTTTTGTTTTGTCTCTTTGCTAAAACACACAGACGAAAGGAATGATTTCAAAATGAAAGAACAACTTGAAGCTATCCGTAAAAGTGCAATAGCGGAACTTCAGAACGCTTCCGTTTTGCAGGACCTTGACTCAATCAGAGTTAAATTCCTCGGCAAAAAGGGAGAGCTGACCGCAATACTCAAACAAATGGGCAGGCTTTCCGCCGAGGAAAGACCCGTTATCGGTCAGCTTGCAAACGAAATCAGAGCCGACCTTGAGGGCAAAATTTCCGCAAACGTTGACTCAATCAAGGAAAAGCTGCTTGAGGAAAAGCTCAAAAACGAAAAAATTGACGTTACCCTCCCCTCCGGAAGAGTTCCCCTCGGTCACAAGCATCCGCTTTCAATCGTGCTTGACGAGGTTAAGGACATCTTCTTCGGCATGGGCTTTTCCGTTGCCTCAGGTCCGGAAATTGAGTGGGATTACTATAACTTTGAGGCTTTGAATATTCCGAAAAATCACCCGGCAAGGGACACTCAGGACACTTTCTACATTACCGAAAATATGCTGCTGAGGACGCAGACCTCTCCCTGCCAAATTCGTGTTATGGAAAATCAGGCTCCGCCGATACGCGTTATCGCTCCCGGTCGTGTTTACCGTTCGGACGCCGTTGACGCAACCCATTCGCCCATCTTCCACCAGATTGAGGGTCTTGTTGTTGACAAGGGGATCACAATGGCCGACCTCAAGGGCTGCCTTGAGGACTTTGCAAAAAGCCTTTACGGCGAAGATACGAAGATAAGACTCAGACCGCACCACTTCCCGTTCACAGAGCCTTCATGCGAAATTGACGTTTCCTGCTTCAACTGCGGCGGAAAGGGCTGCCCGATGTGCAAGGGCGAGGGCTGGATTGAAATTCTCGGCGGCGGAATGGTTCACCCGAAAGTCCTCAAAAACTGCGGCGTTGACCCCGAGGTTTACAGCGGCTTTGCTTTCGGTATTGGTCTTGAAAGGCTTGTTATGTTCCGCTTCAATATTGACGATATGCGTCTTCTTTATGAAAACGACGTCAGATTCCTGAACCAATTCTAAGGAGGTGCTTTAAGAATGAATCTTTCAAAAAAATGGCTGCATGATTTTGTTGACCTTGATGTAAGCGACAAAAAATTCGCCGATGAAATGACCCTCTCCGGCTCAAAGGTTGAAGCCTTTGAGGTTGAGGGAGAAGAGCTTAAAAATATTATCACGGGAAGAATCGACTCGCTTTCTCGTCACCCGGATTCCGACCATATGTGGATTTGTTCGGTAAACGTTGGCAAAGACGAGAACCTTCAGATTGTTACCGGCGCGCAGAACCTTAAAACCGGAGACGTTGTTCCCGTTGCAATGGACGATTCCTACGTTCACGGCGGTCAGCACATTAAAAAAGGCAAGCTTCGCGGCGTTGAAAGCAACGGCATGCTCTGCTCGCTCGGCGAGCTTGGTCTGACTGCTCACGACTTTCCCTATGCAATCGAGGACGGAATCTTTGTTCTCGGCGATGACTGCGACAAAACGCTCGGCATTGATATCCGCGAGGCAATCGGTCTTAACGACACCGTTACCGAGTTTGAGATAACCTCTAACAGACCGGACTGCCTTTCCATCATCGGTCTTGCGCGTGAGGCTTCGGCAACGTTCGGCGTACCGTTCAAAAAGCACGAGCCTAAGGTTAAAGGCTGCGGCGGAGACGTTAATGATCACCTTTCCGTTGACATTCTTAATCCTGAACGCTGCTATCGCTACTGCGGCGCAGTTGTTAAAAACGTCCGCGTCAAGCCCTCCCCACGCCGGATGAGAGAAAGACTTCGTGCCTGCGGTGTCAGACCAATTAACAACATTGTTGATATCACAAACTATGTTATGCTTGAATACGGTCAGCCTATGCACGCTTTTGACCTGCGTTTTCTTGACGGAAACAGCGTTATTGTCAGAACAGCAAAGAACGGCGAAAAAATTACGACCCTTGACGGCGTCGAGCGCGACCTTACCGAAGATATGCTCGTCATTGCGGACAAGAACAAGCCCGTTGCCGTTGCCGGCGTTATGGGCGGCGAATTCAGCGGCATTATGGACGACACAAACACCATTGTTTTTGAAAGCGCCTGCTTCAACGGTCCGACAACAAGAATCACCGCAAAAAAGCTCGGCATGAGAACCGAGGCAAGCGGAAGATATGAAAAGGAGCTTGACCCTGAAAGCTGTCTGCCTGCGCTTATGCGTGCTCTCGAACTTGTTGAAGAGCTTGACGCCGGCGATGTTGTCAGCGGTATAATTGACTGCGACAAATCAGTCAAAAAGGACAGGACTCTCCCCTTTAATCCGCAGTGGGTCAACGACTTCATCGGCATCAACGTCTCAGCCGAAGAGCAAAAGAGGATTCTTGAATCCATTGATTTC
The DNA here is from genome assembly GCA_016292575.1 of Clostridiaceae bacterium. Classification (GTDB taxonomy): domain Bacteria; phylum Bacillota; class Clostridia; order Oscillospirales; family Acutalibacteraceae; genus UBA6857. The sequence continues at coordinate 20,769 of JAEDIH010000010.1, read as the reverse complement.
AAGGTTGAAAACGGTGTAATCTCCGTTCCGTCGTTCAGAAACGACATTGAACACCAGGCGGATATTTCCGAGGAAATTGCACGTTTTTACGGCTACCAGAACATTCCGAACAGGAAGCTCGGCGGCGTTGCCAACGCAAAGCGCACTCCGGAGCAGAACATGGAAAGACTTGTTTCGCAAACTCTGCTCGGCTGCGGACTTTCGGAGATTGCAACTTTCTCCTTCATCAGCCCGAAGCATTACGACAAAATAAGGCTCCCGAAGGACGACCCGAAAAGAAGCGGCGTTGTCATTTCCAATCCGCTCGGCGAGGACACAAGCGTTATGAGAACCACCGTTATCCCCTCAATGCTTGACGTCCTTTCAAGAAACTATAACAACAGGAACGCAGCCGCTTCACTCTTTGAAATTTCAAACGAATACATCTGGAATTCAGCCGAGAAACTTCCCGATGAGAATGTTAAAGTAACCCTTGGAATGTATGGCGAGGGCTGCGACTTCTTCAGTCTAAAGGCTGTTATTGAGGAACTGCTTTATGTTACAGGCGTTTGCGGATACGACTTTGTTGCAGTTACGGACGATCCGACCTTCCACCCGGGAAGAACGGCAGCAATCATGCTCGGTGAGACTCAGATAGGCTACCTCGGTGAAATTCATCCGGCCGTCCTCAAGAACTATGAGATCGGCGTTAAGGCTTATGTGGGTCAGGTTGACTTTGCTTCACTCATAAAGTACGGCAACCTCAAGCGCGTTTACAAGCCGCTTCCGCGCTTCCCGGCCTCAAGCCGCGACCTCGCTTTCGTCTGCAATATCGACGTTCCGGTTATGACGCTTGAAAAGGAGATTTCCGGCGCAGTCGGAAATATTCTTGAAAGCATCACCCTCTTTGACGTCTATGTTGGCTCGCAGATTCCGAAAAACATGAAGAGCGTTGCTTTCAGTATCAAGATGCGAGCCGCAGACCGTACTCTCACCGATGATGAGGCGGATTCGGCAATGAAGAAAGCCATTGATGCCCTTGCAAAAATGGGCATCAGGCTCAGAAGCTGATTAAACAACATAATGAAAAGCCGTACCTTTGCTCAACACGGGTACGGCTTGTTTTTCAAAGAAAGGAATTTATTATGCTGACAGAACATGACCTCCAAAGAATCAACGAACAAAGCATCGGCAACATGGAGAACCTTGAAGAAGAACAAAAATGCGGCTGTTTTTTTTGCGGAAAAATCTTCAGTTCCGAGGAGATTACGCAATATATTGATGATGAGGAAGGCGACACAGCCGTTTGTCCTTTTTGCAAAACCGACTCCGTTATAGGCGAGAGTTGCGGCTTTGAAATAAGCGAAGAACTGTTGAAGGAAATGCACGACCATTGGTTCTGAACAAAGCTTATATCTGCCTTGCTATCCGGTCAAACCTGTAGTCATTATCATAGCTGATGGCTCCCGAAGACCGGTATACACTCAGAACAAGGCCGACTGCAAGATACAGGCTTACAACGGACGAACCGCCTGCGCTGATGAACGGAAGCGTGATTCCGATAACCGGCAGAAGCTTGAGGCACATTCCGATATTGACGGCAACCTGCGCGATTATCATAAACATTATGCCGTAGCAAATCATTGAAGCGGCATAGTTGTTTGAGCGTCTTCCGACGTAAATTATTCTTATTGCAAGCAAGGCAAAAAGCAAAAGAACAACAAAGGCCCCTATAAGTCCGGTTTCCTCGCATATTACGGAAAAAATCATGTCGTTCGCGCTTTCCGGCACTGAGCCGCTCTGAGTGTACGCACCCTTGAAAAGTCCTGCGCCGAAGAAGCCGCCCTCGCGTATGGCGTTTCCTGCCTGCTGCTGCTGATAAATTTCGTTAGGATAGGACTGCGGGTCAATCAGCGCAAGGATACGATTGCGCTGAATGTTATCGAAAACCTTATACCAGACAAGAGGCAGCGCCGCCGCAACGGCAGCAATGCCAAGGGGAAAATAAGCCCAATGCACGCCGGCAATGAACATCATTCCGACAAACATCAGCATAAAAATGAGCGCCGAACCCATGTCGCCGGTATAAACAACGAGCGCTATGGGTATCATTGCGTGGATACAAAGGAAAAAAACGTTTTTAACGCTTGAAAGATCGTTTTTCAGAAGGCTCAGATGCTTTGAAAACGTTATTATGAAGCCGATTTTAAGTATTTCCGACGGCTGAAGATAAAGCGAGCTTGTAATTCTCAGCCAGGAGCGCGCGTCCTCGCGACCGCTGGGTGCTTCGCCGAAAGGTATCAGCAGAAGCATTAAAAACAGCGAGCCGGCAGCAACAACGGGCCACAGCTTTAAAATAAGATCGTAATCAATGAACGAAATTACAAGGCAGGCGGCAACGCCGAGAACAAGCGCAAGCACCATGACCTTTGCGTCTCGCGAGAGGAGCGCCCCGTCCGCCGTCCTGTGGGTTGCGGAGGAAACCATTACCGTTCCGACCGCGGAAAGGCAAAGACACAAAAGCAAAAACAGCTTGTCTGTTTCCTTAAAGGCTTTTTTAAGGTGTTTATATATCAAATCAAACCACGTCCTAAGCTTTATCGGTCATGCAGACTGAAAAATCTCAATGATATTTTATACGTTGATAATAATTATATAATATTTCAGGCGATATTTCAAGTGATTGCGTTGACTTCTCGCCGTTTTGTGATACAATATATCAAGTATTAATTTAAGGAGAAGCCGGAAAAGCATCACCGGCAGGTTCATATGTTCATTACTCAGACCAACAGCGTTGAAGAAACCGAGCTGCTTGCGCAAAGGATTGCAAAAAAGCTTTCAACACCCGTTGTGGTTGCGTTTTTCGGCGGACTCGGAATGGGAAAGACCGCGTTCACAAGAGGGCTTGCAAAGGGTCTTGGTCTTGACTGCGACGTTACAAGCCCAACCTTTGCGCTCGTTCACGAATATCGCGGAGACAAAATTACGCTGTATCATTTTGATATGTACCGCGTTGAAACCTGGGACGACCTTTACTCAACCGGCTTTTTTGATTATTACCAAAAAGGCTCTGTGATTGCCTGCGAATGGAGCGAAAACATTGAAAACGCTCTTCCGGAAAACACGGTTCGCGTATATATTGAACGCGGCGAACACGATGAACAGCGCAATTTTAAAATTGAGGGATACGGTGAATATGAAAATTTTGTCTGTTGACACAAGCGCGGTCTGCGCTTCGGCTGCCGTTACGGAAGATGAAAAAATTATCAGCCTTTGTTCGGTCAACGCAGGACTGACTCATTCAAGAACGCTTTTGCCGATGATTGATTCGGTGCTCAAAAACTCCGAAACCGCCCTTTCGGATATCGACTTTTTTGCCTGCTCGGCAGGTCCCGGCTCGTTCACGGGAATAAGAATAGGCGTTGCGGCAATCAAGGGACTTTCCGACGGAACGGGAAAAAAGTGCCTCAGCGTTTCAACACTTGAAGCGCTTGCATATAACCTCATCGGTCAGGACGTTATCGCCTGCTCGGTAATGGACGCAAGATGCAATCAGGTCTATTGCGCCGTTTTTGACGTCTGCGGCAAAAAAATAAGCCGCCTTTCGGACGATAAGGCACTGACGATTGACGAGCTTTCAAAAAAGCTTGCGCAATACAGAAAAAAAATCATCTTTGTCGGTGACGGAGCTGAACTTTGCAAGAACAAAATCGGCTATGAATCTGCGCCTCCGCTTTTAAGATTTCAGAATGCCGCAAGTGTCGGAATCTGCGCATATAAGAATTTCAGCGAAGAAAAACTGCTTTCTGCCGCCGCTTTGGTGCCGGTATATCTCAGACTTCCGCAGGCAGAAAGAGAGCTCAAAGCAAAAAAACTGAACAACAAATAAAACATAAGGAGATTTGACAATGATTGCATTAGGAGCAGACCACGGAGGATTCTTCCTCAAAGAAGAAATCAAGAAGCATCTTGAAGAAAAAGGCATTGATTACAAAGATTTTGGAACATATTCGTCCGATTCCGTTGACTATGCAAAAATTGCTTACAAAACCTGCAAAAGTGTAACGAGCGGCGAATGTGAAAAAGCCATACTCTGCTGCGGAACGGGAATCGGCATTTCAATGGCGGCAAACAAGGTCAAGGGTATCCGCGCTGCCTGCTGTTCGGATTGGTTCAGCGCAAAGTATACCCGGCTCCACAACGACGCAAACGCGCTTTGCCTCGGCGGAAGAGTTGTCGGTGCCGGTCTTGCGCTTGAGATGGTTGATGTTTTCCTTTCCACCGAGTTTGAGGGAGGAAGACACCAAAGGAGAGTTGACCAGATTACAGCCATTGAAAACGGCACGTTTGAGGACTGAGCCAGAAAAACATATAATTATCGCCGCCCCGGTTGAAGCTTTCGGGGCGGCGGTTTTGTTTACTCTTTACTTCTTTTTAATCGGAATCCAGATTTCGCAATAGTACTTTTCATCGAGCGTGCCTTTTTCATATTTTGACGGGTCGTCATAATACTCAACGCAATAGCCGGCGGCAAACTCATAGTCTTTTGTTGCCGGAAGCCATTCTGTATAAATCTTGTTGTTGACATCCTGCAAGGCCTCCGGCATTGGACCGACACAGGGGAAAACCGCCCAGGTGAACGCAGGAATTGTTCTTTTTTCAAAGCCCTCAGGCACTTCCCTTCCCGGCAAATACGGGTCGGCAATCATGTATTCAAAAGTCTCCTTTCCCATTGTTTCGTCAATATTGACGCCGTATGCGCCGCAGACAACGGCACCCTTTCCGCTTTCAAAATGCTCCTTCCAGAAAAGCGGAACATTTTCATTTGCGCCCTCATAGCTGAACTTTTTTACATTTGCAATAACGGTGAATTCGTCCTTGTTTACTATTTTGTAATCCATAGTATAGCCTCCCTCAAGAGAAAATTTGATTTTCAGCGGAGCAAAGGATTTGAGCATGACGGCGTCCTTACGCACGGCAACAGGCGTTACGCCGTGAAACCTTGTGAACGCCTTTGCAAAGCTGTCCGGCGAATCATATCCGTACTTTAAGGCAATGTCAATCACCTTTTCATCGGTCGTTGCAAGCTCGTTGCCTGCAAGCGCAAGTCTGCGGTTGCGGATATACTCCGAAACCGTGAAGCCGCAGAGCATTGCAAAGCCTTTCTGAAAATAAAAAGGTGAAAGGTTCACACTCTCGGCTATACTGTTCACCGAGATATTTTCCGTGATATGCCCCTCAATGTACTGAATTGAATTGCCGATGACCGCCATCCACTCCATGCTTTAAGCCCTCCTTTGCTTTGCTGCAACCACATTATAACACCGCAGGGAACTGCTTTCCCGATTATATTTGCTCTCTTTTGTCCAAAGCTTCAGCCGTTCGACTTATCTTCATAAATCATCGGCGTAAAACGGATACCGTTGACGGTCTGTTCCTCATCTGTCGGAACAAAACCGAGTGCCTTATAAAATTCAACACCGTAGGGCGATGAATTGACTGTTATTGATTGTTTCGCATAACTGCTTTGCATAAACCGGAAGAGCCTTGTTCCGATTCCGCAGCGGTGGTATTCGCCTTTGACGAAAAAGAAGCAGATGTGTTTTGCTTCGCCGCGTATACCGACTACACCTATAAGCTTTTCGTTTTCAAAAGCGCCGTAAAATTCAATGCCCGAAAGGTAGGCTTCATCGTTAAGACATTTGCGAAATTCCTCTGTACCCTCGGCGGAATAGACCGGCGCTTCATATTCCGAAAAGACCTCCCACGCAAGCGAAAGAGCCGCCGGAATTTCATCTTCCGAAAGTGGACGAATATCATTCGGCTCTTTTGTTAAAGCGTACATTGCCATGTCAAGCACCTTGCCGTTTTTGAACGCATTGTTTTTGAGCATACCCTCAAAGCTGAAGCCGGCCTTTTCCAGCACTCGCCTTGAGCCGGCATTATTGGAAAACGGCTCGGCGAAAATACGCAGAATGTCCGTTGTTTCAAAAACAGCAGAGCAGATTTGCCGAACAGCTTCGGTCATAATGCCTTTTCCCCAGTATTCCTCGGCAAGGTAATAGCCGAGTTCTGCGGTACGGCAATGTATATTCCCCTGACGGAACGCGCCAATGCTGCCCACAACCTTTCCGTCATAACAAACGGCGTAGGCAAAGGTATCGGCAGGCTCGGCTGCAAGCATGGCGTTGATATAGTCTTTTGCGTCATCTTCGGTATACGGGTAAGGCAAGCCGTCGCGCAGATTGTTCAAAACTTTTTTGTTTGAAAGCGCAGCCGCCAATGCGCCCGCGTCCGAAATTTTCCATTTTCTGATTGCTACCATATAAAACTCCCCTTTGGTAATCCTGTTCAACCAATCATTTTTTGATTCTCAAAGCCCTTGTTGCATTGAGAACGGCAATGACCATCACTCCGACATCGGCAAAAACAGCAGTCCACATACCCGCTTCTCCGATTGCGCCGAGAACAAGGCACGCCGCCTTGACCGCAAGCGCAAAAACAATGTTTTCTTTAACGATTCTCAGAGTTCTTTTTGAAATTCTTGCGGCAAGCGCAAGCTTTTGAGGGTCATCGTCCATTATGACAATGTCGGCTGCTTCAATAGCTGCGTCGGAGCCGAGCGCGCCCATTGCAACGCCGATATCAGCCCTTGAAAGCACAGGAGCGTCGTTAATTCCGTCGCCGACAAAAACAAGCTTTTCCTTTTCCCCTTTTTCCGCAAGCAGCTTTTCAACCTGTGCAACCTTATCCTCCGGAAGAAGCTGCGCTTCGTAAGAGTCAAGCCCCGTTTGAGCCGCAACGCGCTTTGCGGCTTTTTCGCTGTCTCCGGTGAGCATAACCGTCCTTTTTGCACCGCTTTGCTTCAGGCTTGCAACGGCTTTTTCTGAATTTGGCTTAACAACGTCGGAAATAACTATGCAGCCGGCGTATTTTCCGTCAACGGCAGTATAAACAACCGTTCCCTCGTCGTGTTCCTCCCCGACCGAAACGCCCTGAGCGTTCATCAGCCTGATATTGCCGGCAAAGACCTGCTTTCCGTCAACAACCGCCGAAACGCCGCAGCCCGGAATTTCGTGAATATCAAAGACCCTTTTCCGGTCAGGCTCCTTTGCGCAGACCTTTTTCAGACTCTCGCTTATTGGATGGCTTGAGCCGCTTTCGGCGTGAGAGGCATAATACAAAAGGCTGTCCTTATCAAAATCTTTTTCCGGATAAATTCCCGTAACTTCAAAAACGCCTTCGGTGAGGGTTCCGGTCTTATCAAAAACAAAGTATTTTGCCTGTGAGAGTGCTTCAAGATAGTTTGAACCCTTAACAAGAATACCGTTACCCGAAGCGCAGCCGATTCCGGCAAAAAAGGAAAGCGGTATTGAAATTACAAGAGCGCACGGACAACTGATTACAAGGAAGGTGAGCGCCCTTGTTATCCACTCACCCCACAGCGGAGAAGTGCCCATAATAAGCCTTGCAACGGGCGGAAGAAGAGCAAGCGCAAGCGCGCCGCCGCAAACAACCGGAGTGTAATACCTTGAAAACCTTGTGATGAAATTTTCTGATTTTGATTTCTTCATGCTCGAATTTTCAACAAGCTCAAGTATTTTTGAAACCGTGGATTCGCCGAACTCCTTTGAGGTCTTAACGCGAATCACGCCGGAAAGATTGATGCAGCCGCTGATTACAGCGTCGCCCGGAGCGGCGCTTTTGGGAACGCTTTCGCCGGTCAACGCGCTTGCGTCAAGCGTTGTATTGCCCGAAATTACAACTCCGTCAATGGGTACTTTTTCGCCCGGGTTAACAATAATTTCACAGCCGGGCGCAACTTCGGAGGGATCAACGCGGCTGAGCCTTCCGTCAACCTCTATATTAGCATAATCGGGGCGAATATCCATAAGGTCGGCGATATTTTTTCGGCTTTTTCCGACCGCAACGCTCTGAAACAGCTCGCCCGTCTGATAAAACAGCATTACTGCAACGGCCTCGCGGAAATCGCCGAGCGCATAGGCGCCGACAGTTGCAACAGCCATCAGAAAATTTTCGTCAAATATCTGACCTTTGAATATTCCCCTTATTGCCTTTTTCAGTATATCCAGACCTATCACGGCATAGGGAACAAGATACAAACCGGCCTGAATCCATCTGTTAAGCTCAACGAATTTGAAAAGCACCGTCAGCGCGGCAACCGTTACTGCCGATACGATTATCCGAAGCAGCACTTTTTTTTGCTTTCTACTCATATTGCAAACCCCCGATAAAAGTTCAATCAGATGTATATCTCGCAGTCGTCCTCAACCCTTTTACAGTTTCTGACAACTTTTTTCATAGTTTCGTTGATATCGGCTCCGTCGACAAACTCAACCTTCATTTTCTGCGTCATGAACGAAATTGTTGCTGCGGCAACGCCCTCGGTCTTTGCGGCGGCGGCCTCCATTTTTTCGGCGCAGTTTGCACAGTCAACTTCGATTGCATATGTTTTTTTCATAATATCAGATCCTTTCGGCAAAAGTCAATGAACAATTAAACGATTGAATGATTGAACAACTGTTCATCTGTTGCCTGTATTATAGTTGAATATGTGCTCAACTGTCAATAGCTTTTGCAAAAAAAATTTGAAAAATTTTAAAATGAACGCAACAGACACGTATCAGGAGCAAAGACAAGCAGGCTTGTTTTTGCTGTTTTGTGAGTATTATACAATAGTTCTTGCAAGCCTGTGTTGTTTTTTTCTTAACTTGTTTGTAACATTTCCATAAAACTATTTACTTTTATACTGATTGGTGTATAATAATGGGGAGTAATTATATGCCATCTTGTTTATGTTGACAAGATTCAACCAATATGTGGTATAAAAACTATCAGTACTTACTTTTTTGAATGTCCAAAAAACAGGGAGTGTTTATTTATGAAATTTAAAAAAATAATTTCCGTTGTGCTCACCCTGCTGCTGCTTTTTTCCGTGGCTCCGACAGGTGTCTTTACCCTTGGTGCCTCTGCGGTTCAAAGCGACGCCTATGCAACGATAATCTCTGCCTCTGACTTTCAGAGCAGCGACAGCACCGTGCATTATCTTGAAATTCTTCGCCGTATGGTTGAGGCGGGCTATACGACCGCTCCGGACGGAATCCTTTGCGGCGGCGACTATAACGGCGGCACCGGAACAGCGGACGATGTTCAAAAGGTCATGGACAATACACGGACAATCTATCCGGATATGACGGACGATAGGTTCGTTATTGTTCAGGGTAACCATGACGACCCTCCCCACTCGCTTCTTACACCGTCGGGCTTCCATGAGTTTGAGCATTTTGTTGTTTATTCAATCAACGAAGATGATTTCAAAATCACTCAGAGCGGAAGAAGCGGCTATGACGCCATTGTACAGGCGCGCGCGGACGATATCCGCGAAAACCTGAGCAATATGATTTCAACCGGTGACACGCGTCCTGTTTTTGTTATTTCGCACGTTCCGCTTCATCACTCCTCAAGAAGCAGCTACGGAGATAACCTTTACTCAAAGTATATTGTTGACGCGCTCAACGAGGCAGGACAATCCCTTGACATAATCTATCTTTTCGGACACAATCACTCCGGCAGCTACGACGATTATATCGGCGGCTCTGTTAACTACATTGCCAGGGGCAAAACCATGCGCGTTCCGATTCCCGACACGGCTCAGCAGGGTGCAACGGGCTACACCGATGAAACGCTGAACTTTACCTACATGAACTGCGGCTATGTCGGCTATTCCTCCAACACAAACAGCAGCACCTCAACAAGCACACTGACGGCAGGGCTTTTTGAGCTTTGCCCGACTACCGTTGAGCTTTCACGGTATTCCGAAAGCGGAATTTATACGACCGAAACCATCAGCCTCATTAATCCCAAGGTTACCGAGCCTTATGTTTCCCTGAGCGGCAAGACTTCCGTTACTCAGGGCGACGGCGACACAGTTACCGCAAAGGTGCTCAATTTTACGAATCCGACCTATACATGGACGTCGAGCAATCCGGACGTTGTCAAGGTTTCGGGTACAGGGAAGAACGGACAGCTTATTTATGCCGCACCGGGTACTTCAACAATCACTCTCACCGTGACGGACGAGGACGGAACCAGCGTTTCGGACAGCTATGAAATTACCGTTAACGGAGAGAGAACGGAAACGGAGAATGTTTTGGTTCAGGAAGCCTGGGATGAAACAACCTATAACCTTGTTTCAGCTCCGACTGCCGACAACGAAAAAAAATATGTAATTGCCTCGAGCAATTCTGCCGGCTCAACAAAGGCAATGGGAAATACTATTTCAAGCTATAAGCTCAGTTCTGTTGATGTCACCGTTGTAAACAATGAGAACGGAATCAAATATATTGAGGCTCCTGATTCAAAAGCACTCTGGACCGTATCTGCCAACAGCACCGGCGGATATACATTGAAAAACACTTCTGTAAGTAAAAATCTTAAGGCGTCAAAGTCATCGCGACTTGCCCTCGGAACAGACACAGACAAAAACTACGCATGGGTATATTCGGACAACACCTTATATAACCAAAACAGAAGCCGCTATATAAACCTTTCATCGAGTCAATATGCCGCCGCAACTTCAGCAAGCGGAAATCTTTATTTCTATGAAGAAACAGTAACTCACCATGATGCTGTTTATGAAGAACAGACCACCACGATACCCCTTGAATACTCCCCTGCTTCAACCCTCACCAAGGGCAGCATTGACGCAAACGGAAAGACCTATAAGTATTACGAAATTACACCGGGCGACACGGTTACCCTCGGCGCTTCGTTCTCCGGCTTCGGCGAGCAGTCCGGCAACGTTACCGTTACCTGGGCAAGCTCGAACAACTCCGTTGCTTCTGTTGACAACGGCGTTGTCACCTTTAACGGCAACGGAAACGCCGTTATCAGCTACACCGTCTCGGACGGCATAACAACGCTTGCCAAAAGTGTGAATTTTGTTCTCAGCCGCGCCCAAAAGCCGATTTACACTTATAAGCTTACCGATACGATTGTGGACGGAAAGAGTTATGTGATAGCTTCGACAAATGCTGCCGGCGCAACCTCAATTATGTCGAACGCTGCCTGCGGAACGGACAACGACAGACTAACACTCATCAGCGGCAAAATCACTACCGATGAAAACGGCGATCTTGTAATTGTTTCCGATAACGACAGCATCGTTTACAATGCGGTTGATGACGGAAACGGCAACCTTTATATCATTAACGAAGAAACCGGCAAATATCTTTTTGTCAACTCTTCCCATATGTACCTTTATGATGAGCCCGACCTTAGCGGTACCTATTGCTATTTCGGCACCGTTGACGGACATCTTGCCTCCAAGAACGGCGCAGGCTACGGCCCGCACATCAGCAGCAACGGCAACTTCCGAACAAGCTGGGGCGATACGCCTATCAAGAACTATATCTATGAGCTTGTTCAGACCGAGCCGTATGCAACTCTGAAAGAAAGCGGAATTTCCGTTGACGGAAAAACCGAAACGGTTTTCAGCGTTACCGACGCCACAACGAAAAAGCTTACCGGCGCCTATTTCAATTTCGGCGAGGGTATTACACAGCAGTGGATTTCCAGCGATGAAGCAATCGCCACCGTGGAAAACGGCGTGGTCACATTCACCGGAAACGAGGGCAACGTTACCATTACCTATCGCGTAAACGATGAGGAGGGCAACGAGTCGGTTAAGTCTGTGACCTATATCACAACAACCGACAGCGAGCCTGTCCGTGTCTTCAAGCTGACAACAACCCTTGAAGCGGGCAAGAGCTATGTTATTCTTTCCTCCAACAGTGTCGGCGCGGCTTACGCGATGACAAACTCGGCTCCGACAACCGGAAGACTCGGCAAAAATTATGAGGTTGTTCAGCTTGATACGGCAGACAATCTTCCGTATATCGAAGTACCGACCGACCTTCATACCTATATCTGGAAAGCAACGGCTTCCTCAGACAGCGGATATTTCTATTTGCAGAGCGAAGAGGACAACACCTACCTTTATTCTGATTATCACGATAATAACTACTCGGATACAAACAAGGTGTTCCTCGGTACCGCCTCAACCACAAGCATCGCAAATCCCCCGTATCAAAGCGGCGTATTCAGTTGGACGCTTTCCGGCTCAAAGCCTGTTAACAAATATGTCAAGACCAACAATCTCGGCATACGATACAGCGGCAACGGAAACTTCCGCGCCGCAGCAACATGGGACGGAGAAACAACGGGCGTTTATGTCTATGAAGAGACTATGCTTGTTCCTGCCGTTCATATCAGAACAATGTATCAGGACGTTGAAAACAAGGTATGCTCAAGAACCGGTGTCTGCAAGTGGCAGACCGAACAATTTTCCGCGGTTCCGGTCAACTTCAGCAACAGCAATATTATCTATACCTGGGCTTCGAGCAATCCCGATGTGGCAACCGTTGACCCGTCAACCGGTCTTGTCACCTATACCGGTCAGAACGGAACAACCGAAATTACGGTTACGGGAACTTCGGCAAGACAGTCCGCAGACGGAACTTATCAGACCGCAACGGCAACAACAACGCTGAACGTTACCGGCGTTTCGGGCGGAGATTACCGTTATGTGCTTACCGACCATTTTGAGCCCGGTCAGATTTATGCCTTTGCAAGCACAAATTCGGCAGGCTCGGATCACGTCATGAACTGCTGGCAGTATTCGGATTCCTCCGGAAACAAGTACCTTTGGGATAATGTTGTCAGCTTCAAAAACGGAAGCGACGGAATCTATTTTGACCTTGACGACAGAAGCGTTGCCTGGGAATGCATTGACAGCGGCACTCAGGGAAAATACTATTTCCGCTCTGTTGAGCAAGTCAACTTCGGAACCGATGACAATCCCGATTATGCAAACGGTTATCTCGCCTTGAACGTTGGAAGCACAAGAAGCGTTACGGTATCCAAAACGCTTAACGAATACAGCGATACCGCCTATCAGATTTATTACGATTCAGCAAATTCCCGCGTCTATTCGACCAATTCACGGTCCGAAGGAAACTGGCTGTCCTATAATACCGATTCCTCCGAATACTATTACAGACTGACAACGTATTACAATTATCCGATTTATATTTACCGTCAGCTGACAAGCGCGGAATTTGACAGCTTTACAACCGAAATTCATGTTGACGCATACGGCGGAAGCAAGGATATCACCAATGTTCTTCAAAACCGCTATGACGTTTATCCCGGAATGACGGAAAGACTTCTTTCTTATGTTGCCGGTCTCCAAAACACAACCGTTACCTGGGAATCCGACAACACCAATGTTGCTTCGATTGACAACGAGGGTCTTGTCACCTATACGGGCATTGAGGGCTTTGCATCCGTCACCATGACCGTTACCGGTACCAATTCGTCGGGCGAAACTGTTACAAGAAGCGTCAGAACGACCCTGTATGCAAATTCCGAAGCCTATACCTCTCCGACTGAGGATTACCCCGAATATCCGCACGAGGGTTCGGTCAGAATCGGCAAGACCGCCTCAGGCAAGGCCGGCGGATACGACTTCCAGACATCGGGCGTTACCGAGGTTGAGCTGAACGTTACGGGCGTTCCGATGACTCAGCCGGTTGACGTTGTTATCGTCTTCGACCATTCGTCCTCGATGAACTATAACGACAGGCTGACGAATGCCATTGAGGACACCAAGGATTTTGCGCTTCAGCTTGTCCACAAGAATGAGAAAAACCGTATTGCCATTGTTACTTTTGATAAATATTCGGAGGTCTTCCAATCCTTCACCTCCACCTCTCCGAATTACAGCACTTCCGGTAACGAAAACCGGATTGTTACCGGAGACGGAACACCGGCGGGCGCTTTTGTAACGATTGATGACGCGGAAAATATGGTTTCCCAGATTGAATCGCTTCAGTATAACGATATCGCCGGTACAAACTACGATGACGGTCTTTCAAAGTGCTATCAGATTCTGAAGGCTTCGCAGAATGACCCGAAAGCCAACAAGAAAAAGGTTGTTGTCTTCATGTCCGACGGTGAGCCGTATGTATTCAACCGTGTTCAGCTGACGTATGACGATGTTACAACCGCATGGCTGACCGGCGACGAAACACAGGCAACACTTGCAACCTATCTGAACGACCCCGCAACATATCCCGTTGCCGATTACTTCAACACGGACGGTAACAACTGGTTCGCCGAAGCAATCAAGGCTCCTTTGGGCTCCGATGTGGTTTTGCCCGCTCTTTCCTATTACGACGGATACAGAACGGGTCTCGGCGCAAACGTCTTTACAATCGGTTATTCGAGCGATGCAAGAGGAAGCCTGACTGAGGGCGTTCTCAAAAGAATTGCTTCAACGGAGGATAATTACTATCATTCCGACTCCAATCTTCAGGAGGCCTATGACCGAATCCTTGAAAGTATTCTTTACGCGGCAAACAACGCGGTTGTAACCGACCAGATGGGCGAAAACTACAATCTTCAGTTTGCGCAAAGCTTCACTCTCGGCAACGGCATGGCAACCATCAGCCTTGACCCGGCTCCGTATATCGAAATAGGCTCTTGGACGCTCAACAGTGACGGCACAAGAAACAGATATACCGTTCATGAAAAAATCACCTTTGAAACGAACGCAGGCGGTGCGCTGACAGCGGCATATTCAAATCAGATTGACTCGGGCGCAACGAACATCTATGACGTAAGCTCCAACAAAATCGTCGGCAAATATGTCACCTACGACGTTCTCAACGAGCAGTTCAAGTGGAATATCGGCGACATTGACCGAGACGAAATTACGCTGAAGTATTACGCATATCTTGAAGGCTCCGCAGAGGGCGAAAGAGCGGCAGGAACCTATGACACGAATGAATATGCCGTGCTTGACTATCATAACTACCTTGACAACGTTTGTCAGCAGACTTTCCCGGTTCCTTCCCTCGGCTGGAAAGAAGCGGCAGTCAACTACGAATTCTATCTTGTTAACGAAAACGGACAGCCGGTAAACTCCGACGGTGTTGTTGTTCCGTTTGAAGAAAGGGTTCTTGTCGGCAACAAGCAGAGCGAAACCGTGCTTCTCAACTCCAGCGGCGAGCTTTCCGCAATCGATCTTATTGCAAGCGAAAAGCTTCCGGACGGTTACCTGCTGTTCAACCCGAACGCTGAATACCATGTTAAGATTTCGAGCGGCGATAACGCCAGCGAAGCACGGATCGTTGACGAGGGTAAATCCGTTGTCACAACGTATTATTACGACGGAACCTACAAATACAACCAGAACGGTATTGTTGCCGGCGCAACGGGCTATACGAACACAAACGTTGCTTTTGCCGTTCTTTATAACTCGGGAATCATTCCCGACGCGGTCGTTATCGACTACGGTCTGCCCGTTAAAATCAGCCTTGCGGCTAATGACCTGATAAAGGGCGGAACGGTAAACGCACTCGGTACGGCTGTTGCGGACGCAACGGTTCTCAACACGCAGGCCTACACCGAAAGCCGGCTTGTTTCAGCGGCGCAATCGCTGACGCTTGAAAACGGAACCGCCGAAATTTCAGGCAAAAATGTCATCTATCAGCCGACAAATATGACCATGAGCGATGAAGAGGTGTTCTATTATGAATATCTCACCGCTGACGGAAGATATTATTACACAACGATTACCGTCATTCCGGCAACGAATATCTATTATGAGGATTCGTTCTTCACATTTTATGACAGCGGAAACTACAAGTGGCAGACCGAGGGAACAACCTATACCGACAAGTTCCAGGCGCAGGACAGACCCGGAACCTTCAGCCTTTCGCAGTACGACGCAAACAATGTCTACGGACGCGACGGCGCTTATGACGACAGCGTTTCAACGTACAGTCTCGGCAGCGCAAAAAGCGTTGTTGTTGACGAAGGCTCGCTCGGAAAGGAGCCGACGGCGGAATTCACTTTCTGCGGAACCGGCTTTGACCTGTTCAGCGTTACAAATGCTGACACGGGCGCCATGCTCGTTGCAGTGTATGACACAAGCGGCAAGCGCGTTAAAAATTACGTTGTTCAGACCTACTACGGCTACAGCTACGACAGCGACAAGGGCGAATTTGTTCCGAACCCGACCTCAACCGACGGACTTTATCAGGTTCCGGTTATCCGTTCAAGGGACCTTGCTTACGGAACCTACAGGGTTGTTGTTACGCCGAAATACGGCTGGGCGTTCGACATGAATTACGACAAGACCGGCGCAAGCTACAACGCTTATAAGGTCTATGTTGATTCGGTTCGCATTTATGACCCGGCAGGATCGGAGCCCGACCCGATGTCCGTTGTCGGCGAAGCCTATATCAAGGATAAGGAATATATTCCGCAGTATATGGAAATCCGTGACAACGTCATTTCCGCAAAGACTTTCTATGACTCGGTTTATAATCTTGATGAAAGTCAGTACGCAAAGGGCGCCGTATTCATTGACGGCATCGCCGCCCTTGACAACACGGGTATCAGCGATAAGTATCTTGAGTCGGGACCGAACAACGAGCTTTACCTTGCAAAGGGACAGGCAATCGCCTTCCATGTGACCTCCGACAGAGCGATTGAGCCGGAAAGTCTTCAGCTCGGCATGAAGGTTGTTTCGGGAAACTCCGACGGTACCCTTTTGTGCATGAACTCGAACTACACGGCTCCCACTCCGGTGACGATTAGCGGCGGTCACGAGATGTTCAGACGTCTCACCTCCTTTGTTGTCTGGGACGAGGAGTTCAAGGCGCAGGGCACATACAAAACAAAGTACCCGATTATCCTGATTAACAATTCCGACAGCATTATTTCGCTCACCAACTTCAAGTGGACCTACTCTGAGCCGGAGTCTCTGACGGCTGACGGCCTTTCCCTTGCGGTTACAAGCGCAACGCCGAGAATGGCTCTTATGGCTCTTCGCACCTTTGCCCTTTCGGACGAAACACAGCAGGAAAAATTTGAACCCGAAAATGTTTCGCTCAGCTGGATTTGTGAAAGCGTAAATCAGTTTGAAACGGCAACGCTCCGTGTGCTGACCGACCTTGACGTTACGGCCGTCAGTGTTGACGGCATAAGCGTTACGGACTGCAAAATTGCCGAAAACGGTCAAAAGGAATGGACATACAGCTTTACCGCCGAGCATTACGGCAAAGTGACTGCCAAGGTTATCCTTTCAGGCGAAGAGGGAGCCGAAAGCTTGCCCTTTGAATCGCCTGAGCTGACGGTAAACAGCCTCCCCGTTTCCGAAAGGGTCAGGAGCATAAGCTGGGAAAACGGCAGCATTAAGCAAAACTCAACGGCAACTCTTAAAATTATTACCGACCTTGACGTTACCGAAGTAACGGTTGACGGCGCAGAGGTTACCGAATGTGAAACGGTTTACACTGACGGTACGCCGTATAGGGACGGAATAAAGATTTGGACTTACAGCTTTAAAATCGAAAAGTCAGGAACCGTTGTCTGCAATATTGCCGTTTCCGATGCAGAGGGAGAAACCTCTTCCCTTTCCTCGCCGAAGCTCGAGGTCAAGAAGCTGACTATTTTTGAGCGATTCATGGAGTTCATTAACAAAATTATCGCATTCTGGAGGGGTTTGTTTTGAAGAAGAAGTATTTGAAGCCCATGATAAACTTTGAAAGTCTTGCTCTTTCCACGGATATATCCTCGGGCTGCGCCATGCTTTCGCAGAATGCCCCGAACCAATGCGTTATCTATTATCCGCAGTGGGGTATGACTCTGCTGACGGAAGCGATGAGCTGCGACGCAACTCCTCCGGGCGGACTTGATTATATCTGCTATCATGTTCCGGTTGCGGACAACAACGTTTTTGAGTCATAATTTTGGGGTCTGCCGGCATATTTTTCGGCAGACCCTGACTTGTTAAGGGTGAATCGCATGAAAAAGAAAGGTCTTATTGTCGTTATTGCCGTTCTTGCGGTGCTTTTGCCGGTGCTTATCGGCGTTATGCTTGCAAAGAATAAAAACACGGCGGACGATATAAACAAAAACACCGCTGAAAATACGCAGACAAAGCTTTTGTATACGCTTTCAAACGGCTGTGAAATTATCGGATTCAAAGGCATTTCGGGCACTTTTCCGGAGGACGGAAAAGACAGCCAAACCGAAAATACGGCGGCAATTATTATCAAAAACAACACGGACAAGCATTTTCAGCTCATTGACCTTGTTATTGAAACAGACAGGGAAAAGCTTGAGTTCCGGCTGACAACGCTTTTTGCCGGCAGTCTGATGACTGTTTTTGAAAAAAACGGCCGAAAGTTTTCCGGCGATATGAAAATTAAAGCCGCCCGGCTTGAGAAAAGCATTGAATTCCCCTCTTCGCCAACGGTTTATCCCGATATTTTTGAAATTACCGCCCACGACGGCGTGCTGAACATCAAAAATATTTCCGGCTCGGACATAGGCTCGGATATTTTTGTCTACTATAAAAGCATTGACGAAAACTCCGACTGGTACGGCGGAATCACATACAGAACCGTTGCCGGCGGCGGACTGAAAAACGGCGAGCTTCGCCAGCTTCCGGCTTCGCATTTTAAAAAGGAAAGCAGCAAGGTGGTTTTTGTAACTTATGCAAACTAAAGCCTACAAAATCGGAGATTGCGTGATTGCTCTTGAAAGCAGCGAAAAAATCGGTGACAGCCGATTATATTCAAAGTTCCTTTCCGAGGAAAAAGCGGATATTGCGATTAAAGTTGTGCGCGGCGCCCTGCCTCCTGCCGAGGGACGGCTATTGCTTTGCAATAAATTGAGAAAGGTTTACTCAAACGGTATTCTGCGATACACCTATTGCAGTTATTTCAACAGCTCAAAGGATTGCTACGCTGAATTTGCCTGCCGTGTTTCGGGAGGAGAGCAGGAAAAGCTCTTTGTTAATTATCCGGGCGAACTGTGGGATAAAATGATTTTTGAAGCACTCGACCTGCCCGACCTTCTTCTAAAAAGCCGAAAGGTAATTTTGCATTGCTCTTTTGTTCATGTGAACAAAAAGGCTCTGCTTTTTTCGGCGGATAAGCAGGTTGGAAAATCAACGCAGGCGGCCTTGTGGGAAAAGTTCGGCGCAGGCAAAATCGTTAACGGCGACCGGGCGGTTGTCGGCGAAAAAAACGGAAGGCTTTTTGCCTGGGGAATTCCGTTTTGCGGCACGAGCGGCATCAGCGAAAACTTCGGCGCACCCGTTGAGGCAATTATTTTGCTTTCGCAAGGCGATGAAAACACGGTTCGGCTTTTGTCCCCCGTTGAGGCCTTTAAGGGGCTCATCGGAAAAATCACCTATCATCAGTGGGATATGAAAGCCGCAGGGGCGGCGGCGGACGCGGTGTGTCTGATTGCCGACAAAGCAAAAGTATACTGCTTTTCATGTCTGCCGGACGAAAGCGCTGTCAGAGTATTGGAGAAAGAGTTATGCCTGAAATGAAGATTGAAAAAAATGCCGAATGTGTCTCCTCTGAGCCTGCAATCTCCTATATTCTTCATGAAAAGGGAGGAAAACTGAAATTGCCTGTCTCCGGCACCTTTGAGTTGACGGCGGGCTGCAACTTTCATTGCGGAATGTGCTACATTCATACCGCCTGCGACAAGGTCGGAAACAGCGGTGAGCTGACTGCAAAGCAGTGGCTTGAAATCGGCAGGCAGGCAAGAGACGCCGGAATGGTGTTCCTTTTGCTGACAGGCGGAGAGCCGCTTTTAAGGAAGGATTTTCCCGAAATATACGAGGGACTCAAGGCGCTCGGTCTGATTATTTCAATAAACACAAACGGCTATTTTCTGGACGGAGAGACGGCCGCCCTTTTTGAAAAAAATCCCCCCTCAAGGCTTAACGTTTCTCTTTACGGCGCAACGGACGAAACCTATCGGCGAGTCTGCGGTGTGCCGGCTTTTACAAGGGTTTCTGAAAATATCAAGCGCATGAAGGACATGGGAATTCCGGTTCGTATTAATTGCAGTATAACCCCGGAAAACTGCCGCGAGCTTGAAAAAACGGAAGCGTTTATTTCATCTTTGAACCTGCCGTCAAAGGCAACAACGTATATGTATCCGCCGATGCGCACCGAGCAGGGGCAGTTTGGAAAAAACAGCTTTCGTCTCAGTCCCGAACAGGCTGCCTTTTACAGGGTCAGGCGAAGCGAATTGCATTACGGCAGAGAGGAGTTTTGCAAGCGGTGCAACGGACTGCTCAGCGTCATAAAAAGCAACGAAAAAGAAGCACCCCCAACTTTCCCCGAGCCACAGCCGATGCTTTGCCGCGCCGGAAAAAGCAGTTTTTGGCTTAACTGGCGCGGTGAAATGAGCGCCTGCGGAGTCATGTGCCGTGAGAACGTCAGCGTTATTGAAAAGGGCTTTTCCGAGGCCTGGGAAACGGTATGGAAAGAGGCAGAAAAAATCCGTCTGCCGCTCAAGTGCTCAACGTGCCGATACAGACATTTTTGCAACGTATGTGCGGCTGTATGCTACTGCGAAACGGGCGGATTTGAAACGCCTGCGCAATACATCTGTGAGTTATCCGAAAAAACGGCCTACTATGCCCGGCAGAGACTTAAACAGCTTTCGGCACAGAAAAAAACAGGAAAGGACAAGACCGATTCGGTCGGCGGTGAGAACAGTGAAGATTAAAAAGCAGATTATTTTCCGAAGCGTTGCCGGTGAGGGAATGTTAATTCCGCTGGGTGAAACAACAAAGGAATACAACGGAATTTTTACTTTAAGCGGTTTGGGCGAGGAAATTTGGAAAATGCTTGAAAACGGCATGGAAAAGGAAGAAATAATCTT
>JAEDIH010000122.1 GCA_016292575.1 Clostridiaceae bacterium | reverse complement strand
ATAAAAACTACACGGCAGTCGTTCTGTCTATTTAATTCTCTCTGAAAATCAATCCAAAATTTCCTCAACCGGGCCTTTTAATGCCTGCTCGCTGAGAGGAAACGGTCTTGAAATATCCTTTATGAAGGGCGCCAAAACAGCCTGCTTGAAAAGCGTCGGAAGCTGATATTTTGAAAGCAGCTCAATTATGCACTCTCTTTTATCAGGATTCTGCCTTGCCTCAAAGGCCTTGAATTCAACTTCAACCTCTGCGTCAGCCGAAACCGAAAAAAGCGTAATGACTGTTTTGCCCTCTTTGTATTCAGGCGCAACATTCCTTTTTCTTCCGCCGACTCTGACGGTTATCTCCTTTGCTTTGCTGATATCATCGAAGATAAGCTTCCATTCGCGCTTTTCCGGAATGAGCGAAAGCTCGCCCTTTGCTGCGCTTATTCTGAACAGCAGGTCTTTTCCGGCTTCTCTTACGGAAAGGACGGTTTCGGCGAATGCGCCGTCTTCAAAGTTCATTGTTTCGCCGTCGTCCTCATAGAGAGTGAAAGCATTTGTGCCGCGGAAAATCCTTACCGAAAGCTTTTGAGGATTTGAGCAATCGTTTGTCCTGTCGTTTTGCGAGAGGGGAACAATGGCACCCTCCTTTGCAAGGACGGGGAGCGCGTTTATATCGCGATACATTGTGACATAGCGGTTGCCCTCATAAATTCTGCCGGTGTACCAATCCGTCCATCTGCCCTGCGGAAGCCAGACCTTTGTGGGCGCAAGGAAGGTGCGCTTGTCCATCGGCTTTGTAACGGGGCGAACCATAAGCTCGCTGCCGAAGAAAAACTGGTTCGGAACATTATATGCTTCCCTTTCGTCCGGGTATGAATAATACATCGGTTCGCAAAGAGGGAGTCCGTCCTTATGAGTGCGGCGGTTTATCGAATAGATATACGGAATGAGGGCATGGCGCTCCCTGAGCGCGTTTACTGCCGCTGTTTCGGCCGCAAAGCAGTATTTCCAAGGCTCCTTGCCCATGAATTCGTCCTTGGTTGAATGAAGGCGCATAATCGGGCTGAATTCACCGAGCTGTACCCAGCGGACATAAAGCTCATCGTTCCGGGAGCCGAGCTGATGACCGCCGATGTCATGACTCCACCATGTATAGCCGACATTGGCTGCGTTTGCGGTAAAATACGGCTGGAAATCAAGGCTCTTCCAGCTAATTATTGTATCGCCCGAAAAGCCGAGCGGATAGCGGTGCGAGCCGACCTCGGCAAAGCGGGAAAGTATGAGCGGCCGCTTGTTTTTTTCGGCAAGGTCAAGCGTGTGGTAATGGTTAAGAGCCCAAAGGGGATCAAGACCTTTAATTTTGGTTTCCCTTTCCTGTTGCCAGTCTATCCACCAGAAGTCAACACCGTCGTTTTCATAAGGCTTATGCAAAAAGCGGAAATAGCCCTCAATGAATTTCGGGTCGGTGATATCAAAAGGAATACGCTTTTTTGTTTTAGGATCAATACCCATGAAGCGCGCAAAGTCCTCATACCGGTTCTCAAACGGACGCACGCCCTGCGCCGGGTGGAGGTTGACGGTGACCTTGAAGTTTTTTTCGTGCAGCCAGCCGAGCAGCGCTTTGTAATCGGGGAAAAGCTCCGTGTTCCAGCTGTAGCCCGTCCAACCCTGCGACTGGAAAACCTCGCTGATTTTTTTATACGGGAGAAGACCGTCGCGGCGGAAATAAGCGTTTTCCTTGCCGAAGCGCTCTATTACGTCAACCCAGTGCCAGTCCATATCTATTGTTGCAACGGAAACGGGAATCTCCTTTTCAATGAATTTCCGCATAAGGTCAATATATTCCTGCTGGTTGTAGTCCTTATATCTGCTCCACCAGTTGCCGAGGCAGTAGCGCGGAATGAGCGGAACGGAGCCGCAGAGCTTAAAAAATTCCCGTAGGCAGCCTCTGTAATCGTTTCCGAAAGCAAAATAATATTCGTCCTTCTGAACCTTTCTGCGTTCTTTCATCGTGCCGTCTTTGCACATGATGACGGTTTTTGAATCATCAATGACGGAAACACCGTTTGTGCTCATCAGACCGTCACCGAGCTTTACGCTTCCGTTAATCATGTCAAGCGTGCGATAAGTTCCCCTGAGGTTTCCGGAGGAGAAATCGGTGACCGTTCTTGTGTCCCTGAGCGTGATGCTTTCCGTTCTGCCTTTTGAAAGGTCAAAGCGCAGAACCGCGTCCGTGGTGGCAATTTTGATTTTGTCTCCATCCTGCGAAAAGATAAATTTCGGTCTGTCAAAATTGCGGCAGACAACAGTCTGCGTAGCTTCATCGGTGAAGATGCGCTTTTTGTCCTTTTCAATGCGGAAAATTCTTGAGGAAAGGACGGAAAAACGGAAATTGCCCCTTTGAATCATGAATTCATCGGGCGTTTTGCTTTTATAATGATGAGAAAATTTCTCTTTGAAATACGGAGAAAGCTCGTTCATAAAAATGTCTTCCTTTCTGAAAAATGCTTAATATTATTCATAACAAATATAATACAATAAAAAAAAGACCTTTTCAAGCTAAGCGCCGTTTTTCGGCAAAAACAACCAAAAATGAGCTAAAATTTTCTACGGCAGTATAACCTGACTTAGATGAAATTAAAAAAATATATATAGAAATTTTTCTTGCATTGTGTTAAAATAACTATTCGTATCAACAGGCTGTGTTTGATTCGGAGGTTAAGCTGATTATGAATATCATTATAGTCGGATGCGGAAAAGTCGGCTCTGCGCTTGCGGAGCAGCTTGAGTCCGAGGGGCATGACATTACCGTTATTGACACCAACCCCGAAGCTATTGCGCGCGTTACCGATGTTTCCGACGTTATGGGTATTGCGGGCAACGGCGTTGTCTATTATGTTCAAAAGGAAGCCGGAATCGAATATGCGGATATGTTTATCGCAATGACGGGTTCGGATGAGCTTAACCTTTTGTGCTGCCTTATTGCAAAAAAATCCTCGGCCTGCCGCACCATTGCCCGCGTTCGTAACCCGGATTATCTCACCGAGCGCGGCTTTATCAAGGAGAAGCTCGGAATCTCAATGATTATCAATCCCGAGATGGAGGCCGCAAACGAAATCACCCGCCTTTTCACCATTCCGTCGGCAATCTCCGTTGACACCTTTGCGCGCGGTCGGATAGAGCTGCTTGAAACAAGGCTGCCCATCGGTTCTCCGATAGCCGGCTCGCCGATAAAATCCGCTCTCGGTCGCCTTTCGGGAAAGATCCTGATTTGCGCCATTGAGCGCGGAAAGGATGTTATTATCCCCACCGGAGACACAACTTTGCTGGAGGGAGATAAAATTTCATTCATCACCACCCACAAAGACGCCGGCTCATTCTTCAAAAAAGCCGGAATAGCAAAGAATCATATCAAAACGATTATCATTGTCGGCGGCGGAAAAATCACCTTCTATCTAGCCAAAAAGCTTTGTGAATACGGCTTCAGAGTCAAGATTATTGAAAAGAACCGGAAGCACTGCGAGCTTCTCAATACGATACTGCCGGGCGATGTTGTGATAATCAACGGCGACGGAAGCGATCAGCGGCTTCTGCTTGAGGAGGGTATTGCCGATGCGGACGGCTTTGCTTCAATCACCGATATTGACGAGGAAAACATAATGCTCTCGCTTTATGTTGAATCGAATTTCAAGGCAAAGACCGTTACAAAGATAAACAAGCTCAATTTTGAGGGCATCATCGACCGCCTTTCGCTCGGTTCGGTCATCTATCCCAAATATATCACGTCCGAAATGATTCTGAGCTATGTCCGGGCGCTTGAAAATTCGACCGGCTCCGGCGTTCAGACGCTTTATAACATTGTGGGCGGCAAGGTTCAGGCGCTTGAATTTGCCGTCAGGACCGAAAGCAAGGTCGTTGGAACGCCGCTTTGCGATCTTGATATAAAAAAGGACATTCTCCTTTGCTGTATCAGCCGGGGCGGAAAAATCATCATTCCCTCCGGTCAGGATTTCATTCAGGTTGGAGACAGCGTTGTTGTTGTCACTACTAACCACGGACTCAACGACTTAAAGGATATTGTAAGGTAAGGTATTATGAACGGTTTTATGATTCTTTATCTGTTGGGCCTGATTTTTCTCATTCAGTCCGGCTGTCTGCTCCTGCCCGTTACCGTAGGACTGTTTTACGGCGAAAAGGAGTGGAAGGTCTATGCGCTCGTTTCCGCGGTTTCCCTTGTCTTGGGTCTGCTGCTTGTGCTCAGAAAGCCGAAAAAGAATGTTTTTTACGCCAAAGAGGGCTTTGTTACGGTTGCGCTTTCGTGGATTGTTCTCAGCCTTTGCGGAGCTGTTCCGTTTCGTCTTACCGGCGAGATACCGCATTATATTGACGCTGTTTTTGAAACGGCGAGCGGTTTTACAACCACAGGCGCAAGCATTCTTACAAATGTTGAAGCCCTTTCCCAGACATCGCTTTTTTGGCGCAGCTTTACCCATTGGATCGGCGGAATGGGCGTTCTTGTGCTCCTGCTTGCCGTTGTTCCGCTTGCCGGCGGTCACACAATGCAGCTCATGCGTGCGGAAAGTCCCGGGCCCTCAGTCGGAAAATTTGTTCCGAAAGTCCGTCAGACGGCATTTATTTTGTACTCAATCTATTTTGCAATGACGATTCTTGAAATCGTTTTTCTGCTTGCCGGCGGAATGCCGTGGTTTGATTCAATCTGCACAGCATTCGGAACGGCCGGTACCGGCGGATTTTCAATTAAAAACTCAAGCATGGGTTTTTATCAAAGTAACTATCTTCAGGCGGTTGTTACCGTTTTCATGATTCTTTTTGCGGTCAATTTTTCGGTTTATTATCTTTTGCTTTCAAAAAGGTTCAGGCAGGCACTGAAAAACGAGGAGCTTTTGTGTTTCCTCGGAATCATTGCGGTTTCTGTTTTGTGTATCACGCTCAACATTAAGGACGAGTTTTACGGTGGAAATTTTTATGACGCATTTCATCATTCTGCGTTCTCCGTGGCTTCAATAATTTCCACAACGGGCTACGGAACTGCGGACTTTGCAAAGTGGCCGCAGCTTTCGCAGTATATTCTGCTTATTCTGATGTTTATCGGAGCGTGCGCAGGAAGTACGGGCGGAGGACTCAAGGTTTCAAGGCTTGTTCTGCTGTTTAAAAGCAGCGCGCGTGAAATTTCAAAAATTCTTCATCCGCGTTCGGTCAGGGCAGTAAAGCTTGACGGAAAGCGCGTAGACTCCGCCGTTGTTAAAAACACCGCTTCGTTTTTTGTAATAAGCATGATAGTATATGTTGTTTCGGTGTTTATCGTAAGCTTTGACGGCTTTGATATGACAACCTCTCTGAC
>JAEDIH010000009.1 GCA_016292575.1 Clostridiaceae bacterium | reverse complement strand
AACAACAACCTCAACCGCTCCGCCGCCTGCGGAAGCGGAAAACTCGGTCTGCTCAATCTCCGCCTGCTTTACCTCAAGCTGAGACTGCATTTCCTGAATCTTTTTCATCATGTTCATCTGTCCGCCGCCCTGCATTCCGGGAATTCTTGCTTTCATTTTTGAACAGCTCCTTTATACTATTATTTAAATTACTTTGTCAGTTTAATCAACACTGACGCTGATTCCGAAGTCTTTTGCTTTTCTGACAAGATCCTGAAGCGGATCCTTTGGCTTTTCCCCGGAATCTTTCTGCGCTTGTGAAACGGGGTTGTATATTCCGAGTCTGTACCTCTTACCCGTGACGCGGAAAATTGCCTCCTTAACGTCGCGACCGTTGGTTCCGACCTTTATGAACGAGGCAAAGGTGGGATTTTCGCTTTTGATGAGAACAAACTCGCCGCTTATGAACGCAGTCGAGCCGATGAGTATGCCCCAAAGCGGCTGATTAATCTGCGTAAGCTCGGAGAGCACCTGCGCCCAATCGGGAAACGGCACAAGCTGAGTTTCGCCACCGGCGTTTTGCTCCGTTCCGGTTCCTGCTGCGGATTTTTCCGCTTTAGGCGTTTGAGGCACCGATATGGGAGTCTCCCATGAAGCATGACCTGCTTCCTTTTCATCCGCCGGTTTTTCGTCCTCAAAAAACGGCGGAGGTGCAAAAATGCTTTCCTGCGGCATGGCTTCGTCTGCTGCTCTGCTTTCCTCGACCGGCGCCTGCGGCGTTTTCTTGAAAGGCTCTTCCTTTGCGTTCTGCTCGGGGCGGACGGCAAGGCTGCCGTTTCTGAGTGCAAGCTCCAACGCGGCAACACGCCTGAGAAGCGCCTCGTTGCTGCTGTCCAGCGTTGGAGAGGAAAGGCGGATAAGGGTCATTTCCATTTCAACGCGCCTGTTGACCGAACGCTTGAGGTCGGCCGCAGCGGACTGAAGCAGATCTATTGAATAAAGTATGCCCTCAAGGGTAAAGAGAGCACTCTGCTTTTTGTAGCTTTCAAGCTCGTCCTTTGTGCAGACGAGGATATTATCGGCGTTATGCACCGTTTTGGCAATCATGAGGTTGCGAAAGTGCATTGTCAGATCGGCGCAAAGGCGCTCCATATCGCACGAGGAGGCGTAAAGGCTGCTGAGTCGGCTAATTGCGGAAGCGGAATCGTGGTTTGCAATGTCCTGCGCAATTTCAAAAAGGTGATCCCTGCCGGCAATACCGGCAACGGCGCAGACCGTTTCGCTTGTGACGTGAGAGGTGTTTGAAATGCACTGATCGAGGGTGGAGAGCGCGTCTCTCATTCCTCCGTCAGCAAGCCGCGCAATGAGCACTGCCGCATCCTCGTCAAGGGTGAAGTTCTCCTTTTCGGCAATAAAGTTCATTCGCCTTATCATGTCCTGCGGTCCGACGCGCCTGAAGTCAAAGCGTTGGCAGCGCGAAAGAATGGTGACGGGAAGCTTATGGACTTCGGTCGTTGCAAGAATGAACATGACGTGCGCGGGCGGTTCTTCAAGAGTTTTGAGCAAAGCATTGAACGCGCCGATGGAAAGCATGTGAACCTCGTCAATGATATAGACGCGGAACTTACAATTTACGGGCGCAAAGCCGGATTCATCCCTGATGTCACGGATATTGTCAACGCCGTTGTTGCTTGCGGCGTCAATTTCAACAACATCAAGCACAGCGCCGGAGTCTATCCCACGGCAAATTTCACATTCGTTGCAGGGATTGCCGTGGGTGGGGTGCAGGCAGTTGACCGCCTTTGAAAGAATTTTTGCGCAGGTGGTTTTGCCCGTTCCCCTTGAGCCTGTGAAAAGATAGGCATGGGAGAGCTTGCCCTTTTCAATTTCGCTTTGCAGCGTTTTGGTGATGTGATCCTGTCCGACAACGTTGGAGAACACCTTCGGGCGGTATTTTCTGTAAAGCACCTGATACAAGCCTTTTCACCCCCGTAAAAAAATATGCCGTTTATATAAAAAACAGGCAAGACACGTTCGCTTGGTCACACAGCAGCAGGCTTTACTGTGTCGCGCAGTATTCCTGCTTAATGCTGCTCGGTTCCCCGCCTGACATGGTTCGCAGTATCCTGCCGCACAGGACCCGCTGCTGCATGACCAAATTAAAGTATCTTGCCGATGAGCTATACGGCGCAGAACCGCATTAGCCTGACTATTATAATATAAACGCGCAGTAAAATCAAGTGTTTTTAAAAGTTTATTGGGATAACAATTTTGCTTTTATTCTGTTCCTTTGTGGATAAACGGTGCAAACGGTTTTTGTTTTTTGCTCCGCAGGGGTACTTTTGTCAATCGACACAAAAGTAACCCTGCGGAGCAAGGAAACGTAAAAGGGAAGAACAGCCCACCCATAAAAGCCGTGCTAAAACCCTCTCCCTGAGTCAAAAATCGTTTTTTCCCTCGCTCATTCTGCCGATACCAGCTTATAAAAGCCAAAGCCCCTATAGCCCCAAACCCTGTTGACAAAATCGTTCAGCAATTTTAAAAGCTTTGTAACAAGGCTTTCAAAAAAGGCTTTTGCGGTTTCCTTTTTAACTTCCTTTTCCGTCTTGTCGGCGGCAATCTTGTCACTGACGGCGTAAAAGCGTTTTTCTGCTTTTGAAAAGGCGTCAAAATCAACAACGGTGTTTTCAAGAACCGAGTCTACCCCGGCAATGGCGGCGTCAAGCTCCTCTGCGTCCTGCGCGGACAGAACGCTTCTGTCAAAACCTCTCACGGCGTTAACAGCCGCAATAAGCTTTTTGCTCTCTCTCGAGGTGTTGAACTGCGGAAATTCGTCAGGATAGGAATAGACGTTTTTGAAGCTCTTATCCCAGAGCAGCCTTACAGCAAGCTTGATGATAACATCGCAGTCTGCCGTGCGCTCATGGTTGTGGTTGTAGAAATAGAAAGTATGGTCGGGTAAAAGACCTGTTGAAGCGTCAACCATTTTGTGGGGATCAATGTGGTTGTGCTTTGCGTTTGAGCAGGTGGAAAAGCTGTTTCCCTGCTGCCTGTAATCCGCGCCGAGCGTGCCGCCGACAGGTGCGCTCACTGCTCCGATTGATGTTGACTCAAGCTGAATTATGCCGTCGGCGTTGACCGTTTTCCAGGAATCAACAATGGGATAAAGCGAATGGTTATAGCCGACAATGTCGAAAAATTCAACGCCCTCGTTCCTGAACGCAAGAATATTCTTCTTTGCGTTCAGCTGTGCCTGATAATATCTGTCGGTCTGCTTCCTGATGACCGCCTTGCTTTCGCCCGAAAGGTACTTATCGCGCGCGGTCTTATACAAGCCCGAGGGAACAAGACCCCACATGCAGGTGGAATTTGCAAGATAGCCGTCAATCATTCTATCGACCGCAATGTCCAGCACGCTGTTGAGAACCTCCTTCGGGAAAATGCGGATCAGAAGATTCACAAGGTATCCCATCCAGCCGTCCTTGCCCATAAGCAGCGGAAACATATAGTCATAAAGCGCGTCGTCATCGTCTATAAAGCCGTTTGCAAAAATATCGCCGATGAGCACCGAGCCGTCGGTGGCCGGAACAATATATATCACGCGGTCAATGTCCTTTGCCGTCTCGGGGTAATACTCCATAACAGCGTTCCAGAGCGAGCCGCCCTGGCTTATCGGAACAACATTAACCTTGTCGTGACCCGACTCTTTTTTTGCAATCTCAATCAGGTCAACAAGCTGCTTTGCAAGGCGCTCAACATTATCGAACGATGAATATGAGAAGAAGTAAAGATGATCTGCGCCGGCCTTTGCAACATAGCTTTCAAGAGGAATGGCTTTAAGAATGTATTTCCTGTCGTAATCGCTGAGGTTTGCAGCGCTCGTTTCATATTTGGTTGCCCTGATATCATAGACGAAGTTTCCGTTGCTATCAGACTTCACCCTTTCCATCAGCGCATTTCCGAGCACATCGCCGAGGGCGTTTGCAAACTCGTTCTTTTCGTCGTTCTGCGTAATGAGAGTTTTTGAAAGCGGAAGCAGAGCCTTTTTGAGCGCCTCCTCAATCACCTCGGAGGTATCCATAAAAAACGGTCCCTTGCGCGCGTTTCCCTTTGAGTCAAGCATAACCTTGCCATCGCTGTCATAGCAGGTGACCTCGCTCTGGAACAGTCCGGGAATGACGATTGTCGGGCTGTTGGGGCAGCTTCCGCCGCAGGAGGCTTTTTCAGTGCCGCCGGCAAAGGCAAGAAGCGACACCTGGGAAGCCAGCATAACAAGGCAAAGAAGCAGTGAGATTAGTTTTTTCATTTTTTCCGACCCTTTCTTGATGTAATCTTTTCTTAAATATATATATTTATTTTACACAGCAACAAACAATGTTTCAATATGAACTATATATTAATAAAACAGCCTCATAAAAACCGACGGGCTCAGCTGTAAATCAGAGAAACAGCTGAGCCTATCGGTAGTCCGATTTTTGGGGTGTGATAAAACAGCATGGAAATCTGTTCCGATTTTTTGTGCTTTTTTAGTCTGTTAGGCGAAATTCCGAACAGACAGCATGTTTATGAATCGTTGGCTACATCATAGCAAAAAAGATTGTCATGTTCAACTCCTACATATTGTAAAAAAAATTTTTTACATTTTTTTACACTTTTCAGTAGCGGATGAATTGCTATGTTTTATGCGGCTTGCTTGAATAATTCCGTGCCGAATTATTCCTGCCGCCAAAAAGCAAAGTCCGCTTTTTTGTACTGCAATAATTGACATGATACTGCTGTTATGTTAATATATTTATACCTTATCGAAAGGACAATGACAAATGGAATTCGGCGAATTACTGAAAAAAACACTGAAAGAAAACAAGGTGAAAATCACCCATCTTTCATCGCTTATCGGCATGAACCGAATGGCTGTTTACGCCGTTTTCAACGGCGAAAAAAAGCTGCCCGAGAATATCTTCAATCTCATTCTTGAAAAGATTGAATTTTCTCCGGCGCAGGCAGCGGAGCTTAGCCGCCTTTATTACATTAACAGAATCAGCAAGGAGCGCACAAAACAGCTTAAAACGCTGAAGGCGGAATTTGAGTCCGCCGGACGCGCGCCGTTTTCTCCCGTAATGATGTTCAGGGACATCACCCCCTCGCCTCAGGGCGTCTTCCTGCTCGGTGCTCTGGATTATTATTCGGCAGTTAAGGCTTTCCTTGAAAGCGAGACAGCAGGCGAGGAATGCGAAATTTTTACAAACTACTCCTTCCTTGATACACAGACCGACTGCATTGTCTATGACTTCATCTGCAAAAACAAGCCTGAGTTCAAGCTCGTTCATACCGTCCGAATGGACAGTGATGTTCCGATTGAGGAAAGGCTGAGAAATATTTTTGCAAGTGTAAAATTCGGAAAGCTGGGTCATCCGGTCTTCATTGCAAACAAGGAAAAAAACACGGTTTCCTTTTCAACGCACTTCATCGGCAAAAAAACCGTTCTTCAGTATGACCCGCAAAACGAGTGCGGCTTCCTTTCCGCCGAGCCTGCGGTCATCAGCGCGTACAGGCTCGTTGCCTCGCGGAACAGACAGGGCGAAAAACCGCTCACCGCTTACTCTGACAATGCCTTTGAGCTGCGCAGTGTTCTGCAGCCGTTTCAGCTCAGTGTTTCCGCCGTAATTGAGTTCAAGTTTCCCGCCGCCCTTTTTGCAACGCCCGACATTCTTGAAGCTGCGCTCAAAAAAAACGTTCCGAACCGCAATGTAATTTTCAGCGCTTTCCAAAACCATATAAGCCTTTTCCAAAAGCTTGCGCCCTGCACGCTGTTTTCGCAGCACGGCATTCAGAGCTTTGCCCGCACAGGCGTGGTTTATGACGCCTCCCCGTTTTACCTTGACCCGATAAGTCTCAGCAATCGCAAAACTCTGCTTGAGCGCTATAAAAAGAACATTGCCGAAAGCGGCTATTCGCTTAAAATTCTGAACAGCAACAGTCTTCAGCTTTTTGAAGGCTGCGAGCTTGAAATTTTTGAGAGCGGCTTTGCGCTGATGTTTTTCAACGATTCAAAGCCCGGCGGCGATTTCAGCGGCGGCTGCTACATACTTTTGGACGACAAGGAGATTGCAGACCTTTTCAAAGACTTTTACAACTATATTTTCCTGAGCGAATCGGTCATTTCGCAGGAATACGCACAGCACCTTGTCAACGATCTTGTCAGCCAATGCGAGGCCGCAATCAATCAGCGTCTGTCTGAAAACGGAAAGAGAGAATAAATATTACGAAAGGATTAGCCTATGGATTTCGGAGCGCTCTTGAAAGCCACACTGAAAAAGCATGAAATTCCCGTCATACGCTTCACCGGGGATATCGGCTTTAACCGTGTTGCCATCTATTCCGTTTTTAAAAACAAAAGGGAGCTGCCAAAGGAGGTTTTTGAAAAAATACTTGCCTCCTACCCCTTTTCAAAACAGGAAAAGCTGAATCTTGAGCGCGCTTTCCGCCTTTCGCAGTTTGAAAGCGAACGCTTTGAAATGATGGCGTTCATTAAAACAGAGTTTGAAAAGCTTGGGAAAGCACCGGACTGCACGCCGGAAAAATCGGAAAATCTCGATTTTTCAAGACCGAGCATTTTCCTTTCGGGACGTGCGGATTATAATGCTGCGGTTGAAACGCTGCTTAAAAGGGAAAACACCGCAGAAAACGCCGTTGTCTATACCAACTATTCCTACTTTGACGAACAGACCGACAAAATTGTCTATGACTTTGTTAAAAACGCCTCCTGCCGCCTCGTCATCAAGCACAGCGTTATAAAAGGCACGGGAGAGAACGTTAAAGAGCGCCTGCACAACGGCTTTGCAAGCATAAAGTTTGCAAAGCTGGGACACATTACAAGCGTTGGTTCCCGGGACGAGCCGCCCTTTGCGCTTTCGACCCATTTCATCGGGAAAAAATCTGTTCTAATGTACGATGACAAAACCCAATGCGGATTTTTTTCAACCGAGGAAACGGTTGTCCGGGCGTACTGCCTTTCGGCCGCAAAGCGCGAATCGGCAAGAGAGCCGCTCAACCGCGTGTTTGAAAACGCCTTTGAGCTTAAAAGCTTTACCGAGCCTATGATGTCCAAAAACGATCTGATCATTATCGAATCGGCTTTGCCCGTTCGTTATTTTACGAAGTACCGTATCCTTGACGAAACGCTGAAAAAGGATATCCCCGAGCGCGAGGTGATTCTCAGCTCCTTTTGGAATCACCTGCTCATCTGCCGGTCGCTTTCCAATCCGTCCGTTTTTACCCAGAGCAGTATCCGTCATTTCCTTGAAAGCGGAAAAAGCTATGACGCGCCGGAAATTTTTCTCAACAATATCAGCGTTCTTAACCGCAGGCGTATCCTTGACGAGGCAAAAAAGGAGCTGCTGAGTGAGGAAAGCCGCTTTTCCGTTATCAGGGACAGCAGCTTTGAAATTTCTGAAAAAATCTCCGTTGCCAGCAGTCCCCACAGTGTTTCGGTTTTTTATATGGTTGAAAAGCCCGGCTGCGACTTTCTCGGTTCCGGTGTATTCACCGTGTACGACGAGGAGTTTTCCTCTCTTCTCGGCGATTTTTACGACTATCTTTTTGTCAACGACTTTTTCCTTTCAAAGGAGGAGCTTGAAAAGGAGCTTGACAGTGCTGTTGCTCAGTGCATATAAAAATCGGGGCTGTTCTGAAAACATAGAACAGCTCCGTTGACTTTTTGAAGCTGTTGGTTATAATATTGAACAGCGAGTGTGAAACGCTCATAAAACCGGGAGGTGCCGAATGAATTTACTTCACATGAAATACGCAGTTGTTATTGCGGAAACCAACTCCATTAACAAGGCCGCCGAGCTGCTCTATGTCGGTCAGCCGACTCTCAGCCGCGCCGTTAAGGAGCTTGAGTCAAGCCTCGGCGTAACTATCTTTGAGCGCAGTGCCAAAGGTATGTTCCTCACCCCGGACGGCGAAACCTTTATCCGCTATGCAAAAACCGTTCTGCGGCAGGTTGACGCCATTGAGGAAATGTTTCAGAAAGGTCGCGTGAGCAAAAAGCGCTTTTCCGCTTCCGTTCCGCGCGCAAGCTACATTGCCGAAGCCTTTGCCGCCTTTTCAAAGCTTATCGGCAAAGACACGCAGGCGGAAATCTTTTATAAGGAAACAAACTCCATGCGCACCCTGCGCAATGTTTTGCAGGAGAATTACAAGTTAGGCATTGTCCGCTATGCCGAAAACTACGATAAATATTACAAAGCAATGATGGAGGAAAAGGGTCTTGAGCATGAACTGATAACAAAATTCCGCTATGTTCTCCTGATGAGCGACAGCAGTCCGCTTGCGGCAAAGGAGAACATCACGTTTGACGACCTCAAGGATAAGATTGAGATTGCCCACGCCGACCCCTATGTTCCGTCGCTGCCGTTTGCGCAGATCAAAAAAGAGGAGCTGCCGGACAACTCCGACCGCCGCATCTTCGTCTTTGAACGCGCAAGCCAGTTTGAGCTGCTTTCGCAGAATCCGGAAACCTTCAT
The DNA here is from genome assembly GCA_016292575.1 of Clostridiaceae bacterium. Taxonomy (GTDB): domain Bacteria; phylum Bacillota; class Clostridia; order Oscillospirales; family Acutalibacteraceae; genus UBA6857. Next base: position 16,224 of record JAEDIH010000009.1, on the reverse strand, counting down.
GTGGGTCTCCTCCATTCCGCAGAAGCTTTTGCAGCGCTACGGTCTTACGCAGCGCGTCTGCGATGAAAACCGCAGGGTCTACAAGGACGTGCTTATCTACCGCAGGGATTATACGCTCGGAAAACTTGACAACCTCTTTATTGAACAGCTTGTCAAAGCAAAAAGGGACGTAATAGGCTGAAAACAAAAAAAGGTAAGGTGACTTAAATGAAATGGTTCATTGCCTCGGACATTCACGGCAGCGCTTACTGCTGCAAAATGATGCTTGAAAGATATAGGGAGGAAAGGGCAGACCGCCTGCTGTTTCTCGGAGATATACTCTATCACGGACCGCGCAACGAGCTTCCGCAAGGTTACGCGCCAAAAGAGGTTATTGCAATGCTCTGCGAAAACGGAACCGAAGCTCTTTCCGTACGCGGAAACTGCGACTGCGAGGTTGACCAAATGGTTCTGCCGTTTCCCGTCCTTGCCGATTACACCGTGCTCGACACCGGCAGCAGACTCATTTTTGCAACACACGGTCACCTTTTTTCTCCCTCCAATCCCCTGCCGATGAAAAAAGGAGACATTCTGCTTTCCGGTCACACGCACGTTCCGCGCTGCGAGGAAACAAACGGTCTTGTTTTTCTGAATCCCGGCTCAGTCTCAATTCCCAAGGAGGGCAGCGTCCGCAGCTATATGACGCTTGAAAACGGTGTTTTCCTTTGGAAAGACCTTGAAAGCGGAAAGACTTATAAAGAATACTCGTTTTGAATGTACTGCCGCCGGCGCCGGCTTAGCCGGTATCCGGCGCAAGAAAAAACACAGGGAGTGCTGCATTTGTATGCAACAGACCCTGTGTTTTTTTGCGTTTTCAGCCGTTTTTACTTGCTTCAAAAATGGCGTTCCAGTTTGAGTAATACTCATACTGCTTGAAAAGCGCCCTCGCCTTAATATAGTCATAGGCCTTTTTGTGGAAGCGGTCAAGCGCTTTCTGCGCCGCCCTGAGCGCCGCGGCCTTTGCTTTGCGTTCCTCCTTTGTTGCTTCGGGCATTGCGTTCGCTCTGTTGTAATCATCAAGCGAAGGCTCGCTGACCGAATAAAGCTCCTCAGTGCTGTGCGATAAAAGCTCCTCTGCTTTTTCAAGCTCCTGTTTCATTTCACCGGTTTTGAATCTGTCCTTTTCTCGTACAACAAGTTCAAACGCTTTAATTTTTCGTTTTAGAGCCCTCTTTTCCTTTCCCGAACGGACCAAGTCAAGCCTTTCCCTGCTTTCGGCAAGCCCGGCTTCTGCCTGTGTATAAAGCCTTACCGCCTCATCAAGCTGACCCTCGGAAAGGTTGTTGTTTGCGTAATCTTCAAGTGCGGCTCTTATCTTGAGAACGGAAATGTGACCGATATGATCCTCCTCCGTAAGGTCATACAAAAGGCAAAACGGAATGAGCGAAAGCACATAGCCTGCGATTGCCGCAAGTATCATACCCTGCGAAATCGGCTCGCGGAAGCTTTGCATATAAAGGTCGTCATAGTTTGAAACAAGACCATAACGGTTCTGAATGAGGATGGTATTAATAAAATACGTTATGCCCATGGTTATGAATGTTCCGACAAAACCGACAAACTGCCCGAGCATTCCCTCAAGGCGGGCGCCCGTTTTGTACTGCTGATAGTCAAGAATATCTGCATTTATGGCACCGTCAAGAATAATGGGAAAGGTATTAAAAAAGCCTCTGATAAAAATGACGATGTATAAAGCCCAGATATTGCGAAGCGTAAAAAGCATGGCCGTCATTGAAGCAATGGTGCCGATCGTATAGAAGATGACCACACCGCGCTTTCCGAGTTTTCTGATAAGAATCGGAGCCGCGAGCATGGCCGGCGTTGACGCTATGCTGAGCACGGTCATGAGCGTTCCGTTGAGAACGCCCTGTTGCTTTGTTGTAAGGTTCAGAACGTCCCTGATGCCGTAATAAAAATACCAGGTGGTAACATTGCCGATTCCGCACTGGAGAAAAACGCACCACGACTGAAGCGAGCGCGCCCACTGATACTTGTTCCGGATTCCCGAGGCAAGCCCCTTGAAAAACGGAACCTTCGGGATATAGTCCTTTGCAACAATGATTCTTTCCTTTGTTCCGGCATAGGTGATAAGACCGATAACGGCGCCGGAGATTCCGAGAACAGGCATCAGAACGCGGTATGGCGCAATGGTATCAAGTCCGCCGTAAAAGCCCGCGATTGCCGGAGTGATAAAGCCCATGACAGACGGCGCAAACGAGTTAATAAAGGTTGCAACCGTAATAATATCCGCCCTCTCCGTTGAATTAGGGCTCATAACCTGAGCAAGGGTCGTGTATGCCTGGTCATAGAAAGGATTGCTGATTTGAAGCAGCATATATATTGCAAAAAGCGAGTACAGCTTTGCGTTGTAGCTCATTGTTTCATACGGCAAAAGCGCAAAAACGGTAACAAGAGCAGCGGAGGGTACGCCCATATAAACAAGATACGGACGGAATTTTCCCTTTGAGCTTCTTGTGTTGTCAATCACATAGCCGCGCACCATGTTGAGCACAAAGTTCAGCGCTGTTGCAATAACATTCAGCGTTGTCAGATCGCCGACCTTTAGACCCAGTGCGGAGCCTGCAAGCAGACTCGTTCCCGAAAGGCTTATCATCCAGACCGTGTTGATGAGCAGCTTTGCGCCGATTCCGCCGACGCTGTAGGCGGCAATCTCCCTGAAGGGAACATAGCGCCCCTCGGGCGGCTGCTTCCAATAGCGTTTCATGTCTGAAACGGCGCTTTTTATCTTTTGCGCCGCATTACTGAGCTTTCCGTTTGTTTTCATCGCTTCATCTCCTTAATATAATCCGAGTTTAACATATAACATCGGCATTTACAATTAAAAAAGGAAAATTTTTGCAATATTTTTGTTTGCTTTTACCGACGATTTTTCCTTCCGGTTCAATAGATACAGGGTATATCTATATATGCATTACCCATATGAAAATCATGCAATTCCCAAACAGGACTTTCTCTGCTACAATAGCAACTGACAAAAGGTCAAACCCGTGCGGCTCTTTTGAGCCTGCCGGAAAAAGTCATTATTGTTAAAATTTCAAGGAGGATTTTGTTATGGCACGTTTTACGTTACCGCGTGATCTCTATCACGGAAAAGGAGCTTTGGAGGCTCTCAAATCATTTGAAGGAAAGCGCGCAATGATTTGCGTCGGCGGCGGCTCAATGAAGCGCTTCGGTTTCCTGGACAAAGCGGTTGATTACCTTAAGGAAGCCGGAATGGAAGTTCAGATCTTTGACGGAATTGAGCCGGACCCCTCTGTTGAAACCGTTATGAGAGGTGCTGACGCAATGCTCAAATTTGAGCCGGACTGGATTATCGCAATGGGCGGCGGTTCACCTATCGACGCAGCAAAAGCAATGTGGATCAAATATGAATATCCCGAGGTTACGTTTGAGGATATGTGCAAGGTTTTCGGACTTCCGAAGCTTCGCAAAAAAGCTCGCTTCTGCGCAATCTCCTCAACCTCCGGAACAGCAACCGAGGTTACCGCCTTCTCCATCATTACCGATTACTCAAAGGGCATCAAGTATCCCATTGCCGACTTTGAAATAACTCCGGACGTTGCAATCGTTGACCCCGACCTTGCGGAAACAATGCCGAAAAAGCTTGTTGCCCACACCGGTATGGACGCAATGACCCACGCTATTGAGGCCTATGTTTCAACCGCCAACTGCGATTACACCGATCCTCTTGCCCTTTATGCCATCAAGATGATCCAGAACGACCTTGTTGATTCCTACAACGGCGACCTTGCAAAGCGTGACAGCATGCACAACGCTCAGTGCCTTGCAGGCATGGCTTTCTCGAACGCTCTTCTCGGCATCGTTCACTCAATGGCTCACAAAACGGGTGCTGCTTTTGCGGACTACGGCGCACACATCATTCACGGCGCTGCAAACGCAATGTATCTTCCTAAGGTTATCGCTTTCAACGCAAAGGATCCCACCGCTGCGGCACGTTATGCAAAGATTGCCGATTATATGAACCTCGGCGGCGAAACCACCGAAGAAAAAATCTCGCTCCTCATTGCCGCTCTTCGCAAGATGAACGATGAGCTCAATATTCCGCACTGCATAAAGAATTACGGCGCAGACAGCTATCCCACCGAGCAGGGCTTTGTTCCCGAAAACGTGTTCCTTGAAAGACTCCACGACATTGCAGTCAACGCCCTCGGCGACGCCTGCACAGGCTCCAATCCGCGTCAGCCCAGCGTTGAAGAAATGGAAAAGCTTCTCAAGTGCTGCTATTATGATACCGAAGTTGATTTCTGATAAAAAAGTGCAAAAAGGCGCTTCTGCCGCTCCGCGGCGCTCTCGCTGACCCCTTTCTCCGTTAATCACCGCACGACCCCGAGGCAGAAGCAAAAAACGCACGGACAGCTCAAAAATTCAATTTCGCTGTCCGTGCGAATGAAAAATACCGACTGTGATCCGGTCACAGCCTGACTGCTGCCGGTCATTTTTCCGGCAGCAGTTTTATGTTGAAAGCAATGCAGTCCGAAAAAACCGAGCGGAAAACCTTCGGTTTTTCCGGATCGCCTGATATATATATGATAATGTTTTTAAAAGCCGATTGATATAAAGGAGACTTGCCGAATGTACAGGATAGTTAGAAAGAAAAAGCTGACCGCAGCCGTTACCCAGATGGAAATTGAAGCGCCCCTTGTTGCAAAAAAAGCACAGCCCGGTCAATTTATCATTCTGCGCGTTGACGAAAACGGCGAAAGGATTCCCCTCACCGTTGCAGGCTACAACAGGGAGGAAGGCACGGTCAGGATAATTTTTCAGGTTGTCGGCTCAACCACCGAAATGCTTGACGAAAAAAAGGAGGGCGAATTCATTCAGGACTTTGTCGGTCCTCTCGGCGTTGCAACAGACATTAAAGGTCTTAAAAAGGTCTGTGTAATAGGCGGCGGCGTAGGCTGCGCCATTGCCCTGCCGGTTGCCCGGGAGCTTTCTGCCGCCGGCGCAGAGGTCACAAGCATCATCGGCTTTCGCAACCGTGAAAACGTCATTCTTGAAGATGAGTTCATCAAAAGCTCAAAAAAGCTTGTTCTCATGACCGACGACGGCTCATACGGCAGACACGGAAACGTTACCGCTCCGCTCAAGGAGATGCTTGAAAAGGGCGAAGAATTCGATCAGATCATTGCGATAGGACCGCTCATCATGATGAAATTTGTTGTTGCGGCCGCAAAGCCGTTCGGCGTACCCGTAACGGTTTCAATGAACCCCATTATGATTGACGGCACGGGAATGTGCGGCGGCTGCCGCCTTACCCTTGTCCGGGACGGAAAGCGCATTACAAAATTTGCCTGCGTTGACGGTCCCGACTTTAACGGCTATGAGGTGGATTTTGACGAAGCCATGTTAAGGAGCAGATCCTACCGCGGCTTTGAGGAAAAGGAACGCGAAAAAACCTGCCGCCTTTTTAACATTCACTGATAAGGAGGAATCAAAATGGCTATTGAACCGAAAAAACATGCGATGCCCTCACAGGAACCGATAATCCGGGAAAAGAATTTTAAAGAAGTTGCCCTCGGTTATACCGCTGAGATTGCGAGGGAGGAAGCAAACCGCTGCCTTAACTGCAAAAACAAGCCCTGTGTCAGCGGCTGCCCGGTGAACATTGACATTCCGGACTTTATTGCACAAATCAAAAAGGGCGATTACGAAGCCGCTTACGGCGTTATTTCCGACTCCTCCTCCCTCCCCGCCGTCTGCGGAAGAGTCTGTCCGCAGGAATCGCAGTGTGAAAAGCACTGCACGCTCGGAATCAAATTTGAACCGGTTGCAATCGGCAGACTTGAACGCTTTGTTGCTGACTGGCATAACGAACACAGCAACGCTCTCCCCAAAAGGGCGGAATCAAACGGACTCAAGGTTGCCGTCATCGGCTCCGGCCCGGCAGGTCTTGCCTGCGCGGGTGACCTTGCAAAAAAGGGCTATCAGGTAACAATATTTGAAGCGCTCCATTCGGCAGGCGGCGTTCTTGTTTACGGCATTCCCGAATTCAGACTTCCAAAGTCAATAGTCGCCAAGGAGATTGACACCCTTAAAGCACTCGGCGTTGATATCGAAACCGATGTTGTTATCGGCAAAACGCTCACCATCGACGAGCTTTTTGAGGACGAGTACGAGGCTGTTTTTGTCGGCTCGGGCGCAGGTCTTCCAAAGTTCATGGGAATCAAGGGCGAAAGCCTCAACGGAGTTTACTCCGCAAACGAATTTTTGACCCGTATCAACCTTATGAAGGCATATAAACCGGACAGCCATACGCCAATCCGCTGCGGACGAAAGGTTTTTGTTGTCGGCGGCGGAAACGTTGCAATGGACGCCGCTCGCTGTGCAAGGCGACTCGGCGCCGATGTTTCAATAATATACAGAAGAACCGAAAAAGAGCTTCCCGCAAGGAAAGAGGAAATTGAACACGCAAAGGAGGAGGGCATCGAGTTCATGTTCCTCACCTCTCCGGTTGAAATCCTCGGCGATGAAAACGGAAACGTTTCGGGAATAATCTGCCGCGAAATGGCTCTCTCCGAGCCTGACGAGAGCGGAAGAGCACGCCCGATACCTCTTTACGACAGCGACTATACCATTGCGGCAGATTGCGTTATTATGGCTCTTGGAACCTCTCCCAATCCCCTCATCAGGAACACCACCGAGGGTCTTGAAACCAAAAAGTGGGGCGGCATCATCGTTAACGATGAAACAGGACTTACCTCGCGCGAGGGCGTTTATGCCGGCGGCGACGCCGTAACAGGCTCGGCAACGGTCATTCTTGCAATGGGCGCAGGAAAGCAAGCCGCGGCAGCCATTGACGAGTACCTCACGGAGAAGCACTCCTAACCGGATACCGAAAAAAAGAATGAACGGCGGTGATTTTTTTGGAGCAGAACAAACTTTCAAAAGCAACGCTCGGCAGGGTTCCGGCGTATCTCGGCTTTATTAACGGGCTTGACAAAAGCATTGAAAATGTTTCGGCAACAATGATTGCAAAGCAGCTCGGGCTTGGCGAGGTTCAGGTCAGGAAAGACCTTGGAGCAATCAGCGCAACGGGAAAGCCCAGAGTCGGATATTTGAGGAACGAGCTGACCGCCCGGCTTGAGCAGCTGCTTGAAATGCAGGACGGAAACACCGTTATCATAGGAGCAGGTCGACTCGGAAAAGCGTTGCTTGATTACACGGGCTTTGAAAGCTACGGAATAAACATTCTTGCGGCGTTCGATACGAAAATTGAACGGGAGGAAACCTCAAAGGACGGAAAGCTTCTTTTGCCGATGAGCCGCCTCTCCTCCTTCTGCCGCGAAAAGGGAGTGAAGCTCGGCGTTATCGCAGTTCCTGACGCGGCGGCGCAGGAGGTCTGCAACCTGCTTTGCGAAAGCGGTGTAAAAGCCATCTGGTGCTTTGCTCCGTGCAGGCTTTACAAGCCGGCGGACGTTATCATTCAGTATGAAAACATGGCGCTTTCGCTGGCGCATCTTAAAATGCAGATAAGGTCTGCCTGAAAGCAGCACTGACGTCCCGGTTTTTTTCGGCGCGGCAAACTTTCGTCATATAGCACAAACAGCAAGCTGTGTATATATGCAGTATGACAAAGACTCGCGCCGAATTTAAATACATTAAATCGTTCCATAATACATCTAAACACAGGAGGAGCAGCTATATGGAAATAAAAAAAAGAGAAATAATTGATTCGACCGAAGCGCTTGAAAAAGCCCTTGTCCGGGTAAGAAAGGCGCAAAAGGAATACTCTCTTTTCACTCAGGAGCAGGTTGATAAAATCTTTTTTGCCGCAGCTTCGGCCGCAAACAAGGCAAGGATTCCCCTTGCAAAGGCCGCTGTTTCGGAAACGGGCATGGGCATTGTTGAGGATAAGGTAATAAAAAACAATTATGCAAGCGAATATATCTATAATGCATATAAAAGCACCAAAACATGTGGTATTATTGAAGAAGACAAGGCTTTCGGAATTCAGAAGATTGCAGAGCCGGTTGGCGTAATAGCGGCCGTTATTCCGACCACCAACCCTACCTCTACCGCAATTTTTAAGTGCCTGCTTGCGCTCAAAACAAGGAACGCAATCGTAATAAGTCCGCATCCGCGCGCAAAGGAATCAACCGCAGCTGCGGCAAAAATTATTCTTGACGCAGCCGTAAAGGCAGGTGCGCCCGAGAGCATTATCGAATGGATCGACGTTCCGAGTCTTGAGATGACGAATCTCGTTATGAAGGACGCGGACATCATTCTTGCAACCGGCGGTCCCGGAATGGTTAAGGCGGCCTATTCCTCGGGCAAACCGGCAATCGGCGTCGGCGCAGGCAACACCCCCGCAATCATTGACGACAGTGCGGACATTGTCCTTGCAGTCAGCTCAATAATTCACTCAAAGACCTTTGACAACGGCATGATTTGCGCTTCAGAGCAGTCCGTCATCGTCCACAAGAACGTCTATGACGCCGTTAAAGAGGAATTTCTTTCAAGAGGCTGCTACTTCCTTGACCCGGACGAGACAGAAAAGGTCAGAAAGACCATTCTTATCAACGGCGCGCTCAACGCAAAGATAGTCGGTCAAAGCGCACACAAAATTGCTTCGCTTGCAGGCGTTGACGTTCCCGAGGGAACAAAAATTCTCATCGGAGAGGTTGAAAGCGTTGACCTGAGCGAAGAGTTTGCCCATGAAAAGCTCTCCCCCGTTCTTGCAATGTATAAGGCTGAGGACATTCACGACGCATTCGCAAAGGCAGAACGGCTCATTGCCGACGGCGGCTTGGGTCACACCAGCTCCATCTACCTTGACGTTACAACGGGCAGAGAAAAGCTTAATGAATTCACCGCAAGAATGAAAACCTGCCGTATTCTTGTCAACACTCCGTCCTCACACGGCGGCATCGGCGACCTTTACAACTTCAAGCTTGCCCCCTCGCTCACCCTCGGCTGCGGCTCCTGGGGCGGAAACTCCGTCAGCGAAAACGTCGGAGTAAAGCATCTTCTCAATATCAAAACCGTTGCCGAAAGGAGACAGAATATGCTGTGGTTCAGAGCACCGGAAAAGGTTTATATCAAAAAAGGCTGCCTGCCCGTTGCCTTGCGCGAGCTTAAAGAGGTTATGGGCAAGAAAAGAGCTTTCGTTGTTACCGACAGCTTCCTTTTCCAAAGCGGTTTTTCAAAGCTTATCACCGACATTCTTGACGAAATGGGCATTGCTCACACAACCTTCTTTGACGTTAAGCCCGACCCGACCCTTGCTTCGGCAAAGGAGGGCGCGGCGCAGATGAACTCTTTCAAGCCCGACTGCATCATCGCCCTCGGCGGCGGCTCCGCAATGGACGCGGCAAAAATCATGTGGGTGCTTTATGAACACCCCGAAGCGGACTTCATGGATATGGCAATGCGCTTCATCGACATCAGAAAGCGTGTTTACACCTTCCCGAAGATGGGTGAAAAGGCATACTTCATTGCCGTTCCCACCTCGGCAGGCACCGGCTCGGAGGTAACTCCGTTCGCTGTTATCACCGACGAAGCAAGCGGCGTAAAATATCCGCTGGCCGACTATGAGCTTCTTCCGAACATGGCTATCGTTGACCCGGATCTTCACATGAGCGCACCCAAGGGACTCACCGCCGCCTCCGGTATTGACGCTGTTTCGCACGACCTTGAGGCCTATGCTTCAATGCTTGCCACCGATTACACCGACTCTCTTGCAATCAAATCGCTTCAGACAATTTTTGAATATCTTCCCAGAGCCTATGAAAACGGACAGACGGACGTCCTTGCGCGCGAAAAAATGGCCAATGCCGCAACAATGGCCGGCATGGCTTTTGCAAACGCTTTCCTCGGCGTCTGCCACTCAATGGCGCACAAGCTCGGCGCCTTCCACCACCTGCCCCACGGCGTTGCAAACGCCCTCATGCTTGAGGAGGTTATCCGCTTCAATTCAAGCGAAGCACCGGCGAAGATGGGCACTTTCTCCCAGTACGATCATCCGCACACACTCTCCCGCTATGCGGAGGTTGCAGACGCGCTCGGTCTCGGCGGCAGAAACAACAGCGAAAAGGTTGAGCTTCTCATTGCCGCGATCAACGACCTCAAGGAAAAGGTCGGAATCAAAAAGACTATCCGCGATTACGGAATTGACGAAAAGGACTTCCTTGACCGCCTTGACGAAATGAGCGAGCAGGCGTTTGACGATCAGTGCACCGGCGCAAATCCGCGTTATCCGCTTATCTCGGAAATTCGTCAGATGTATCTCAACGCCTACTACGGAAACAAGCACTTTGAGGAGGCGCCTCAACCCAAGGCTGCCGTAATCAGCAAGGATAAGCTCAAAAAAGATTTCAAGCAGTCATACAGAAACGGCTCAAAAAAAGCATAAAAGGAGGAAAACGAAATGCAGCTTGACAGAATCATTGCAGTAAGAACCAACAAAACAATATATTGCGACGAGGACAAGTGCTATAAGGTCTTTAATGAAGACTACTCAAAAGCAGACGTGCTGAACGAGGCGCTCAATCAGGCGCGCGTTGAGGAAACGGGGCTTTTCATTCCGAAGATTCTTGAGGTTACGATGATAGACGGAAAATGGACCCTCGTTTCCGAGTATATTGAGGGAAAGTCGCTCTCCCGGCTTATGAAAGAGAACCCGGAAAAAAAGGACGAATATCTGAATCTTTTTGTTGACCTCCAGCTTGAGATGCACGAAAAGACCTGCCCCCTCCTTAACCGACTCAAGGACAAGATGAACCGAAAAATCAGCGCAACCGACCTTTCCGCAACCGTCCGCTATGAGCTTCACACAAGACTCGAGTCGATGCCGAAGCACAAAAAGCTCTGCCACGGCGATTTCAACCCCTCCAACGTCATTATCAGTACCGACGGCACACCGTATATCATTGACTGGTCGCACGCAACGCAGGGCAACGCCTCAGCCGACGCCGCAAGAACCTATCTGCTTTTCTGGCTGAACGGCGATATCGAGGGTGCAAATAAATATCTTGACCTCTTTTGCAAAAAGAGCGACACCGCAAAGCAGTATGTTCAAAAATGGATGCCCATTGTTGCCGCCTCACAGACCGTTAAGGGCAACGAAAAGGAGCGCGAATTCCTCAATTCATGGATAAATGTTGTTGATTACGAATAAAATCACGGCATTATAAACAAGGGAAGGAAGCTTCCCAAAAAAATAACAAAAACGCGTCCGCCGGAAACAAAAAACGCTTCCGACGGTCGCGGCATTACTTAAACAGGAGGACTTAATAATGAAGATAACGGTTTGCATCGGCTCATCCTGCCACATCAAGGGCGCGCGCCGCGTTGTTGAAGAGCTTCAGTATCTCATTGCGCAGAACAACCTTTCAGACAAGGTTGAGCTTTCGGGCGAATTCTGCATGGGCAAATGCCAGCTTGGCGTCTGCGTTACCGTTGACGGTGAATTCTTTTCCGTTTCACCGGACAAGGTCAGAGAATTCTTCAGTGAGAATGTTTTGAAAAAGGTGAAGTAAATGGTTATTAAAATCTGCGTCGGCTCTTCCTGCCACCTTAAAGGCTCGGAAAGGATTGTTGAGCTTTTTCAGGAGGCGATTGCAAAAAACGGTCTTGAAAGCGCGGTTACTCTTTCCGGAAGCTTTTGCGCCGGAAAATGCAACCGCACCGGAGTCACCGTGACTCTTGAAGACGAGATCTACACAGGAATTACACCGGAAAACTTTGCCTCATTTTTTAACGACAAGGTTTTAAAGCTTTGCCAAAACAAAGGAGTTTAAACTATGGACTGCCTGACGCTAAAAAAATCGAACTGCAAAAACTGCTATAAATGCCTGCGCCACTGCCCGGTCAAATCCATTCGCTTTTCCGGCAATCAGGCGTATATAATCGGAAACGAATGTATCCTTTGCGGCCGCTGCTTTGTTGTCTGTCCTCAGGACGCAAAGCAGATAGTCAGCGAAACCGAAAAGGTCCGCGTCCTTTTGCAAACGGGAGCGCAGGTGATTGTCTCCCTTGCGCCGTCCTTCGTTGCAAACTATGAAAACGTCGGTATAGACGCAATGAGAGAAGCTCTGATGAAACTCGGCTTTTCCGGCGCAGAGGAGACCGCTGTCGGCGCAACGATAGTTAAAAAGGAATATGAAAAAATGGTGAACGACGGCAGAAGGGACGTTATCATTTCCTCCTGCTGCCACTCCGTCAATCTCCTTGTTCAAAAGCATTTTCCGGCGCTTGTTCCGCTCCTTGCGGACGTCCTTTCGCCAATGCAGGCGCACGCGGCAGACATCAAAAAGCGCTTCCCCGGCGCAAAGGTTGTTTTCATCGGTCCCTGCGTTGCAAAAAAGGACGAGGCCGCTCAATATGACGGCTTTGTTGACGCCGTGCTTACCTTTGACGAGCTTTCCGAGATGTTCAGGGAAGCCGGAATTGAGCCGGAAAAAATTGAAAACCACGATGAAAACAGCCGCGCCCGCTTTTTCCCGACCACCGGAGGAATACTTAAAACCATGGATAAAAACGAGGACTGCGGCTATACCTTCATGGCAATAGACACAGCCGAAAACTGCATTGCCGCCCTGCACGAAATTGAAAACGGCGGTCTGCACAAGTGCTTTATCGAAATGTCCGTTTGCCCGGGAAGCTGCGTGGGCGGTCCCGTAATGGAAAAATTCCACTACTCGCCCGTCAAGGACTATGCGGCGGTTTCGTCCGTTGCCGGCAAAAAGGACTTTGCGGTTGACGAGTACGCCGAATCCGAGCTTCGGAAAAGCTTTGAGCTTATTGAACACAACCTTCCAATGCCGAGCGAAAGGGAAATTACTGAAATTCTTCACCGTATGGGCAAAACCAAGCCCTCGGACGAGCTCAACTGCGGAAGCTGCGGCTATGATACCTGCCGCGAAAAGGCGGTTGCAATCTATCAGGGCAAGGCCTCGGTAACAATGTGTCTGCCGTATCTCAAGGAGAAGGCTGAAAGCTTTTCAGACACCATTGTGCGCAACACACCGAACGGTCTTATCGTCCTCAACGAAAACCTTGAGGTTCAGCAGATAAACAAGATCGCTCAAAAGATACTCAACATACGTCTGTCCTCGGACATTCTCGGAGGACAGATTGTCAGGGTCTATGACCCGTGCGACTTCCTTGAGGTTCTCAATACCCGGCAGGACATCAGAAACAAACGCGTTTTCCTCGCCGAATATGAAAAATATGTTGAGGAAAGCATAATCTACGACAAGGAATACCGTCTGCTGTTCTGCATACTGCGCGATGTTACCGAGGAGGAAACCCAACGCAGAAAGAAAGAGACTATCAGCCGCCAGACCGTTGAGGTTGCGGACAAGGTGGTTGATAAGCAGATGAGAATTGTTCAGGAAATTGCCTCTCTGCTGGGCGAAACTGCTGCAGAAACAAAAATTGCGCTTTCAAAGCTTAAGGAGTCGATCGCCTGTGAATAATCTTTGCTGTGAGATAGGCTGGAAAAGCATCAACCACGAGGGTGAACAGCTTTGCGGCGACCACATTGACGTTGTTGAGCAGGGCGAAAACGGAACCGTTATCGTCCTTGCCGACGGACTCGGAAGCGGCGTTAAGGCGAGTATCCTTTCAACGCTCACCTCAAAAATCATTTCAACAATGATGGCGCAGGGAATTTGCCTTGAAGAGTGTGTTTCAACCATTGCTCAGGCACTGCCCATCTGCTCCGTGCGCGGCGTTGCCTATTCAACCTTTACGATAATCCATCTGATTGAAAATCACACTGCCGAGCTTATCCAGTTTGACAACCCGCACATTATCCTTATCCGCGACTGTGAGATTGCCGATTATCCCGAAACCGAAATGAACGTTGACGGAAAGAAGATATATAAGTCTGTCATAAATCTCCGGGAAAACGACATCTTTGTTGCAATGAGCGACGGCTGTCCCCATGCAGGTATCGGCATTGCATATAACTTCGGCTGGAAGCGCGAAGATATCGCCGAGTTCATGAAAGGTCTTGCACCCGTCGGCTACACGGCGAAAACCCTCTCCACAATGCTCATTGACGAATGCTACCGTCAGTACGGCGGTCATCCCGGCGACGACGCAACGGCCTGCGTGATACGGATAAGAAAACGCGAACCGATGAACCTGCTTTTCGGTCCGCCGAGAGACAGGGACGACTGCAACCGAATGATGTCGCTGTTCTTTTCAAAGGAGGGCAAGCACATTGTCTGCGGCGGCACAACCTCCTCCATTGCGGCAGAGTTCCTCGGAAAGCCGCTCAAGCCCACGCTCGCGTTTGAAAAAAGCGACGTTCCGCCGATTGCGAAGATTGAGGGCGTAGATCTTGTTACCGAGGGCGTTATAACAATCAACAAGGTTATCGAATACGCAAAGGACGCCTTGGGCAAAAACGAAAAATATGAGCATTGGAGCTACAGCCGCGACGGTGCTTCGCTAATCTGCCGAATGCTTTTTGAAGAAGCAACCGACATCAACTTTTTCGTTGGCCGTGCGGTCAATCCCGCGCACCAGAACCCGGAGCTTCCAATTAATTTTAACATCAAGATGAATCTTGTTGAAGAGCTTTCCGACTGTCTCAGAAAAATGGGAAAGAAAATAAAGGTCAGTTATTTCTAAGGAGAAGGCAGCATGAGAAAATTTGATACCAAAGTTCAGTATTTAAAATACAAAGTTCTGCGCGAAGTTGCTCACCAGGCGTGGGAGGATACCCTGTTTCAAAATTTGCTTGACATTCCTCAAATGATTGTTCCGGGAAAGACCTCTACCATGCGCTGCTGTGTTTACAAAGAGCGTGCAATTTTAAGCGAGCGCGTAAAAATCGCAATGGGCGGCAGCAGCGAAAACCCAAATGTAATTGAGGTTATTGACATTGCCTGCGATGAATGTCCGGCGGCAGGCTATGAGGTAACCAATTTTTGCAGAGGCTGTCTTGCCCACAGATGCGAGGACGTTTGCAAAAGGGGCGCAATTTCCTTTGACCACAACCATGTTGCGCATATTGACAAATCAAAATGCGTTGAATGCGGTCAGTGCGCAAGGGTTTGCCCTTATTCGGCAATTATCAACCGTAAACGACCGTGTCAGCTTGCCTGCAAGATAAAAGCAATTTCAATTAACGAAAATAACGCCGCCGCCATTGACAACAGCAAATGTATTCAGTGCGGTGCGTGCGTTTACCAATGCCCTTTCGGCGCAATAGCCGATAAATCATACATTTTAAACGTGATTGACCTTTTGAAAAAGAGTCAGAACAATGAAAAATACAAGGTTTATGCAGTTGTTGCTCCGTCAATTTCGAGCCAATTCAACTATGCCAAGCTCGGTCAGGTTATTACAGGGCTTAAAAAGCTGGGCTTTTACACGGTTATTGAGGCTGCTCTCGGCGCAGACATGGTCGCAATGGCAGAATCAAAGGAGCTTAGCGAAAAGGGCTTTCTTACAAGTTCGTGCTGCCCCGCGTTTGTGCAGTATATTAAATCCTCTTTCCCGAATCTTTTGCCGCTTGTGTCTCATAACCTTTCGCCGATGGCAACGCTTGCAAAATATATTAAGAAAACGAACGAAAAGGCAAAGGTTGTGTTTATAGGTCCCTGCACCGCAAAGAAAGCTGAGGCTCAGCTTGACTCTGTTAAGCCTTTCATTGACAGCGTGCTGACCTTTGAGGAGCTTCAGGCACTTTTCGACAGCAAGAATATTGATATTACAACTCTTGAGGAGGATGTGCTTGACAACGCTTCATATTACGGCAGAATTTTTGCCCGCTCGGGCGGACTTTCGGACGCCGTTGCGCAGGCTTTGACAGAGCAGAATATTGAATTTCCTTTGAAGCCCTCTGTCTGCGACGGAATTGAAGCTTGCAAAATTGCTCTTCTTAAAAAGAGCAAAAATGTTCTTGACGCCAACTTTATTGAGGGAATGGCGTGTACGAGCGGATGTATCGGCGGCGCAGGCTGTCTTACTCACGGCGAAAAAAGCAAAGCGGACGTTGACAAATACGGCAAAGAGGCTTTTGAAAAAACCATCAGCAACGCTGTGTCTGTTTTAAAATAAAGCGCATCCGCAAAAGCTTCCTAAAGACGTAGTAACTTTATTGAAAAAACATTATAACCGAGAATCTTAAGGGGGCTGTCGCACTAAGCGAAGCCTCTAAGAAGTAAAAAACCAACCGGGCAGCCC
>JAEDIH010000008.1 GCA_016292575.1 Clostridiaceae bacterium | reverse complement strand
GGTATTGCCGCCGTGTTTGTCACCTGCTTTCCGGCGATAACCGAATTGTTTTTGTATTTCGCCGCGGTTTCGATGCTGTCCTTTGCGTCGCAGCTTCTTGGACAAAACGAAATCAGCTCGTTGTTCAGAGGTTTTTCGCTTGCGCTTAAAATTATGCTGCTTGTTTCTGTTTACGGACTTTTTATTTTTGTAATTTCAACGGGACTTATGCTGAGCGTCAAGGGGGGAAGCTGATGGACGCGATTAAAAGCTGGACGGCTCTCATAGCGGCAACGGCAATAATCGGAGCTGTTTTTACCGCTCTTTTGCCGCCCGGAAAAACAAAAGCAGCGTTTATTACCCTTGCAGGCGTTGTTATTGTCTGCGCCGTCATATCTCCCTTTGCCTCAAAGGACGAACTTGATTTTAATCTGCTTGAGGATATTCAAAGCTTCAAAGAAGATGACGAAGAATATAGGAAGAAGAGCGAGGATACAGCAAAAAAGATTGCTCAGAGCGGCTATGAAGCGGCGGTGCGAAAGCGGCTTACCGAAATGAAATACAGCGTTGATTCCGTTGACGTCACCTGTGACGGAGACTGCAAGGTGGTAAGGCTCAAAATTGTTGTCAGCGGAAAAATCAACGAGCGTGAAATTAAAGAGGCTGCAAAAGTAATATGCGGCAACATTTCCGAAATTGAGATTGTAAAAAAAGGAGAGCCGAATGAAAAACGACCTTAAAGAAAAGCTTTTGAAAAAGCTGAAAGCGGACAAAAGAGTTTTGATAATAATAGCCGTCGGTGTTCTCGGAATGGCGCTGATATTTCTGTCTGAACTGAAACCTGCCGCTAAAGACGTTCAAAACAAGACGGTAAGCGAAACACTTTCATATGAAGAAAGCATTGAGCTGAGGCTGAAAACGCTCATTGAAAGTATCGAGGGTGCAGGCGAAGCTCAGGTAATGGTGGTTTTTGATTCGTCAAAAGAGGAGGTTTTTGCAAAGGATACCGATGAGGACGTTGAAAATAACGATAAAGACAGCTCGCAGAAAACAAAAAGCAAGTATATCATCATTGAAAACGACGATGGTGAAAACGGTCTTTTGACCAAAAGCGTCTATCCGCACGTCTGCGGCGTTGCAATCGTATGTGACGGAGCCGGCGACAGTGTTATTAAGCAGCGTATTATCGAAACCGTCTGTGCGCTGTTTGATATAAATTCAACCAATATCAGTGTAGTCCGCAAAGCCGGATAAGGAGGAAACACCCATGAGTATGTTTGTAAAAAAGAAGCAGATTCTTGCCGCAACGCTAATAGTAGCCCTTGCCGCCGCCGTAACGGTTAATTGGTATTACTCAAAACCGAAGAGCGACGCCTCGGCAAAAACATCAACCGTTGCCGAGGAGGAGACAAACAGACAGAATCTCGGCGATTCGCTTTTAGTCGGTGCGAGCAATGTTGCCGAGGACACGACTGCTGTCGCCTCAAACGCCGAATACTTCGCCTCGGCAAAGCTTGAGCAGAAGAATGTTAAAGACGAGATTGAAGAAAAAATTGAAAAGATTCTGAAAAACGAGAACGTTTCCGAAGATGAAAAAGCAAAGCTTACAACTTTGCTTGAGCAGTTCAAAAGCACGCTGAAAGCTCAAACTGATTGCGAAGAAATGATAAAAGCAAAGATCGGCGGAGAGTGCGTTGTAATAATTAACGGTGAAAAAGCGCAGGTAATTATTGAAAACGGAAAGTCAAACGACAGCACAATCCTGCAAATTACCGAGATTATTGAAAATAATACTCCGGTTTCACCTGAAAATTTGACAATAATTGAAGCAAAGTAGTTGCCTGTTTTAAAATTTGTGGTATAATATAAACTCAAATAGTGTAAAAATGTATATTTTTGCACCTTAAAGCCGCCGACAAATCTGCGGTATGCAAAAAACACGGAAGGAAAAATAATATGACACGACACGAGGCAAGGGAAGTTGCGTTTATAATTACATTTGAAAAAAGCTTTCTCAGCGATCTGCCGCTGAGTGAGATAATAGAATGTGCGCAGGAGTCTGAGTTTTTTGAGGTCAACAACTATGTTCTGCGCACAACAAAGGGTATTTTTGAAAATCTTGAAGCCATTGATAAAACAATCGGCAGCAATCTTGTCGGCTGGACGGCAAAGCGCATTTCACGCGTTGCGTCCGCAATTATGAGAGTTGCGGTCTATGAACTGCTTTTCAGCGAGGAAAAGATTCCCGTAGGCGTTGCAATCAACGAAGCTGTTGAAATTGCAAAAAAATACGCAACGAATGAGGACGCGTCATATATTAACGGCGTTCTCGGCGCCATTGCAAAAAAGTCAGAAGCATAATGGCGTACATCGGCTTCGATACAAGTAATTACACAACCTCCGTTGCCGCGTTTTTTCCTCGGGAGGGGCGCGTCATTCAAAACAAGCTTTTGCTGCCGGTTAAAAAAGGGGAAAAAGGACTGCGCCAGAGTGACGCCGTTTTTCACCACACGGTTCAGCTCGGTTCTGTTTTTCAAAAGCTTGCGGAGCATGAAAAATTCACCGTTGACGGGGTCTGCGCTTCGGTAAGACCCTGCCTTCGTGAAAATTCGTATATGCCGTGTTTCCTTGTCGGGGGAACTGCGGCCCGCTGTGCGGCTCTTGCTTCAGGTGTTCCTTTTTTTGAAACCGCTCACCAGAACGGACACATTGCAGCCGCTTTGTTCAGTGCCGGTCGTCTTGATCTGCTTGAAAAGGAATTTATTGCCTTTCATCTTTCGGGCGGTACTACCGAAGCGGTGCTTGTAAGACCTGACGATGAGGAAATTTTTCTCTGCGAAAGAATTGCGTCCTCGCTTGATCTCAAAGCGGGTCAGGCGGTTGACCGCGCCGGACTGATGCTGGGTCTTTCCTTTCCGTGCGGCAGGGAGCTCGACTCTCTTGCCTGCCAAAGCAAAAAACAGTTCAAGGTCAAAGCACCGATGAAAGGTCTTGACTGTTCGCTTTCGGGTCTTGAAAATCAGTGCCGTAAAATGGTCGAAGCCGGTGAAGCGGCGTGCGACACCGCAAAGTTCTGCATTGATTATATTTCATCGGCGCTTGACAGCATGACGCAGCGTATTCTTGAAAAATACGGCTCGCTGCCTCTTGTTTATTCCGGAGGCGTAATGTCAAATTCAATAATCAGCAAAAGGTTCAAAGAAAAATATAACGCAATTTTTGCAAAGCCCGAATTTTCTTGCGACAACGCCGCAGGCGTTGCGGTAATCGGGTATCTGAAAGGAAAAAAGAAAGCGGAGAGAAGTTTTTAATGTCAACTGTTTTAACCGTTTCACAAATTAATACCTACATCAAATCAATAGTCGATTCGGATTTTAACCTTAAAAATATATATGTAAGCGGTGAAATTTCAAATTTCACCAATCATTACCGAACGGGTCATTTCTATTTCACTCTGAAAGATTCAAACGCGGCAATAAAAGCGGTAATGTTCCGTTCCGCCGCCGAAAGAGTCCGTTTTGAGGTTGAAAACGGAATGAAAGTGATTATCAGGGGAAACATCTCCGTTTTTGAGCGCGACGGCGTTTATCAGCTATACTGCGAGGATATGATACCCGACGGGCAGGGAGCACTGAATCTTGCCTTTGAACAGCTTAAAAAGAAGCTTTATGAGCAGGGAATGTTCTCTGATGAACACAAAAAGCCGCTTCCGCAGTTTCCGAAAAGGATAGGTGTGATAACTTCTCCGACCGGAGCCGCAGTTCATGATATCTTGACTGTTCTTGAGCGGCGTTATCCGCTTGCCGAAGTTGTTTTTGAGCCGGTTGCGGTTCAGGGCGAAAATGCCGCACCACAGATTGTTGCGGCAATCGAAAGGTTCAATCGCCTTAATGCTTGCGATGTGCTAATTGTCGGACGCGGCGGAGGCTCCATTGAGGATCTCTGGGCGTTTAATGAGGAAGCGGTCGCTCACGCCGTTTATGATTCGCAGATTCCTATTATTTCAGCCGTCGGTCACGAGACGGATTATACCATTGCGGACTTTGTCAGTGACCGCCGTGCGCCTACGCCGTCGGCAGCGGCGGAAATTGCCGTTCCCGATTACAGGGAGCTTCTGTATACGCTTGATAAAGCTCTTGACTCAATGATGAACGCCGTTCTTTCGCAAATCGGCGGAAGAAAAGCGCTTCTTGCGCAAAGCGAAAAGCATCTTTCCGCTCTCAGTCCGCAAAAAAGGATAATGCAATATGCGGATTTTGCAGACATGCTGGCACAGAGAATGAATGCGGCGGTTTCCCGCACCTTTTCACGCTTTCAGAGCGAAACCGTCTTCTGCGCTTCACGCCTTGAAAGCGTCAGTCCGCTTAAAACGCTTGAACGCGGCTTTGCCGTTGCTCTGGATGAGCAGGGGAACGCAATCAAAAGCGCGGCGCGTTCCGGCGTCGGTGATGAAATCGGCGTTCGCCTTTCAGACGGCGAGCTGAGGTGTACCGTAAACGCCATTATAATGAATGAAAACGAAACTGAAAGGAATAATAAATAATGGATACATATAATTTTGACACGGCGCTTCTTCGCCTTAAAGAGATTACCGAAAGCCTTGAAAGCGGCGAAACGGATCTTGAAATGTCAATGAAACTTTATGAAGAGGGCGTTCACCTTGTCGCTTTCTGCAACAAGGCTCTTGAAAACGCAAAACAAAAAGTTGTTGAGCTTTCGGTTATTGCAGGCGGTGAGGAAGATGAATAAAAGATACACTACAGATGAATATGTTTCAATGATAAACGCGGCGCTTGAAAGGGCTCTTGAAAAGTGCGGCGATAACGTTGTTTGTGAAGCTATGAAGTACAGCGTCAGAAACGGCGGAAAAAGGATAAGACCGCTCCTTTTGCTTGAATTCTGCCGCCTTTGCGGCGGAAATGTTGAGGATGCGCTCCCGTTTGCCTGTGCAATCGAGATGATTCATACCTATTCGCTCATTCACGATGATCTTCCCTGCATGGATAACGATGATATGAGGCGCGGACAGCCCTCGTGCCACATTAAATTCAAGGAGCATTTTGCCCTGCTTGCCGGAGACGGTCTTCTGACTCATGCTTTTTCAAGCGTGCTCGGCTCAACTGTTGCAAAAAAAGACCCGGAAATGACGCTTGAAGCTCTTTCTGTTCTTGCCGAGGGCGCGGGCAACTGCGGTATGATCGGCGGTCAGGTTATTGACCTTGAAAGCGAGGGAATACGGATTACGAGCGATACCCTTGAAAAGATGGACAGGCTCAAAACCGGCGCGCTTATCAGGGCTGCGGCTGTTATGGGCGTTATTGCGGCCCACGGCGAAAGCGAAGCGAAAAAAGCCGCAGCTGATTTTGCCGAAAAGCTCGGACAGGCTTTTCAGGTTGTTGATGATATTCTTGACGTTACCGGAAACGAGGAAACGCTCGGAAAGCCGGTAGGAAGCGATACTCAGAGTGATAAATCGACCTATGTTTCGCTTCTCGGCATTGAGATGTCGCAGCTGTTTGCAAAAAAGCTGACCGATGAAGCGCTTGCAAGCCTTGAATATTTCGGAGAGGAAGCCTCATATCTCAGAGATTTTTCCGAAAAGCTTTTGTCACGAAGGAATTGATTGATATAATGGATTATAAGCTTCTTCCCGGCATAAAAGCGCCGTCGGACGTAAAAAAAATGAATAACGAACAGCTTAACGAGCTGTGCTTTGAGATAAGGCAGAAAATGCTTGAGACCGTTTCGCAAAACGGCGGTCACCTTTCCTCAAATCTCGGTGCGGTTGAGCTGACTGTTGCGCTGCATAAGGTTTTTGATTCCCCAAAAGACAGCATTGTTTTCGATGTCGGTCACCAGTGCTATGCTCATAAGCTTATTACGGGTCGGTATGAAAGCTTTGGAACTCTGCGAAAAAAGGACGGGCTTTCAGGCTTTTGCCGCCCGAATGAAAGCGAGCATGACACCTTCTATTCCGGTCACAGCTCGACCTCGGTTTCCGCCGGACTCGGCATTGCAACGGCCAACCGGCTGCTTGATAACGGCAATTATACCGTAACGGTTATAGGTGACGGTTCGTTCACCGGCGGAATGGTTTATGAAGCCCTAAACAACGGAGGACGCAGCAAAACAAAGCATATAATTATTCTCAACGATAACAAAATGTCGATATCCGAGAATGTCGGTTCTTTTGCAAAATATCTTGCTGTCATTCGCTCAAAGCCCGGATACTATAACCTCAAAGCTTCAACTGAAAGGACGCTCAACAGAATTCCGAGCGTCGGAAAAAAGATTACCAGAAAGCTGTATGACCTCAAAACCGATCTTAAAAACAAGCTTTACACTCAAAGCACGTTTTTTGAAGATCTCGGCTACAGATACATGGGTCCGATTGACGGACACAATATTTCAGTGCTTGTTGACGCGCTTGAAGCGGCAAAAAAGGTCAATGCGCCCGTTTTGCTCCATGTCAACACAATAAAGGGCAAAGGCTATAAATTTTCCGAAGAGGATCCCAGCAGGTTCCACGGCGTGGGACCTTTTGACCTTGCAACGGGAAAAACGGAATCTTCTTCCGATTCTTTTTCGGATAAACTCGGTGAATACCTTTGCAAATATGCTCCGACCAACAAAAAGATGTGCGCCATTACTGCTGCAATGGGGCTTGGAACAGGACTTGAATGCTTCAGAAAGAGCTTTCCCAACCGCTTTTTTGACGTCGGCATTGCCGAAGAACACGCGGTAACCTTTGCAAGCGGTCTTGCGAAAAAAGGTATGCTGCCCGTCTTTGCGGTCTATTCAACCTTTTTTCAACGCTGCTATGATCAGCTTGTTCATGATATATCGCTGCAAAAGCTCAAGGTGATTTTTGCCATTGATCGAGCAGGCTTTGTCGGTGAAGACGGCGAGACCCACAACGGACTTATGGACGTTGCTTTCCTTTCAACAATACCGGATATCATCATATATTCTCCTTGCTGTTACCGCTCGCTTGAGGCTGATATCAACAATGCGGTGAATGCCGATAAGGTTGCGGTTGCCGTGCGCTATCCGCGCGGAGGACAGGCGGATAATGTTTCGGTTTTGCAGTATGACTGTGTTGAGTTCTCAACCTACGGAGATAAAAACGCTGAAATCTGCATTGTAACCTACGGGCGAGTTACCTCTCAGGCGATAAAAGCCGTTGATGAGCTTTCGGCTCAGAATATAAATGTATTATTGATATCACTCAACAGAATAAAGCCGCTTCCGGAAAATGCTGTTGATATCATGTACACGATGAAAAAAGTTTTCTTTTTTGAAGAGGGTATACGAAGCGGCGGCATAGGCGAAAAAACAGGCTTCAGCCTTCTTGAACGCGGCTATAAAGGCGCCTTTTCCCTGACAGCCGTAAACGACCGTTTTGTCAGTCAGGCTACTGTGGGCGAGCTTTTGCACGAATACGGGCTTGACGCCGAAAGAATAGTAAATAAAATAAGCGAGGATTTTTAAGTGACGGAAAAAGCAAGACTCGATACGGTTCTTTTTGAAAAAGGCTTTGCCGAAAGCCGCGAAAAAGCCAAGGCTCTCATAATGGCGGGACAGGTCTATGTCAACAACGCCAAGGTTACCAAGGCCGGCGAAAACGTTAAGGAAAGCGACTGCATTGAAGTCAGAGGCGAAAAAATGCCCTATGTCAGCCGCGGCGGATATAAGCTTGAAAAAGCCGTTAAGGAGTTCGGACTTTCACTGAGCGGCTGCGTCTGCATGGATATCGGCGCTTCTACGGGCGGCTTTACCGACTGTATGCTGCAAAACGGCGCGGTAAAGGTGTATTCGATTGACGTCGGCTACGGTCAGCTTGCATGGAAGCTGCGCACTGATGAGAGAGTTATTAACCTTGAAAGGACAAACTTCCGCCATGTTACAAAAGATATTATTCCGGAGCCTATTGACTTTGCAAGCGTTGACGTTTCCTTTATCTCGCTCAGACTTATAATCCCCGTAATGAAAGAGCTTCTCAAAACCGGCGGTGAAGCCGTGTGTCTTATCAAGCCGCAGTTTGAAGCCGGACGGGAGAAGGTTGGAAAAAAGGGCGTTGTGCGTGAGCTTTCAACGCATATTGAGGTTGTTGAAAATATCAAACAATTTGTTCTTGAAAGCGGTTTTTCGGTGCTGAATCTTGATTTTTCCCCGATAAAAGGTCCGCAGGGAAATATTGAATACCTTATATACACTAAAAACGACGGAAAAAGTGAGGATAATGTTGCGCTTTCCGTTGAGGAGATTGTTAAAAGCTCGCATTGCAGGCTCGGAGGTACAAAATGAAAATTGCCATTCATGTGAATCTTACAAGAACTCATGCCTATGAGGTCACCTGCAATGTTATCAAAGAGCTGAAACGCCTTGGCGCTGAGGTGTTCCTGCCTGTTGAAAAGCAGGAGACATTCAAGGATTTTGACGTTATTTTTGAGGAAAACGATATCGCAGTTTCAAACAGCGATGTTCTCATAGCAATAGGCGGTGACGGAACATTTATTCACGCCGCACACGATGCGGCAAAGTATGATAAGGAAATTCTCGGAATCAACGCAGGAAATCTCGGCTTTCTTGCCGGACTTGAAAAGCAGGAGCTGCATCTGCTTTCAAAGCTTACCGAAGGAAGCTATGAAATTGACCGCAGAATGATGCTTTGTGCCGAGCACTATATGAACGGTGTGCTCATCGGCAAGCACTATTGCCTTAACGATGCTGTCATTGCCCGAGGCGTTTCAATGCGTATGTGCGACATTAACGTTCTTTGCGACAGCAAGATGTCCTGCACATATCATGCGGACGGATTGATTGTTTCAACGCCGACGGGGTCAACGGCATATTCGCTTTCCTCGGGCGGTCCGGTTGTTGATCCTTCTATCGAAAGCATTATTACAACGCCTATCTGCACCCATTCACTGTTTTCAAGATCCATCATCTTCAGACCTGAAACAAAAATTGAGCTTTCGGTACTCAACTGCGAGCTTTGCCTTCCGCTTTTGAGCTGCGACGGCGAAAGCGCCGTTGAGGTCACGCCGGAAAGCAAAATACTTGTCAGACGCGCTCACAGAAATTCAAAAATTATAAGAATAAAGGCGGACAGCTTTACGGATATTCTCCTCAATAAGCTTATTGAACGCCGTGTTTAAAGGAGAAAAGGGATATGAAAAGGAACAGACACGAGGCAATACTGTCGCTTGTTGAAAAGGAGGAGCTCGGAACGCAGGAGGAGCTGATGTGCCGCCTGCATGAACTCGGTTATAACGTGACTCAGGCAACGGTCTCGCGGGATATCAAGGCGTTGAAGCTTGTTAAATCTCCGGTTGAAAACGGAAGATATAAGTATTCGGCGGCAAAAAACGAGAACGAGGATATGTCGCAGAAGTTTTTTTCAATACTTACTCACTCAGTAACGGGTGCGGATTATGCCGGAAACATGGTTGTTGTCAAGTGTATTTCCGGAATGGCCGGCGCCGCCTGCGAGGCGATAGACAACCTTATTGAAAAGAGCATTGTCGGAACGCTTGCCGGTGATAATACATTCTTTGTTTTGTGCCGCGATGAAAAAAGCGCCGGTGATTTCTGTGAAAAAATCAAGAAAATTGCCGACGGAAACTGATTCTTTTGAAAGGACGGCTGACGCGTATTTTCAGCTTGTATAATCTATGCTTACTGAATTGAAAATTGAAAATGTCGCCGTTATCAAAAAGACCGACATTTTCTTTGAGGACGGACTTAATATCCTGACCGGCGAGACCGGTGCGGGAAAGTCAATAGTAATTGACTCAATTAATGCGGTGCTCGGCGAGCGGACAAAAAAAGAGCTTGTCCGCGACGGAGAAAAGGGCGCAAAAGTTACCGCGTTTTTTGAAAATATTTCGCAAAATGTCAGGAATGCTCTTGATGAACTTGATATTGAGCAGGAGGACGACGGAGCTCTGCTGATAAGCCGCACCGTTACCGCCGACGGGCGAAGCTCCTGCAAGGTCAACGGTCAGCCGGTAACGGTCACAATGCTTAAACGTCTCGGACGGGAGCTTATCACAATATGCGGTCAGCACGACAGCCAGAAGCTTCTTCAAAGCGAAAGCCACCTCGGATATATCGACGCTCTTGCAAACTGTCAGGGACTTTTAGAGGAATACCGCGTTCTTTATAGAAAAATGCAGAGCCTGAGAAAAGAGCTTTCGGCTCTTGATATAAATCAAGCAGAAAAGAAAAACAGGCTTGATTATCTTGAGTATCAGATAAACGAGCTTGAAAACGCCGATATTACCGTTGGCGAAATTGAAAATCTCAAGGCAGAAAAAGCAAAAATACAAAACCGCGAGATGATTATGAACAGCCTTTACTCGTGTCATACGATTCTTGCGGGCGATGAAAACACAGCAGGACTTGCGGACAGTCTTTATTCGCTCAGCTCCTTCCTTGCCCAGCTGAGTGATTACCACAGCGAGTTTTTACCGTATTCGGAATCGGTCACGGACTTTAAATATGAAATGGACGAATGCCTTTCCGATATTTCGGCAAAGCTTGAAGCGGTCGATGAGTCCGATGTGAGCATTGACAGCATTGAAGCAAGGCTTGACGTTTTGTATCGCCTTTCAAAAAAATACGGCAGCACGGAGGAGGAAATGCTCTCCTATCTTGAAAAGGCGAAAGA
Organism: Clostridiaceae bacterium; assembly: GCA_016292575.1. Classification (GTDB taxonomy): domain Bacteria; phylum Bacillota; class Clostridia; order Oscillospirales; family Acutalibacteraceae; genus UBA6857. Next base: position 14,119 of record JAEDIH010000008.1, on the reverse strand, counting down.
GGAATACGATTCGATTGCTTTTTCCGATGAAAAAAAGGCCGCGCTTGAAGCCGAGCTTGCCTCAAGCGAAAAAGAGGTTTTTGACCTCGGCTGTCTTATCTCAGACCACAGAAAGGCGGCTGCAATAAGATTTGAAGCTCAGGTTTCAAAGGAGCTTGCTTTCCTCGATATGCCGCACGCAAGGTTTTCCGTTGACTTCAAGGACAGAGAGCCTTATGAAAACGGTCTGGACGAGGTTGAATTCCTTTTCAGCGCCAATGCCGGGCAGGAGGAAAAGCCGCTTTCAAAAATCGCTTCCGGCGGCGAGCTTTCAAGGGTAATGCTTGCCGTGCGCTGCGTCCTCACGGGCAACACTGACGAAGGCACAATGATTTTTGACGAAATAGATACCGGCGTCAGCGGAAGGGCGGCTCATAAAATTGCCGCAAAGCTGCGTGAAGTATCGTTCGGAAAGCAGGTCATCTGCGTCACTCATCTTGCTCAGATAGCCGCCTTTGCGGACAATCATCTTCTTATTGAAAAGCAGTCCGATGACATTGAAACAATCACGAAGGTTAAAAAACTTGACGGCGAGGACAGAATCAGGGAGCTTGCGCGCATAATCGGCGGTGATGTAATAACGCCGGCTACGCTGAAATCGGCGCAGGAGCTTATTGATTTTTCGCTCACTTCTTGACATTGCAATAAAATACAGGTATTATATTTATCGCTGTTTAACACTTTAAAACATAACGGAGGAAAAATAATGCAGATATATGAAGAACTTGTTGCCCGCGGTCTCATCGCTCAGGTAACGGACGAAAAAGAAATCAGGGAGCTTGTCAACAACGGAAAGGCCGTTTTTTACATCGGCTTTGACCCCACTGCGGATTCGCTCCATGTCGGTCACTTCATGGCTCTTTGCCTGATGAAGCGGCTTCAGATGGCCGGCAACAAGCCTATTGCTCTTATCGGCGGCGGAACCGGAATGATCGGAGACCCCTCGGGAAGATCTGATATGCGCACCATGATGACACCCGAAACCATTCAGCACAACTGCGAATGCTTCAAAAAGCAGATGAGCCGCTTCATTGATTTTTCGGACGGCAAGGCGCTCATGATTAATAACGCCGACTGGCTTTTAAAGCTTAATTACATAGACGTTTTGCGTGATGTAGGCGCTTGCTTTTCTGTTAACAATATGCTCAGAGCCGAGTGCTACAAGCAAAGAATGGAAAAGGGTCTTTCTTTCCTTGAGTTCAATTACATGATAATGCAAAGCTATGACTTTTACCGCCTTTTCCAGGATTACGGCTGCAATATGCAGTTCGGCGGCGATGACCAGTGGAGCAATATGCTCGGCGGCACCGAGCTTATCAGAAAGAAGCTCGGCAAGAATGCCTATGCCATGACCATTACTCTGCTTCTCAACTCCGAGGGCAAGAAGATGGGCAAGACCCAAAAGGGTGCCGTCTGGCTTGATCCCGAAAAAACCAGCCCGTATGAGTTCTATCAGTATTGGAGAAATGTTGCGGACGACGACGTTCTCAAATGTATCCGTATGCTCACTTTCCTTCCGCTTGAGGAAATTGACAAGATGAGCACATGGGAGGGCAGTCAGCTCAATACCGCAAAAGAAATTCTTGCGTTCGAGCTTACCAAGCTTGTTCACGGCGAAGAGGAAGCCCTCAAGGCTCAGACTGCCGCAAAGGCTCTTTTCGGTGCGGGCGGCGATCTTGAAAATATGCCTACTACCGTTCTTTCAAAGGAAGATTTTGTCGATTCTTCAATTTCCGTCATTGACGTAATGCTCAAAGCCGGTATTATTAAGTCAAAAGGCGAGGGCAGACGTCTTATTGAGCAGGGCGGCGTTTCGCTCGATGATAAAAAGGTTACTGATTTTGCCGCTGTTATTTCCGTTTCGGATTTTGAAAAGGGTCATGTTATCCTCAGAAAGGGTAAAAAAGTGTTCAATAAGCTTGTTATTGAATAAAAAAACAGATTGCATTTCAGCCGGGCATTTCTTTGTCCGGCTGATTTTAAGGCACCTCTTATCAGGTGTGTTATTTAGTATTTCGGAGACGATTAAATGACAGGACTTGGAACAGTTGTTAATTGCGCGGCTGTTATTGTCGGCGCACTTATCGGAATGTTATTTAAAAAAGCGCTCAAGGAACGTTTTTGCGAGCTTATAACGCAAAGCATGGGACTTGCCGTAATTTTTATCGGTGCGGCCGGAGGCGTCGGACGAATTATTGAACTGAACAAAACCGAAAACGGAACGGTTCAGATTGTAATGATGGTTCTTGCCTTTACATTAGGCTCGTTTTTTGGCGAACTTATAAACATTCAGCACCTGACCGAGCGCTTTGCCTCATGGCTGAAAGTGAAAACCAAAAGCGAAAACGACAACGGTTTTGTTTCCGGTTTTGTCAGTGCTTCACTCACAATTTGCGTCGGAGCTATGGCGGTTATCGGTCCCATTCAGGACGCACTGAGTCATGACTATTCAACCTTGTTTACGAAAGCTGTTCTTGATTTGGTGATAATCATGGTTATGGCTTCGGCAATGGGCAAGGGTACTGCATTCTCCGTAATCCCGCTTGCTGCTATCCAGGGATCAATTACTTTGATTGCAAAGCTTGTTGAGCCATATCTCACTCAGTCTGCTGTAACCAACATCAGCTTTGTCGGCTCAATGATGATTTTTTGCGTAGGTGTCAATCTCATGTTTGATAAAAAAATAAGAGTCGCAAATATGCTGCCGACAATTATTTTTTCGGTTGCATTCAGTTTTATACCTATCTGATAACAAAAGGAATGAGAGAAAATGGCGAAGAAAATTATTAATACCATTGCAACTGCTCACCTTGATACAGTCTGGAACTGGACGTTTGAAAAAACCGTTTCGGACTATCTGTTGAAAACACTGAAAAAGAACTTTTATCTTTTTGAAAAATATCCGGATTACAAATTCAATTTTGAAGGCTCGTACCGCTATGAGCTTATTGAGGAATACTACCCGGAGGAATTTGAAAAGCTTAAAAAGTATGTTGCTCTCGGTCGCTGGAACGTCTGCGGCAGCGCGTTTGAAAACGGTGATGTTAACATTCCGTCGCCGGAAGCTCTGATACGCAATTTTTTATACGGTAACAATTATTTTGAAAAGACGTTTGCAAAGCGAAGCTCTGACATTTTTCTGCCTGACTGCTTCGGGTTTGGTCTTGCGCTGCCTGCCGTTGCCGCCCACTGCGGACTGAAAGGCTTTACAACGCAAAAACTTTCCTGGGGCAGCGCTTACGGAGTGCCGTTTGATATCGGCAAATGGTACGGATTGAATGGGAAGTACATCTACGCTTCGCTCAAGCCCGGAGCTTATTTCAAGGGCTACAAAACATTCCGCAAAGAAAAGACTATCCTTGAAAAGCTTTTTGAGAACGAAAAATACGGACTGAATGAGACCTGTGTTTTCCATGGTGTGGGCGACAGAGGCGGTTCACCGATGGAGTTTTCAATAAAAACGCTTGAAAGAGAGATAAAAAGGAACGAAAACAGCAGCATTGAAGTTCGGTCTGCCGCCGCAGACGAGATTTTCAGCAGACTTTCTTCCGATGAATATAAAGGCGTTTCTGATTCTTTGCCGGAATGGAAAAACGAGCTTGTTCTGACGGATCACGGTGCCGGCTGCTATACCTCGCGTGCGATTTCAAAACGATGGAATTTTCGCGCCGAACAGCTTGCCGTCCTTGCCGAAAAAACCGCAGTATGTGCTGAAATGCTCGGACTGCATAAATATAACGGAGAGCTTTTTGAAAAAGCATGGAAACGTGTTATTGCGCATCAGTTTCATGATGATATCACCGGAACCTCGCTTCAAAGCGTATATCGCCGCTCATGGAATGATTACGCTCTTTCAATGAATCAGTTTGCCGACGAGTACGTTTCCTGCGCTTCGGATATTATTGACGCGCTCGACACCTCATGGTGCGCAGGAACGCCCGTTGCCGTTCATAACAGCTTTGAGCGGCGTTCGCAAAGCGTTGTTTTTGCTTCTCTTCCGTTTTCCGGCAGTGCCGTCTGTGTTTTTGATGAGAACGAAAAGGAGGTTCCCTCGCAGCTTATTTCCGTCAGAAACGGCGTTGCAAAAATCGCCTTTTCAGCCGATGTAGGAGCAATGGGCTTCAGGGTTTATGACGTTCGCGCCTGCAAGGAGGCTTTTGATGACGGCTTCAAAGTCAGGTGCAGCGCTTCTTCACTTGAAAACGAGAAATACACCGTATTGCTTGACCGCAGCGGAAACGTTTGCTCGGTCTATGATAAAGAGCTTAAATTTGAACTGCTGAAAAGCCCGATAACCTTTGACCTGTTCAAGGATACGGGACACAGAGTTTATCCTGCGTGGAACCTTAAATACAGTGAAGTGAACGCGCAAAAGCTCGCCTCGCCGGAATTGGTATATTCAACACCGCTGTACTGCGGCAGCTGCGTAAGCGCAATAAAAATTGTTAAGAAATACGGCTGTTCAACCTTTGAAACCGTAATTTCGCTCAAGCGCGGAGCAAATGTTGTTGAGTTTGACAATGAGATACACTGGAATGAAAAATGCACGCTTTTAAAAACAAACTTTTCTTTCAGCTTGAGCAACGAATATGCTCGTTATGATCTCGGTTTAGGCTCAATTCGCAGAAAAAGCAATACCGAAAAGCTCTATGAGGTTCCGGCGCAAAAGTGGGCTATGCTCGCAGATGAAAAAAGTTTTCACTCCGCTTTTATTGTCAGCGACAGCAAGCGCGGCTGGGATAAACCGGACAAAAACACTCTCCGCCTGACTGTTCTGCACACTCCAAAAGGAGATTTCAGGGCAAAAAGCCGCCAAAGCCGAATGGATCAAGGGCTAAACCGTTTCTCGTTCGCACTCGGTTCGCTCAAAAACGAAAATATACCTGACGCCCAAAAGGAAGCCGCCCTGTTTTGCTCAAAGATGACGGTGTTTTCTACCGATAAGCACCCGGGTACTCTTTCCTCGAATCTTGCTCTGCTCTCTCTTGAAAATGAGAGCGTTTCGCTTTGCGCCCTGAAAAAGAGCGAAGACGGCAAGCATTACATTGCAAGGTTCAACAATCTTACCGAAGAAAGGCAAAGCAATGTCCGCTTTTCTCTGCTTGACAAAATTGCTTTTGCAAACGAGGTCAACGGAAGCGAAAAGGTTGTCGGAAACGCCCTTGTTGAAAATGGGGAACTCTGCTTTGATATTGATTGCTTTGATGTAAAGGCGTTCGGTTTTGCAATCAATTCAGAAGCGCTCAAAGCCGGCGCTAATTATAAAGCGGCTTTACCTTATAACATAAAAATATATTCATCGAATTTTGAAAGAGGCGAAAACCGTATCCCGTACAAGCAGTTTTCACTGCCACTTGAGCTTGCCGAAAGGCATATATACTCCGGCGGAATTGATTTTGAGCTTTCCGTCAATCCGGAAAATGCCAACGCCGTTTTGTGCTGCGGACAAAGGCTGAAAGTGCCCGAAAACGCAGAATCATTTGTGTTCCTCGGCGCCTCGCTAACGGGAAAACGCGAGTATACTTTCACTGTCGGAAGTTGCAGAAAGGTGCTTTTTGTGCCTGATATTGAAGACAAGCTCGGCGCATGGGATATTCCGGAAGCCGGGGAGGCTGCCTTTATTGATAAAACTCCGCTCGCTTTTGAATTTACCCATGCCCATACTGCCAACGGCGACATGGTCGGAAAGCAGCTTCTTCTTTACCGTTTTAAACTCAGTACGGATAATGCCGGTGAAATTACGCTTCCGAATGAGCGCGGACTTTTGATTTTGGGCGCAGTTTTTTGCAAAAAAGCTTCAGATACCCGACTGTTTTCTGAGCTTTATGACAGTGTTCCAAAGACGCAGCCACATAAAATCAAACCGATATCCGACACGCTGTACTTCAAGCTTCGCAACAACATTGAAAAAATTGAGGATGCAATTCAATCTATCTTCTGACAGTTTCTAAATAACAAACAAAATTAATGCTGTTTTATTGTATTTTTAAGCTATTTGTGATAAAATTAAATAATTCTGACAAAGGGGAGATACTATGTTCGGTTTCAGAGCCGGTGATGAAACGAAGCGGTATATGAAAGACGGCATACGTTATGTGTGCGAAAACTTTAAAAGGCGTGCGCCCGGTTCAAAAAGTGAGCGCGACGCGCAGGAATTCTTTAAAAGTGAGCTTGAAAAATATGCCGATGATGTTAAGACAGAGGACTACACCCTCCATCCTCAGGCATTTATGGGCTTCATTATCATTGCGGTTTCGTTTTGCTTAATCTCAATAGCAATGTATTGGCTGTTTCCGTCGTACATATACCCCGGCAGCTCAAAAGCTGAGCTTGTAACTGCAATAATTCCGCCCGTCCTCATGCTTTTAAGCATACTGATGTTTTTGTTTGAGTTTCTTTTCTATGCGGAATTTGTTGATTTCCTTTTCCCGAAGAAAACCTCATGCAATGTATACGCCGTGAGGAAGCCTACCGGTAATATAAAGCGCAGAATTATCTTTTCCGGTCACGCAGACGCTGCAAACGAATGGACATTTTCTTTGCACGGTCAGCTTAAAACTCTTGTTCCCGTTATGGGCTTTTCGGTTGTCGGAATGTTCTTCATTTTTGTTGTTACGCTTGCAAGACTCATTTCATCGTTCAATCTCGGATTTGTTCCGGAAATTGAAACGGGAATCTGGAAGCCCTGCGGAATCATTATGTTTGTTTTTGTTCCGTTTTTGCTCTTGATGTACTTTTTCATTAACTGGAGAGTTGTTGTTGACGGCGCAAACGATAATCTTTCAGCCTGTTATATTGCAATGGGCGTCCTCAAAGAGATGTCTGATAACGATTTCCGCTTTACGGACACAGAGGTCGGTTGCCTCATTACAGGCGGCGAGGAAGCAGGTCTGCGCGGCGCAAAGGCTTTTGCAAAAAAGCACAGGCAAGAATTCAAGGATATTGAAACCGTTGTAATTTCGCTCGACACAATGCGCGAGATTGAACAGCTGCAAATTTACACACGTGGCTGCACCGGCACCGTTAAGGACAGCGAGGCGGTCGGTGACCTGCTCTTTGAAGCCGGCAGGAACAACGGAATAGAGATGAAGCGTGCTTCTCTCTATCCGGGTGCCGTTGACGCCGAGGCCTTTTCAAAATACGATATCCGCGCCTGCGGATTTTGCGGCGTTAATCATGATCCGAAAACCTACTATCACACCCGTGAGGATACCTGGACAAATATCAGCGAGGAATGTATCGATCTTTCCCTTGATATCTGCCTTGAGGCTGCAAAACTCTACCACAGCAAGGGCGGAATAAAATCATACGAAAAAAACAGATCAAAAAAGTAAGGCAGGCAGATAATTATGACTGAAGAAAAAAGAATTTACACCATTGCAACGGCACATCTTGACACAATTTGGAATTGGGATTTTGAGTATGTCATCAACACCTGTTTGCCAAAAACGCTTGATGACAACTTCCGCCTTTTTGAAACATATCCGAACTACCGCTTTAATTTTGAGGGTGCTTACCGCTATGAGCTTTTTGAGGAGTATTATCCGGAAAAGTTTGAAAAACTGAAGGAATACATTGCAAACGGAAAATGGAATGTTACTGGAAGCTGCTATGAAAACGGCGACGTCAATGTTCCGTCTCCCGAGCTTCTTTTCAGAAACGTTCTTTACGGCAACGGATATTTCCAAAAGAAATTCGGCGTTAAAAGCAACGATATATTCCTGCCTGACTGCTTCGGCTTCGGCTGGGCTCTTCCCGCTGTTGCGGAGCACGCAAATCTTAAAGGCTTTTCAACCCAGAAGCTTTCCTGGGGCAGTGCATACGGCGTGCCGTTTGATATCGGTCTTTGGTACGGCAGCAACGGCAAGGCTGTTTTTGCATCGCTTGACTGCAAATCATACTGCACAACGTTCAAAAATGTCAGGACAAACAAAACGCTTACAAAGAAACTCAATAAAAATATCAAGAACTACGGCTTAGGCTGGACTGACGGTTATCACGGGGTCGGCGATGTTGGCGGAGCGCCCAAGGACCAGTCGGCAAAAACCGTAAATGACGAGATTGAACAGAACAATTCCTCAGAAATCAAGGTGCTTTCCTCAACGCCGTCGGAGCTGTTTGACGATCTCAGCAACCTTGATCTTTCGCAAATCAGCAGGCTGCCAAAGTGGAACAATGAGCTTGTTATGACAAATCACGGTGTAGGCTCATATACCTCACGTGCTTTTTCAAAAAGATGCAACAGACGAAGCGAGGAGCTTGCCGATATGGCTGAGCGCAGCGCTGTTATCGCTTCCGCTGTCTGCGCAGCAAAGTATCCCTCGGCAGAGCTTGAAAAAGCGTGGAAGCGTGTTATTGCCCACACTTTCCATGACGATATTACCGGAACCTCCGTTGAACGCGCTTATAAGCGGTCGTGGAACGACTATGTTCTTTCGCTCAATCAGTTTTCAAATGTTTTTGAAGGTTCAACTGCCCAAATCATAAAGAATATGGACACCTCATGGACAAAGGGCGTGGCTGTTGTTGTTTCAAACAGCATTGAGCAACCGCGAATGGAGCCGGTAGATATCACCGTTCCGGCGGCAGGCTTCAAATATGTCAGAGTTTTTGACAAGGACGGACATGAAATGCCGTCGCAGGTCAATTATTCCGATTCGGATTATATTAAAGCAACTTTCTGCGCAAATGTTCCCGCATTCGGACTGAAAGTTTTTGATGTGCTTTACAGCTATGACCCGTGCGACATCAACACAGGCGTGCGTGTAAAGGAAAATATGCTTGAAAACTTCAAGTATATCGTCTCCATAAACAAAAACGGTGACATTTCATCCATTATTGATAAAACACTTGGTGAGGTTGAGCTTCTCAATAAGCCGATAAGATATGAGCTTAACAAGGAAAAGGGCAGTAAGAGCTATCCTGCGTGGGAAATGAAATACAAAGAGGTTAAAAAGTACCCGTGGGAATTTGCTGAAAAAGGCAAGCTTGAGGTTGTTGAAAAGGGTCCTGCAAGAGCTACAATCAAAGTTACCCAAAGTGTCGGAAAATCGGTTTTCAATTACTATGTTTCGCTTGCGGCAGGCAGCAGCAGAATCAATGTTTTCAATGAGATAGAGTGGCGCGAATTCAGCCGAATGCTTCACAACGGCTTCAGTTTCAGACTGAAGAACGACAAGGCTGTTTTCGATCTCGGTCTCGGCGTTATTGAAAGGAAAAAAGCAGACAAAAAGCTTTACAGCGTTCCTGCTCAGAAATGGGCGGATATCAGCGACAAAAACAGGGGCTACGGCGTTTCAATCTTCAGCGACTCAAAATTCGGTTGGATTGTTAAGGACGAGAGAACGCTCAGGCTTACCGTTCTGCACACTCCGAAGTATTATTTCCGCAATGACAGCGTTCAGGGCATGATGGACTTCGGTCTCAACAGATACAGCTATGCCATTTATGCGCATAAGGGCAACTTCACCCAGGGAACGCAGCTTCATGCAAGATTTTTCAATCAGCCGATGGCTGTTTTCACCTCTGATAAGCACCTTGGATTGCTCGGAAGCGAGTATTCATTCGGAACAATCAGCAATGAAAATGTAATTATCCGTGCCGTCAAAAAAAGCGAGAATACTGATGAAATTATAGTAAGAGTAAATGAAGGTGCAGGCTGCCGCGCTTTGAAAACTGAGCTTTTCCTCGGAAAAGGTATTCTCAGTGCACGCGAAGTTTATGCTTCTGAGGAGGAGATCGGTGAAGCAACCGTTGTTGACGGCAAGCTGGTTTTTGATCTTGCACCGTTTGAAGTTAAAACCTTTGCTTTAACACTGCTTTCGTGCAACACTTCAACAAAAGAGGAGCAGAAGGTTGTTGAGCTTCCGTACAATATTAAAGCTACCACCTTCAATTCAGACAGAGCTGCGGCTTCAATTCCCACAATCAATGTTTCAATTCCTGCCGAAATCTTTCCGAAAGCTATTACTTGTAACGGCGTAAAATTTGAAATGGGGGACGTTAACGGAGAATATAACGCGCTTATTTGCAACGGTCAGACAATCAAAACGAACGGCAACAGACTTTATTTTGTTGCTGCAAGCCTTTTCGGTGATAAGAGCTATGACTTCGGCGTAGGCGAAAACAATATTTCAATCAAAGTTCAGGCCGTCAATGAGCGCATAGGAGGTTGGGATCTTTATAATCTTGCCGAAACAGCGTTTATCAAGACTGATAAGCTTGCGTTGGAATTTACACATAATCACTCGGCAGGCAAGGATAATGTTGCTTCTCAGCTTTACTTCTTCATGTATGAGATCAACACCGAAAGCTTTGGCGAAATTACGCTTCCGGCGGACAGCGGTCTTATCATTCTTGCCGCAACGGAAACTTTCGATACCGGTCTTGTCCGTCTGAACAGTGCGCTTTATGACCGAGTTGAAAACCGTACGTTTGATTATAAAATGTCTCGCAGAGAAAGTCGCAGGCACAAAAAAATGCTCAGAAAGAGCAAAAGAAAGCCTAACGAGACATAATACGGCTTTAGGAACATTTGTCCCGATATAATAAATAAATATTACAACAGCGGGGCTGGCGAATCAGGCACAGTCCCGCTGCTATTTATGTTTGTTATTCGTTCTCAAGCTGTTCAAGCTTTTCGGTCAACTCCTGCCATTCGGTCATAAGCGCCTCCTGCCTGTTTGTGGTCTGATTAAGTTCATCGGTCAACGAAAGTATCTTTTCGTAATCTGCGGCGTTTTCGGGAGAGGAAATCTCGTTTTGAATTTGCGCAAGCATTTCGTCAAGCCTGTCTATCTCTGTTTCAAGACGTGAAATTTGTCCTTTGGTGCGCCGTTTGAGACTTTCAAGCTCCTTTTGCTTTTTATATGTGTTTTCTTTGGGCTTTTCCGCTTTCTTGCTTTGTTTAATATTACGCTCAATTTTGTGTTCAATATAATAATCATAGTTGCCGGGGTAGCTGTCAATTCCGTCTGCATGGAGGCGGACAACGCGCGTTGCAAGGCGGTTGATGAAATATCTGTCGTGCGACACAACAAGCATCGTACCCTCAAAGCCGTTAAAGGAGCTTTCAAGCGCTTCGCGGCTTTTGATGTCAAGGTGGTTCGTCGGCTCGTCAAGCACAAGGAAGTTTGCGCCGGAAAGCATAAGCTTCAAAAGCGCAAGCCTTGCCTTTTCTCCTCCGGAGAGGGAGGATGTAATTTTATAGACATCATCACCCCGGAAAAGGAAAGCTGCAAGTGCGCTCCTGACCCGGGTTTCCGTCATTGCTCTGTAATCGTCCCAGATTTCATCAAGCACGCTTTTGTTTGACGAAATTTCCGCAAGCGTCTGGTCAAAGTATCCGATTCTGACATTTGTTCCGAGTGTAATTTTTCCGCTGTCGCGGCGGAGCTTTCCTAGTATCATTTTTAAAAGCGTTGACTTTCCGCAGCCGTTTTCACCCGTTATGAAAACCCTCTCTCCGCGCTCAACAAGCAGGGAAACATTTTTGAAAAGCGGCTTGTTTTCAAATTCCTTAGAAACGTTTTCGCAGATAAGAACATCATTGCCGCTGACAAGGCTTGTGTTAAAAGAAAAGTGAATTGAAGAAAGCTCCTGCTCCGGCTTTTCAATGCTGTCAAGAATACGGTCGATAGATTTTTGCTTTGAGGCGATTGTAATATAATTGCGCTCACGGTTAAAGCTTTTTTGCTGTTCAATAATGCCTTTGATGCGGTTGACTTCTTTCATCTTTGCGTCATATTCGCGTTCGGCACTCTTCCTGCGCTCCGCCTTTAATGCGGCGTAGCGCGAATAGTTGCCCTCACAGGAATAAAACTTTCCGTTTTCAAGCTCAAAGGTTCTGTTTGTAACCTTGTCGAGAAAGTATCTGTCGTGTGAGATAACAACAGCGCTGCCGGAAAATTCATTAAGCCAGTTTTCAAGCCAGTTCACGCTTTCGATATCAAGATGGTTTGTCGGCTCGTCAAGAAGCAGAAGGTCTGCGCCGGACAAAAGCAGTTTTGCAAGCGAGACCTTTGAACGCTGACCGCCGCTCAAAAGCGAGCAGGGCAGGGAAAAGTCCTCCTCGCAAAAGCCGAGTCCGATAAGTGCCGAACGGGCGCGGCTCTGATATGTCAGACCGCCGCGCCTTTCAAAAAGCTCAAGCAAAAACTGCTGTCTCGCAATAAGCTCATCTCTGTTTTCCGTATCAGCGGAAAGCTTGTCGGAAATTTCGTCAAGCTCCTTTTCTGCGGCGATAACATCGTCAAAAACGGTTAGCAGTTCTTGAAGCATTGTCTTTTCGCTTGCGGCGCAGGCGTGCTGTTCCATGTAGCCCAAAACTGTATCACGGCCGACAAAAACACTGCCCTCATCGGGCTGAAGTTCTCCGGTGATGACCTTGAAAAGGGTGGACTTTCCGGCTCCGTTAACGCCGATAAAGCCGATTTTGTTCTTATTATACACATCAAACGAAACGTTTGAAAATATTACTCTTTCCGAAAATGAAAGACTGAGATTGCACGCTGAAAGAAGGGTCAATTTTTTCACATCGCTTTTTTCATAATTATTAGTATTTTACAGTAAAACAGGCGCAGTTTCAAGGATTTTCAATCATTTTTATTTAAATTGAGCGTTTTATGGTAAATAATTTGGAAAATTCTATTGTCAAACCCAAAAGATAATGATATAATGAGCTATAAAATATTAGGGGGATGTTCTCAATGGTTTGTAAATTCTGTGGAAATGAAATTGACGACAATTCTGATTTTTGCTTTATATGCGGTCAAAAGGTAGAGGCTAAGGAACCTGCGTATGCTGCAGCTGCGCCTGCCGCCAACGTTTATACTCAGCCCGAAGCTGCACCGGCAAACGAACCTGTTGCCGATGTTGCACCCATTTCAGAACCCGTTGCTGAGCCTGAAACTGTTGCCGCCGTTCCCGTTTCGGCTGCTGCCGCTGCGCAGAGGAGTAAAAAAGAGCTCAAAGCTGAAATGAAAGCCGCCAAAAAGGCTGAAAGGGACGCAAAATACGCTATTGCTTCAAGAGCTGCAAGATTTTTCTCGTTCCTTTTTGTTCTTGTCGGTCTTATCATCTACTCAAAGGCAAAAAAGGAAGGAGACGAGGAAAAGGCAGTTGTTATCCTCAACACTTTCATGACCGGTCTTTGTGTTAAGATGGGTATTATCATCATCTTCATGGTCAAGAAATTCATGCTTTGATTAATTATCACAGCAGCATTTGATTGCACACGTATAATATGATGGATTTCAGCAAAGACTGATATTAAAACTGAGAGGACCTGTAAATATGAAAGAGATTACCAAAGATATGCTCATCGGCGATATTCTGGACGCTGACAGAGGAACCGCCATGTTCTTTTTTGAAATGGGAATGCACTGCCTCGGCTGCCCCGCTTCAAGGGGTGAGTCCGTTGAGGAAGCCTGCGCTGTTCACGGCGTTGATGCTGACGAGCTTGTTAAAAGAGTTAACGAATATCTTGCTTCAAAATAAATTGGCAGCCGTGTTCTGATTTTTTAAACGGTTATTTTCGTCAGCCGCCTTATTTCAAGGTGGCTGATTTTTTTGAAAGGGGTAGAGCTTTGCCAAAGATAAACCTTGACCCGCGTCTTTCGTGCGTAGCGTCCTTTGTTCGTTTCGGCTCACGTGTGGCGGACATCGGCACAGACCATGCATACATACCGGTTTATTTGCTGCAGAGCGGCATTTCGCCGTCCGCCGTTGCCGCCGATCTGAGAAAAATGCCGCTGAAAAACGCAGAAAAAACAATCGGGCAGTTTTCGCTTACGGATTCTGTTAAAACAATACTTTCCGACGGGCTTGACAACATCGATAAAGACTCCTGCGACGACATTATTATTGCCGGAATGGGCGGACTTTTGATTACCGAAATTCTTTCAAGAACCGAATGGATCTTTAACAAAAAGTACCGCCTGATTCTTCAGCCGATGAGCCATCCGGAGGATATGAGGAAGTTCCTTTTTGAAAACGGCTTTGAAATCAAGGGAGAAAAGTGCTGTCTCGACTCAAAACATTGCTATTGCGTAACGGCGGCCGAATATACCGGCAACAAAAG
>JAEDIH010000121.1 GCA_016292575.1 Clostridiaceae bacterium | reverse complement strand
CCCGTTGTTGTTTTCATCGACAGGAATATTGAAAGCCTTGTTTCCTTTATGGGTACGGTGATGAGCGGAAACTTCTATGTTCCCGTTGACCGCTCGCTCCCGGCGCAAAGGGTGAAGCTGATTTTTGAAACGCTTGACCCGAGTTGCGCCGTAATCTTCAGTAAGGACAACAAAATGCTTGACGATATCGGCTTTTCCGGCGAAAGACTGCTCTTTGACGAGGCGGTTCTCTTCCCGGTAAACGAGGAGGAGCTTAAAAAAAGACGAAGCCGCGCCATAGACACCGATCCGCTTTATGCAATTTTCACCTCCGGCTCAACGGGCGTTCCCAAGGGCGTCCTTGTCTGCCACCGCTCGGTTATTGACCTTATCGAAAACTTTGCGGAAACGTTTTCGTTTGATTCAAGCTGCGTTTTCGGCAATCAGGCACCGTTTGACTTTGACGTTTCCGTTAAGGATATCTATTCGGCTTTGCGCAACGGCGCAAGTATGCACGTTATTCCCAAGCTGTTCTTCTCTTTCCCGGGCAAGCTTATTGACTGTATTGACGAAAGGAAGATTAACACCATCATCTGGGCTACCTCGGCTCTGCGTATTGTTGAAAACCTCAATGCTTTTGAAAAAAAGGCTCCTTCGGCGCTCAGAACCGTAATGTTCTCCGGCGAGGTTATGCCGAACAAGGTTCTCAACTACTGGCGCGAAAAGCTGCCTCAGGTGAATTTTGTCAATCTTTACGGCCCGACGGAGATTACCTGCAACTGCCTTTACTACAAGGTCAGCAGACCGTTCAAAAACGAGGACGCTCTGCCAATCGGAATTCCTTTCAAAAATACCGACATTCTCCTGATTGACGGAGATACGCTCATTGAGCAGAACGGTGTTAAGGGCGAAATCTGCGTAAGGGGTACCTCGCTTGCCCTCGGCTATTACAACAACGCGCAGAAAACGGCCGAAGCGTTCTGCCAGAATCCCTGCAATCCGTTTTATCCCGAGCTTATCTACCGCACGGGCGACCTTGCAAAATACGGCGATGACGGCAACCTTTACTTTGTTTCGCGCAAGGATTACCAGATTAAGCACATGGGACACCGGATTGAGCTTTCGGAAATTGAGATAGCCGTCAACGCCCTTGCGTTTGTTGACGCGGCGTGCTGCATATATGACGAGAACGAGGAAAAGATTGTCCTTTTCTATCAGTCAAAGGAGCCTTGCGACCGTGAGGTTATAAACGAGGCAGGCAAGATTCTGCCTAAGTATATGCTTCCCAACCGAATGGTTCACATGAGCTGTATGCCCATGACGAAAAATGCAAAAATCGACCGCATAGCCCTCAAAAAGGAGTTTATCGACCATGACTGAGGTACTCTCGCCGGAGTTTTTGAAAACAACCGTTGCAAGCTTCAAGGACGGAAGAAAAACGCTTTCTAACTGCTTTTTAATGCCGGACGAGCTTCAAAGGCTCATCGCGGAAAAAAAGCTGTTTATCCTTTCAAACAGCGAGTGGCTTTTTCTGCTTTGCAGCAGAGGGGATTACCTTTCGGCCTGTTACTATGCTTTTGACTTTTCAACGGGCGAAAGCGCAAAAAGCCTTTTCGGCGCTGAAAGTTTTTCAAAGGAGATACTTCTTGACGTAACGTTCCGCGGCGCAAGCGGCGACAGGGAAACGGTGAAAAAGCTTGTTTCCTGCGGTGTTTTCAAGGAGTATAAGACCTATAAAAGAATGAATCTTTCGCTGAAAGATATTGAAGATGAAAGGCTTGAAGCAAAGCTTGCGCCCGGCTACAGACTTGAAAAAAGCGCCTGCTACACGGACGTTTTGTCGCTTTGGAAAGAGGCGCTCGATGAAAAAAGCACTCCGCTGCCGGACAGTGAAGCTTTTGCCCGTTTTGAAGAAAACGGTCTGTTCTATGCTTTGAAAGACAAAGAGGACGAGCTCGGCTGCGTTCTTATTCTCAACCGCAAGGGAAAAACCGCGCTCGCCGAACACCTTGTCTGCTCTCCCGCCCACAGGAGAAAGGGACTTGCAAAAAGCCTTTTGCAAATATCGCTCGCGCAAGCAAAGGAAAGCGGCGTTACCGCCGTAAAGCTTTGGGTGGACGAAAAGAACGCCCCGGCCGTTTCCCTTTATGAAAAGCTCGGCTTCCTTGACGACGGCACAAAAAGCGAACAATATAAAAAATAAACAAAAACAAAAAGCCGTTAAAGCGGCAAAAGAAAAAGGAGTTAATTAAAGATGAAAATTAAAGAAACACTTTTGAGCATTTTAGGCGACCTGCATCCGGAAATCGACTTTGAAAACGAGGACGCGCTTGTAACAGACGGCGTTCTCGATTCGTTCGACATTGTTTCCCTTGTTGCTGAGATCAATTCGGAATTCGACATCACCGTGGGTATTGACGAACTTGAACCGGAAAACTTTGACTCTGTTGACGCAATGGAAAAGCTTGTTGAGTCGCTTCTTGACTGACAGCGCTTGTGTTCCGTAGCCGGCGGCTTTTTGCTTAAATGCTGCCGGCATAACACATTAAAAATGAAAGGACAAGGCGGTTTTTCCGCCCCACCGGAAATTTATGACGCTGATATCATTGGATTTTGCCCTTTTATGGCTTGTAACGGGCATTCTTTACTATGTTTTTCCGCTGAAAAAGCGGTGGACGGTTCTGCTTTTTTCAAGCCTTGTTTTCTATTTTGCAGGCGGACTTTCAACCGGATATTTCATGCTTTTCACGATAGTCTGCATCTGGCTTGTTGCCCTTTGGCTCGATAAGTACAACAATATCCAGAAAAAATACTTAAACTCCCATCCGGAGCTTACGCGTGATGAAAAAAAGCAGTACAGGCTCTCTGTTCAGCACAAAAAGCGCCTTGTTCTTGCGCTCGGTCTTGTTGTCTGCTTCGGCTTTCTTGTTTTTCTGAAGTATTTCAACTTCCTTTCGGATCAGACGTTTTCCGTTCTGCACCTTTTTGGTGTGAAAGCCGCCGCACCGAAGATAAATCTTGCTTTGCCGCTCGGCATCTCCTTTTACACCCTGCAGGCAACGAGCTATATCATTGACGTTTACAGAGGAAAGCTTGCGGCGGAAAAGAACCCGGCAAAGATTGCGCTTTTTGTCTCCTTCTTTCCGCAGATTATTCAAGGCCCCATCGGCCGTTACGGCGCGCTTGCACCGCAGCTTTTTGAGGGCAACCGCTTTGATCCGGTCAAGTTCAGGCACGGTCTTGAGCTTGCGCTCTGGGGCGTGATAAAAAAGCTCACCATTGCGGAATATATCGGTCTTATTGCCGATAATGTCTTTGACAATTACACCGAGTATACCGGCTTTGTAATCTTCCTCGGCTCGGTTGCATACGGCTTTCAGGTCTATGCCGACTTCTCCGGCGGAATGGACATCATCAGCGGTATTGCAGAGACCTTCGGAATTGAAATGGCAGTCAACTTTGAACGCCCGTATTTTGCACGTTCAATTGCGGAGTTCTGGCGGCGCTGGCATATCACGCTCGGCGCGTGGATGCGCGATTATGTTTTCTATCCGCTCTCGCTTTCAAAGGCGTTTGCAAAGATGGGCAAGAAAACAAAAAAGGTTTTCGGAACATATATCGGAAAAATGCTGCCGACCTTCCTTGCCTCGTTCATTTCGTTCATGCTTGTCGGAATCTGGCACGGCTCAAGCTGGAAGTATATTGCCTACGGTCTGTGGAACAGCGTCATAATAACGGGCAGTATCCTGCTTGACCCCGTATACAAAAGGGTCATTGAAAAGCTGAAGATAAACACCGAAGCTTTTTCGTGGAGACTTTTTCAGATTCTCAGAACGTTCTTCCTCGTCAGCATCGGAAGAATTTTTTCAAGAGCGGATTCGCTCAGAATTTCGCTTTCAATGCTTAAAAGAATGTTCAGCGAGTTCAACCCCTGGGTTTTCACCGACGGAACAGTGCTCAACCTCGGCGCTTCGGGCAAGCAGCTGATTTTGATTTTCGTCATGCTTCTTGTTCTGCTCGTTGTGGGCGTCATGCAGGAGAGCGGAATGAAGCTTCGGAAGAAGCTTGACGAGCAGAACCTGCTTTTCCGCTGGATATTCATTATTGCCGCAGTCTGCTTCGTTCTTATTTACGGCGCATACGGCGGAGATTTCAACGCTTCGGATTTTGTTTATCAGCAGTTTTGATAAATTCTTCAGAAAGGAAAAACACGGGCTTTGTTCCCCAAATTTTCCGTGTTTCATATATTGCTTATGAAAAACAAAGGATGGCTCAAGGTTGTTGCTTTCCTGCTTATCCTCACCCTTGCGGTGGGCTATGTCAGCACGCGCTACGACTATCCGCCGAACCACGACACTCGCAGTATTGCGGCGTTCGCCGAGCTTAAAAAGAACACCGTTGACGGAGTGGCTATCGGAACAAGCGTTGTGAAGTACGGCTTTGTTCCTACTGCCGCATATGAGCAGACGGGAGCCGCGGTCGGTCTGCTTGCAACCTCGCTCCAGCCGTTCGGCGCCACGATTCCGCTTTTGGAATACGCCAAAAAAACGCAGAACATTAAGTTTGCTATCATTGATATTCACGGTCTGCGTTCGGCGGCGGTCAAAAACAGCGTTGTTCCGGCCAAGATTCAGAATCTTTATCTGAACATTCCGAACCGCCTTGACGGCTATAAGCTAATGTTCAGCCTTTTTGATTATGCTGACAGAGTCTATGAATATTACGGCAAGCCCGAGGACGGAAAGTCGGTTGTTGACAAAAGCGAGCTTTACTGGTATGTTCCGTTTATAAACTTCCATTCGCGCTGGAAAGACGGACTTGTTAAAAAGGATTTTAACAAGCCGAAAACGACCTACCTCGGTGCCTACGACGTAAAATCAAGGGTGTTTGCAACAACGGACTGCTCCCCGTACTTTTACTGCTGGGACTATGAAACAACCGATATCGATGATTTTCAGAAGAATGAGCTAAGTCTCCTTTTTGATTTCTTAAAGGAAAACGATATTGAGCCGCTATTTATCAATATGCCCTCGTTCAGAGATAAAAAAGAGCAGCAGGAGAACGCTTCACTGATTGAATACTGCCAAAAACAGGGCTACAAGGCGATTGACTTCTGCACACGGGAGATGCTCCAAAAGCTCTCTGTTGACCCAAAGACCGATTTTCTCAACAGGGGTCATTTAAACTCGCGCGGTGCGGTCAAGTTTTCAAAGTACATTGCCGGATATCTTGCCGAAAACGGTTTTGACGCACAGGATCACAGAGGGCAGCAGGACTACAAGGTGTGGGACGAGCAGGCGGAGAAATATAACAAATTCTTTAAAAAGGGCTGGAAGAATACAAGCAAATGAAATTTGCAGACAAATTCTTGATAAATGACGATTATTTTTAACAACTGTTTACAATCCTGATTATTTTTGCCAAAAAAGGTTCGCAGTTAATTGACAACGCCACTTTCACTTG
>JAEDIH010000120.1 GCA_016292575.1 Clostridiaceae bacterium | reverse complement strand
TTTCAAGCCTTTCTCCGCCCTCAACGCCCTCGCTGTTCTGCTCAATTTCAACAATACCGGAGGCTTTTGCAAAATCCGAAACAATTCCCGCCGCTCTTCCCATGGGAACGGCTACGGTTTTATTTCCGACAACAGCTGCGCGGCAGCGGACAAATTCGTGATATTTCAGCGAGGACGGAATCCTTTTTGAAATCGTTACGGAAATCTTTTCATTGTCTTCAACCGGTATTTTTGTAAACAGAGAAACAACGGCTTTAACAATCTTTTCCATAACGATTATTCCCGAAACAGGATAGCCCGGAACGCCTATGAAGGGAACTTTTCCGATACAGCCGAGAACAGCGGGCTTGCCGGGTCTGATTGCAAGTCCGTGAACAAGAACTCTGCCGAGCTTTTCAAGCACTGAGCTTGTGTAATCGTCGCGACCTGCGGAGGAGCCTGCAATCACAATTACGCCGTCACAGACCGCGCATGCCTTTTTAACGGCGGCTTCAAGCAAAGCAGGATCGTCCGGTGTTATCGGATATACCTTGCTTTCTGCTCCCCACTCACTGAGCATTGCGGAAAAAACAGCGGAATTATACTCGGGAATGTCTCCGCTTTTAACCTCGCTTTGCGCGTCAACGATCTCATCCCCCGTGGGTATTATTGCAAAAACGGGCTTTTCGGTAACGGTCAGCTCAAACACTCCGCCGGCAAGAAAAGCACCGATAAGCGACGGTGTAACACGGGTAAACGAGGGCGCAATCATGTCCCCCGCACTGACGTCCTCTCCGATTTGCCGAACATGTGACCACGGAGCGCTTGCGGAGTAAAGCATTACGCTCCCGTCGCTGTTTTCGGTAACCTCTTCAATCATCACAACGCAATCGGCGCCGTCCGGAAGCGGATCGCCTGTATCGACGAAAATGAAATCTTCCTTTTTGATTAAAACAGGGCTGCTTTCGCTTGCGCCGGCGGTAAGGCTTGCCTTGAGCGCTATACCGTCCATAGCGCACGCACAATAATGCGGAGAGCAACGCTTTGCATAAACTGCCTCGGCAACAGTGCGTCCGTTTGCCTTGCGCGTTTCAACCGTTTCGGTTTTATATGACGTTCCGACCTCTTTAAGGCAGGAAACAAATTTTTCAACCGCTTCTTCGGCAGGAATATTTGAAAGATAATTATGTTTCAAAAAGCGTCACCTCAATTTCCCGACCTGCAGGATAGCCCTCCGTGTCTCTGTCAATTATAAAATATCCGTCAGCTTTTGAAAGCTTTGCAACCGCACCCGATTTTGCAAAAACCGCCGAGGCTTTTTTACCCTCAAGCTTCACTGCGCAAACCGTTGCCCTGCCATTGTTTGAGGACACGTTCTGCGAAAGAACGGCAGGAGCTTTTTTGTCCCCAAGTCTGCGGTTTTCCGCCTTCAAAAGTGCCGGTTTAACCAGTAATTCAAACATAAAATATGCCGCTCCCGGGTGACCGGGAAGACCGAAAACAGCTTTATTGCCGCACACAGCAAACATAGTCGGCTTTCCGGGTTTTATTGCAATGCCATGAAAAAGCACCTTTCCGATTGATGAAAGAGCGCGGAAAACGTTATCCTTTTCACCGGCGGAGGAGCCTCCGGAAATCAGCAGAACATTGCATTTTGAAAGCGCGGCACTGACGCTTTGAAGCAGCATTGCTTCATCATCGGGACAAACCGGAAAAACGCTGACGAAACAGCCGAGAGCTTTCACAGCCGAATAAAGCATAACGGAATTAATATCTCTGATCTGCGAACCGACAGGTACGCCCGAATGGGAAATAAGCTCGTCTCCGGTTGAAATTATACCCACAACGGGTCGCTTGTATACTTCAAGCCTGTCAATACCGACAGCGGCAAGCACGGCAATGCTTCGCGCAGTTATTACGCTGCCCTTTTCAATGATTATTTCCCCTACCTTGCAGTCGTCTCCGAGCCTGTTCACGTTTTCAAAAACCGAAACGCTCTTTTGAGCAAGAACATAGCCGTCGCCGATTTCTTCGCAAAATTCAAGCATAATAACGCTGTCGGCGTTTTCGGGCAGCTTGCCGCCTGTAGGAATTCTGATACACTCGCCGCCGCATATAGACCTTTCGGTATTCTCACCCATCTCAATTTCTCCGCAAAGGCGAAGCATTGCAGGTATCGTTTCGGAGCAACCGTAGGTGTCGCAAGCGCGAACAGCAAAGCCGTCAACAACGGAACGCGAAAAGGACGGAAGATTTTCTTTTGAGCGCACATCACGAGCCGAAACTCTTCCGACGGCGTCCCAAAGCCCGACTGTTTCAACGGCTCTCAGTTTTTCAATCTCAACCGAAATTATTTTATCTGCCTCGTTCGGCGTCACTACGTTAAGCATCAGACAATTCTCCATGAATCAATAAATTTTTTGCCGAACTCGCTTTTCGGAGCTTTCAGAAGTGAAATATCTGAAAATTCGGCAACTCTGCCGTCTGATAAAATCAAAATTTTGTTTGCAACGGCCGGAGCCTGATTCGGAAACTGCGTTGCAAACAAAAGAGTGGTATGGTTTGCTTTGCAGCTTTCAAGCAGCGTTTTTTCAAGCAAGCGTGATTTTTCAATATCGACCGCACTCAGCGGCTCATCAAGCAAGAGACAGTCAAATGAGCCTGCAAGCATTCTTGCAAGGTACATTCGCTGCTTTTCTCCGCCGGAGAGTGTTTTTGCCTTTTTGTTTTCAAAGCCCTGCAAAAGGCAGCTTTTGGCAACAGGCTCAAGTTCACCCTTGAAGCCGGCAATTCTGATGTTTTTTTCAACAGTTCCGGAAAAGCAGTACGGCGATTGCGGTTGATAGCCGCAGCGGACTTTTTCATCGGAAAATTCAATAGTTCCGGAATCCGGCTTCAAAACTCCGGCAATAAGCTTCAGCAGAGTGCTTTTTCCGGAGCCGTTTAAGCCTATCAGAGCAACACGGTCGCCTTTTTTTATTTCAAGTTCATCAATCTTCAGTAAAAATGACGGCGAAAGACGTTTTTCCAAATTTTTAATTCTTATCATCGGATCTTCTCCTGTAATGTGTGCGCTGCAATATTTACAAGCAATGAAATAATCAGCAATATTATTCCGAGGGCAAGGGCCTTTTCAAAATTTCCCTTGTTCGCCTCAAGCAGAATTGCGGTTGTCATAACTCTTGTTTTAAACTGAATGTTTCCGCCGACAAGCGACACGGCACCGACTTCGGCAATCGACCGACCGAAGCCCATCAGCACAATGCTCAAAAACTGCGGCGCACATTCCACCATTATCAACGCATTACGCTTTCCTCCGGAAATACCGAGACCCGATGCGGTTTCGCCGAGCGAAGAAAGCTTTTCGCCCGAAGCCGAAGCCGAAAGCGACGCTATGACAGGCGTTATCAAAACAACCTGAGCTATGACCATTACGGGCACGGAAAACATTATATGAAGCGAGCCGAACGGTCCGACGGAGCGAAAAAGCATAAACACAATAAGGCCTGCCAAAACAGGAGGCAAGCTCATCAGGGTGTTGAGTATTTTTATTACGGCGCTCTTGCCTTTAAATTCAGCAGAGCCGAGAAAAACGCCTAACGGCAGACCGAGCAAGGAAGAAAAAAGTGTGCTGAAAAACGACATCAGCATTGTTGTTGCAATTATTTTCAAAAGCTCCGGATCTGCGCTGAAAATCAAATCGAAAGCCTGTTTAAAGTATTGCATAGATTTATTTTAAAGCACGCGAAGCCGCGGCAAAATACTGCGGCTTCGCTGATTTTTTGATTATTTTTCGATAAGGAAGAAGAGCGCTTCGCCGTATTTATCCTTGCCGTACTCTTTAATAAGAGCCGAAGCTTCGTCTCCGAGGAGCCATTCAATAAGCGCATTTGCTCCCTCGGTGTTAATCTTTACGTTCTTTCCTTCAAATTCCTTTGCGTCTGCCTTGACTCCGAGGAGCGAGTAAGTGTTCTTCATGTCCTCGGCTTCCTCTTTGAGAAGCTTGAGATTATTAAGGGAATCTTTCATTGAAAGATATGTAGCCTTATCGGTGAGAACATAGCCTTTCATTTCGTTTGCTTTGGTAAGAGTATCGCCCATTCCGGAGCCGACGGAAACATACCAGCTGTCACTTTCGCCCGGAGTAATAGCTGCGCTCTCCCAGATGGCGGTTTCCTTGTTGTGGGTTCCGCTGTTGTCTCCGCGCGAAACAAAGGTGCTTTTGCTTTCGGCGATGAGCTTGAAAGCGTCAGCGGCTGTCTTTGCGTCGGCAATCTTTGCAGGATCGTTCTCCGGTCCGCAGATTACGAAGTAGTTATACATAAACGAAAGACGCTCGGTTGAAGCATAGCCCTCGCTGATGAAGGCTTCCTCTTGACTTTTTGAGTGAACCAAAAGCAGATCCGCGTCGCCGCTTTTTGCATAGCCGATTGCGATTCCCGTTCCGGCTGAAGCAACCTCAACCTTATATCCCGTCTCCTTTTCAAACGCCGGAAGAAGATACGGGAGCAGACCTGAGTCGTTGACCGAGGTTGTTGTTGCAAGGCGAATGGTCGGATTTTCCGGTGCTTTCTGTTCGCCTGATGTACTTTGCGCCGGAGTGCTTTGAGCTGTTGTTGAGTCATTGTTTCCTGCGCAGGCAGCAAAAGAAAGCAGCATTGCAAGGCACAGGAAAAGTGCGAGAAGTTTTTTTGTCATGGTAATTTCTCCTTTCTGAACACGAGAGGCACGGCAGTTTCCCGCAGTACCCGTTGGCCGGACAGCATATTCTTCCCTGTTTTGCATTTCAAGCGGCGCCTTAAAATGCAAAAAGACCGAACTTAGCCGTTTTGGCTCGGAAATATATTTCTTCATGCCCAAAACAGAAATTGCATCAGATTTTTTGGGCAAAAAAGACAAAATAATGACATAAAGTATTCATTTTTATGGTTTATTATGTTATATTATATCTAAGGTAAATGCGGTAAGAAGTAAGGCGGCGATAAATTAATGTTTAAAATTGCAGTCGTTTGCGTCAGTGATCGTTCCTCAAGGGGGGAGCGCAAGGATCTCAGCGGTCCGCTTATCACCGAGGAGCTTAAAGACATTGCAAAAACAACGGAATATGTTTGTGTTCCGGACGAACAGAGTGTCATTGAAAAAGAGCTTATCCGCCTTTGTCAAACGGATATTTCGGCTGTTCTGACAACCGGAGGCACCGGATTCGCACCGAGAGACGTGACTCCGGAAGCAACCGCTGCCGTTGCGGAAAAAAACGCGCCCGGAATTGCCGAAGCAATGAGAGCAAAAAGCTTTGAATTTACAGATAAAGCAATGCTTTCAAGAGCGGCAAGCGTTATCAGAAATAATGTGCTTATCATCAATCTTCCCGGAAGTCCGAAAGCCGTAAAGGAATGTCTTTCGGTTATTAAAGATGTTCTGCCCCATGCGTTTGAGATTTTAAAAGGCAAGGTTGCCGATTGCG
>JAEDIH010000119.1 GCA_016292575.1 Clostridiaceae bacterium | reverse complement strand
AGGATTCGCTTGCAATCGAAGGCTCGTCCTCTGCATACGGCAACATTCTCGCCGTTAAGAAAGGCAACGAAAACAGCGACAAGATCAAGGCCCTTAAAGCCGCCCTTGAAAGCCAAAAGGTTGCAGACTTTATCAAGGAAAAGTATGACGGCGCAGTTGTTTCCGTTGTTGAAAATCCGGGTGTCGGTTTTGATTCAAGCGTTGATTACGCAAAGCTTGCCGGAGAAACGATCTCCGTTGCGGCTTCACCCACACCGCACGCTGAAATTCTTGCCGTTGCAAAGGAAATCCTTGCCGAAAAGGATATAACTCTTGATATTAAGGAATTCACGGATTATGTTCAGCCGAACAAGGTTGTTGACAGCGGCGAGGTTGACGCAAACTACTTCCAGCATCTTCCTTACCTTGAGGATTTTAACAAGGAAAACGGCACAAACGTTGTTTCGGTCGGCGCTATCCATGTTGAGCCGATGGGCTTCTACGGCGGAAAGCAGACCACCCTTGACGCTCTTAGCAAATAAATTCTGATTATATAACCTTTGAAATAGCGTTGTCTGCTTTTTGCAGCCGACGTTATTTCTCGGTAACCACTGATTAATAGCACTCCCAATTAATCAGCGGTTACCTTGTATTATACTGTTTGGGAGAGAGTATATGATTGAAATTCAAAACCTCAGTAAAACCTTTTCCACCTCCGACGGAAACGTTGAGGCGCTTAAAAATATATCGCTGACAATCAATGACGGAGATATCTACGGCATCATCGGAATGAGCGGCGCCGGAAAGAGCACCCTTGTCCGCTGCATAAATATGCTTGAACGACCGACAGAGGGCAGGGTTGTTATTGACGGACGCGATATGGGCACCCTTTCGCAGTCTGAGCTGCGCCGTGAGCGCAGAAACATCACAATGATCTTTCAGGGCTTCAATCTGCTCATGCAGAAAAACTGCCTTAAAAACGTCTGCTTTCCGCTTGAGCTTGCAGGCGTAAAAAAGGCTGAGGCTGTCAAGCGTGCGAAGGAGCTTTTGGAAATTGTCGGTCTCGGCGATAAGCTCAAGGCGTATCCTGCCCAGCTTTCGGGCGGTCAGCAGCAGCGCGTTGCCATTGCGCGCGCATTGACCACTCACCCGAAAATCCTCCTTTGCGACGAAGCCACAAGCGCTCTCGATCCGCAGACCACGCAGTCCATTCTTTCGCTTATACGTGATATTCACGACAAGCTCGGCATAACTGTTATTGTGATAACTCACCAGATGAGCGTTGTTGAGCAGATATGCTCGCACGTTGCAATTCTCGATAACGGCGAGGTTGTTGAAGAAGGTCTTGTCAGCGAGGTTTTTGCCGCTCCGAAATCGAAAGCGGCAAGACACCTTGTTTTCCCCGAGGGCTACGAGCAGGGTACGCAGATAAGCGGAGATAATGTTATCCGCGTTGTTTTCAACGGCGCAAAGGCGACCAACACTCCGCTCATTGCACAAATGGCAATAGACGAGGGTATCACCGCAAGCATTCTTTCCGCCTCAACAAAGGGTATCGGAGACAAGGCTTACGGCAATATAATCCTCGGCATACCCGGAGGAGCGGATGAGCTTGCAAGGGCTATGAAATACCTTAAAGCAATGCCCGATATATTTGTTGAGGAGGTGAAGAACGATGAGTAATTTTTTTCAGTCGGAAACTTTTATCAACGCCGTTGAGGTTTTTAAAGAGCAGTTTCCGCTTGCAATCTGGGAAACGGTTTATGTCACCGTTCTTTCAACCTTTTTTGCAATAGTTCTCGGCCTTCCGCTCGGTATTCTGATAGTTGCCGGCGAAAACGGAAAGATCATCAGAGTGCCGAAGGTCATTCTCAAAATTATTGACCTGATAATCAATCTGCTGCGTTCAATTCCGTTCCTTATCCTCATGATAATGGTTTTCCCTCTGACAAGGCTCATTGTCGGAACGGCGGTCGGAACCGTGGCTTCAATAGTTCCGCTTGTTATTGCGGCGTTCCCGTTCGTTGCAAGACTTGTTGAAAGCAGCCTGCGCGAAATTAACCCCTCAATTATTGAAACGGCACAGAGCATGGGTGCTTCTCCGTTCCAGATTATTATGAAGGTTCTGCTTCCTGAGAGCGTTCCCTCGCTCATTTCAAACGCTACCATTGCAATTACAACCATTCTCGGATATACTGCAATGAGCGGCGTTATCGGCGGCGGCGGACTCGGAAAAATCGCAATTAACTACGGATATTACAGATATCAGTATCTTATCATGATTCTTGCGGCGGTGTTCCTCATCATTCTTGTCCAGATTTTCCAGAGCGTAGGAACGCGCCTTGCAACCAAGTGCGACAAGAGACTTAAAAACGTAAAATAATATATTAAGGAGAGAACGTATGAGTTATTTATCAATGACTGATTATGATTCGGCAAGCGAAGAAGTCAAAAGAGAATATGACGACCAGATTGCAAAGCACGGCAGGATAACCAACATGAAGCGTACCCTTTTGCATAATGTTCCGGCCTTCAAAGCCTATATGGAATGGTACACGCTTTATGATTTGCTTGTTCCCGTTGTGGGCGAGCGCGCAATGTCGCTTTATTCATACGCCATCTCAAGCGGCAACGACTGCCTTGTTTGTTCAACGTTTTTCAGAAAGATTCTTATAGACTCCGGCGATGATCCCGATAATCCGAAGATTTCTGAAACGGAGGAGCTTCTGATGGATTTCGGCTCTGCAATCTGCGTTGATCCGCACAATATTCCCGATGAGCTCTATGACAGGCTGAAAGAGCAGTTTACAGAAGAACAGATAGTTCTTCTCATCGCTTTTGCAGGAATAATGTATGCCACGAACCTTTTCAATACCGTTGCAAAGGTTCCGCTTGACGAGATTCTTTATAAATACCGCAAAAAGGAAGATAAATAAGGGGTTGTTAACGATGAAAGATTTTGAAAACAGGGTTGCTTTTATAACCGGTGCAGCCCACGGACAGGGACGCGCCACGGCTCTTGCGCTTGCCAAGGAGGGCGCTGATATCGTTGCTTTTGACGTTGCAAAAAAAATTGAATATCCGAACTATGATTTTGGAACGAACGACGAGCTTGAAACGCTCAAAAAAGAGATTGAGGCGCTCGGAAGAAAAGCCGTTATCGCCGTCGGTGATGTTCGTGATGACGCGGCCGTTACAGCTGCCGTTGAGAAAGCCATTGAACAGTTCGGAAAAATTGACATTCTTTTCAACAACGCAGGAATCTGTGCCTATGCAACCGTTGATGAAATGACCGATGATGAGTGGAACGCAATGATTGACATCAACCTCAAAGGACCGTTCAATGTCACTCGCAGAGTTGTGCCTTATATGAAAAAGGAAAAAAGCGGCGTTATCATTAACAATTCATCGGTAATGGGACTTCGCGGCGGCAACAGGCTTTCGCATTACACCGCTTCAAAATGGGGACTGACCGGTCTTACAAAGGCGTGGGCTATTGAGCTTGCCCCTTTCAACATCCGCGTTGTCAGCATTCACCCGACCGGAGTTAACACGCCGATGAACGACGGTCTTGCCGCAATGGAAGGCATGACTCCGATTGAGATTGCCGAGCGTTCGGCAGGAAATCTTCTTCCCGTGCCTTGGATTGAGCCGCAGGACGTTGCCGACCTTGTTGTGTTCCTTGCTTCGGACAAGGCAAGATATGCCACGGGTTCGCAGTTCGTCATTGACGCAGGTCTTCTCTCAGTATGACTTATTTTATCGGTTAAGCTCTACGATTGTAAGCAATACCCGACACAACAGAACCACACCGTAAGGATTTTTTCTCCGCCCGGTGTGGTTTTTTGCTTTTCTCAAACCGACAGAGCCTTTTTTTATTCTGTTTGTTTACTTTTGTTTCTCTTTATGGTAAAATTTTCATGCAAATACTTTGTCGAAAAATGTCGAAATATACTACTATACGGAGAGGATATGAAAAAATGAGAACTAATCGTTCGGCAAGGGCGGTCGTTTCGAATATTGTTGCCGTAATGTTGCTTGCTGTCTGTCTTGGGCTTTCTGCGTCATATAAAGACCCTTCGGGCGTCGGCTGGTTTGCCGTTTGCTCCGCAAAGGAAGCATATATCATTTCATACGATGCAAACGGTGGAACCGGTGCTCCCGAGCCCCAGACCAAAAACAGCGGTGAATCAATAATTCTCAGTAAGACCGTTCCCGTTCGTGACGGTCATGTGTTTGTCGGCTGGTCAACAGATAAGTATAATGGTATAGTGCGCTTTATGCCCGGCGACAGGTTTTCCTATGACACGTCGATAAAGCTTTATGCGGTTTGGAAAAACGCAACTCATGAGCATATTTATATTGATGAAATTATTGAACCTACCTGCACCGAGCGCGGCTATACAAAGCATACCTGCACTGTCTGCAACAATGTGGAATTTGACTCCTATGTTCAGGCAACGGGACATGCGGTAAAAACGGAAAAGGCTGTTGCCGCCACCTGCACCGAAGAGGGCAGGACAGAGGGGCTGCGCTGTATGGTTTGCGGCGTAATTGTTAAAGGTCTTGAACCGATAAAAGCCCTCGGTCATGATATTGTGCAAGAGGAAAAGGAGGTCAGCCCCACCTGTGTGCAAAACGGGCTTACGGCAGGCGGACGCTGCAAACGCTGCGGCTATAAACCCGAAAGAAAAACAATTCCCGCTCTCGGTCATGACATTGTCAGGGACGAGGCGAAGGAGGCAACCTGCACGAAAAGCGGCTGTACCGGCGGCGAGCACTGCACGCGCTGCGATTATAAAACAGGCGGAGAAAAGCTTCCTGCCCTTGGTCACATTTACGTTATTGATGAAGCGAAAAATGCAACCTGTACCGAAAGCGGACTGACTGCCGGAAAGCATTGTACGCGCTGCGATTACAGGCAGGCTCAGAATGTCATTGCCGCCCTCGGTCACAAAATGATACAAGACGAAGCAAAGGAACCCGACTGCACAAAAAGCGGCTATACCGCAGGCGAGCACTGTGCGCGCTGCAATTACAGAACCGGGCATAAGACGGTTGCCGCTCTCGGTCATGATTTCAAAACCGAAAAAGCCGTGCCACCAACCTGCACCAAAACGGGACTTACCGAGGGAAAGGTGTGCAAACGCTGCGGTATTAAAACCGAGCAGAAAACCGTTCCTGCCCTCGGACATTACATTGTTGTTGACGCCGCAAAGGACGCAACCTGCACCGAAAGCGGACTTACTGCCGGAAAGCATTGCACGCGCTGCGATTACAGAACGACTCAGAACGTTATTGCGCCGCTCGGACATGACATCGCGACCGACAAGGCAAAAGAGCCAACCTGCACCGAAAGCGGACTTTCACAGGGAAAGCACTGCAGACGCTGCAGCTATAAGGTTGCGCAAAAGAGCATTCCGGCTTTGGGACATAAGCTTGTTGAAGTTGCCGGAAAAAAGCCCACCTGCA
>JAEDIH010000118.1 GCA_016292575.1 Clostridiaceae bacterium | reverse complement strand
TTCCTTTGGGGACGCGGAACGCTTGACACAAAGTGCAGCCTGTTCGGCATCATGGAAAGCGCCGAGGCTCTGCTTGACGCCGGCTTTGTTCCGGAAAACGACATTTACCTTTCCTTCGGCTGCAACGAAGAAATTGCCGGAGACTGCGCTCCTACAATAGTCAAAACGCTCAAGGAAAGGGGCATTTCGCCTGCATTCGTGCTCGATGAGGGCGGAACAATCCTTTCAGGCAGCAGCAAATATTTTCCGCATGACATTGCCGTTGTCGGCATTGCCGAAAAAGGACCGATGGACGTTGAGCTTACCGTCAAAGGCGAAAGCGGACATTCATCGCAGCCGCCGGTACACACAGCGGTGGGAATGCTTGCAAAGGATATTTCAAAAATTGAAAACCGCCAGTTCCCGATGAAAATGAACTATGCAGTCAAAGCAATGTTCAGGGCAATAGCTCCGCACACTCCGTATGTCGGAAAGCTTATACTCGGAAACCTCTGGTGCTTTTCACCGCTTATCAAGGCATTCTGCAAGAAGAACAAGACAGCGGCTGCGCTTTTGAGAACCTCAATGGCCTTCACCCAGCTTGAGGGCAGCAAGGGAGCAAACGTCCTTCCCGCCGAAGCAAAGGCAATAGTCAACATCCGCCTTTCCGAGGGAGAAACGCCGGCAAGCGCCATTGAGCATATGAGAAAGGCTGCAAACGACCCGGAGCTTTCGTTCCGGATTGTCAACTACTCGAACCCGACCCCCTATGCAAAGGCAAGCGGAAAATATTGGGACGCGATTGTGGATTCAATCGACAGGAACTTTACAAATACCGTTGTTTCGCCGTATCTCATGATGGGCGGCACGGATTCGAGATTCTTTAATGAAATTGCGAGCGAAATATATAAATTCGCTCCCACGCTCACCGGCGGCGGATTGCTGAAAACAATACACAGTAATGACGAACGGATAAGAATAGACAACATTGAGCCGCTCATCGCCTTCTACACCGACCTTATGAAAAAGCTTTAAGCAAACAGCAGGCAGAGAAATATTTTTGTTTTCGGTATTCTTTCTGCCTGCATAATTTTATAAAAATTCCGGATTGAGATTAAATATTTTTCGCAGAATCTCTTAATTTTACTTTTAGACCTTGACATAACCCTTTTGTGGTGTTATATTGTTAAACAACCGAATATTACAATCAAAGATAGAGGCGCATCGTCTCATCAGTAGCCGCGGCAAAACCGGATTCTCGCAAAATTCCGCCGTCGGTGAAAGGGAGCGTTGCCGAAAGGAGCTTCGGCGGAAGCTTTCTTGGGCACATGAAATAAGATTCATGTGACTGTCGCGTTTTGCGGAGTGCTATTATAATTGTCAAAATCATTACAGGGTATTGTTGTATGAATTGAACAGTATTATAATGGCCGATGCGATGCAGTCGGTCATTTTTTATTGCAATATGTCGGAAAAATACTGCTGCCCGGTGTAATTAAAAGGCGGCGCAAGCAAAGGAGTTTTTTAAGCATGAAAACAACATCTGTCTTTAAGGGAGCGGCAACTGCTCTTGTAACACCGCTTAACGAAAACGGAATTGACTATGAAAACTTTGAAAGACTTCTCAACTGGCAGGTTGACGAGGGTATCAACGCCCTTGTTATTTGCGGAACTTCAGGTGAGGGCTCAACACTTTCTGACGAAGAACACAGAGCCGCCCTTAAATTTGCCTACGACGTTGTAGGCGGAAGAGTTCCCATGATTGCAGGAACGGGTTCAAACGACACGGCCTATGCAATCGAACTTACAAAATTTGCCTGCGAGGTCGGCTATGACGCAATGCTTGTTGTCACGCCTTATTACAACAAGGCAACACAAAACGGTCTTGTTAAGATGTTTGAAACAATTGCAGACGCTTCAACAAAGCCGATTATTCTTTATAATGTTCCGTCAAGAACAGGCGTTAACATTGAGCCGGAAACCTATGCAAGGCTTGCCGAACACCCAATGATTACAGGCATCAAGGAAGCCAACGGCAACATTGCAAAAATTGTTGAAACAAAGGCGCTTGTCGGAGATAAGCTTGACATCTGGTCGGGCAACGACGATCAGATTGTTCCGATTCTTGCTGCCGGCGGCAGCGGAGTTATTTCCGTGCTTTCAAATGTTCTTCCGAAAAAGACGGTTGAGCTTTGCAACAAGTTTTTTGCAGGCGATGTAAAGGGCAGCATGGATATGCAGTGCGAAATGTTTGACCTTATCAAGGCTCTTTTCTGTGAGGTTAACCCGATTCCGGTCAAGGCTGCCGTTGCGGCTTTGGGATATTGCGAAAACTATGTTCGTCTGCCTCTTACTCCGATGGAAAAGCAGCATGAAGAAGTTCTTCTTGAGTGTATGCGTAAGCAGGGACTGAATGTTTAAGACGTGTGCCGGCGTTGTAATAATGATGCGCACTTCGGCGGAAAATTTCACCATATGCAGCTTGTGCATTGGAAAAGGAATGGTAAAAAAATGATGAGAATAATTGTTAACGGCGCAGGCGGCAGAATGGGTCAGGTGCTTTGCTCTTTGATTGAAAGCACCGAGGGAAAGGAAATTGCCGCAAGGGTAAGCGCCGAATTTGAAACCGACAGCAAAAATTTAATTTTTAAAAATATAAATGAGTTTGGCGGTGAGGCCGACATAATCATTGATTTTTCTCACCACAGCGCAACAAACGATATTTGCGATTATGCAATAAAACACAACTTGCCGATTATTATTTCAACAACGGGTCAGACCGAAGAGGAAACGGCAAAAATTGAAGATACGTCACAAAAAGTTCCCGTTTTTAAAAGCGGAAACATGGCTCTCGGCGTTGCGCTTGTCGGCTGTCTTGCAAAAATTGCCGCAAAGGCTTTCCCCGATGCCGACATTGAAATTGTTGAAAAGCATCATAACCGCAAACTTGATGTTCCGAGCGGAACGGCTTTGCTCCTCGCCGATGCAATCAAAACCGTTCGTCCCGAAAGCACCTATAACATTGGCAGGCACGAAAACGGCAAAAGAACAAAGCAGGAAATCGGAATTCATTCAATAAGAATGGGCAGCGAGGTCGGAACGCATGAAATTATTTTTGCAACCGATTCTCAGGTTGTTACAATTACGCATCAGTCGGAAAACAGAACCCTTTTTGCTGACGGAGCGCTTTCGGCAGCCGACTTTTTAATAAAGCAGGCTCCGGGATTTTATAACATGGACGATATTCTTGAATGATTGGAGAAAAAAACATGGACGCTTATGAAATTATTGAATACATTTCAAAATCTGAAAAGAAAACGCCCGTAAAGCTTTATATAAAAGAAAAAGAAAGCATTGATTACGGCGGTTCAAAGGTTTTCGGCTCAGGCGACAAGATAGTTTTCGGCGACTGGAATGAGCTTAAAACAATACTTGAAGAAAACAAGGACAAAATTGAAGATGTTGTGATTGAAAACGACAGAAGAAACAGCGGTATTCCTCTGCTTGATATCAAGGATATCCCTGCAAGAATTGAGCCGGGGGCAATTATCCGTGAGCAGGTTGAAATTGGAAATAACGCAGTTATTATGATGGGTGCAATTCTCAATATCGGAGCAGTCGTCGGCGATGGCACAATGATTGACATGGGCGCTGTTCTCGGCGGCAGAGCAACGGTTGGCGCACACTGCCATATCGGTGCGGGAGCAGTTCTTGCAGGAGTTATTGAGCCTGCAAGCGCAACGCCTGTTATTGTTGAGGACAATGTTCTTGTTGGTGCAAATGCGGTTGTTGTTGAGGGCGTTCATGTTGGCAAAAATGCGGTTGTTGCCGCCGGAGCGGTTGTTCTTGAAGATGTTCCCGAAAACGCTGTTGTTGCCGGAACACCTGCAAGGGTCATCAAGATGAAAGACGAAAAGACAAGTTCAAAAACCGCTCTTCTTGACGCATTGAGAAATATCTAAGAGGTTAATATAATGAACGACTATACTCTTCCCTTCAATGAGGAAAAAATAAGAGAAATTGAAAAGACTTTTAAAACGCCGTTTTATCTTTATGATGAAAAAGGTATTGTTCAGTGCGTTGAAAAAATTAAAGAAGCTTTTTCATGGAATAAAGGCTTCAAGGAATATTTTGCTGTCAAGGCAACGCCCAATCCTGCAATCCTCAAAATTCTTCATTCTCTCGGCTGCGGTCTTGACTGTGCAAGCAGTACAGAGCTTATGCTGGCACAAAAAATCGGCGTAACGGGCTGCGAAATTATGTTCAGCTCAAACGATACACCGAAAGAAGATTATATTCTTGCAAAAAAAGTCGGCGCAATAATCAACCTTGATGATTGCAGCCATATTGACTTTCTTGCTCAAAACGCAGGAATACCCGAAACGGTTTGCTTCAGATATAATCCGGGTACGGACTTTATTGTTCAAAACGACATTATGGGTCAGCTTAAACAGTCAAAATTCGGCATGACAAAAAAGCAGCTTCTGGAAAGCGTTAAAAAGCTTTCAAAAATGGGCGCAAAAAAATTCGGCGTTCATGCAATGCTCGCTTCGTGCGCTCTTAATGAGGATTATTATCCCACCCTTGCAAAAGAACTGTTTTCTCTTGCGCTTGAAATTAAGAAAGAGGCCGGAATTGCTCTTTCGTTTGTTAACCTTTCGGGCGGAATCGGAATTCCATATAAGCCGGAGGAAACTGCGGTTGATATTTTGAAAATCGGCAAAAAGGTTGAAGAAGTTTATAAAAATATTATTGAAGCAAACGGAATGGAGCTTTCAATTTTTACGGAAATGGGAAGATTTGTAACCGGACCTTACGGCTACCTTGTTTCCACTGTGCTTCATGAAAAGAGCACATATAAAAACTATCTCGGTCTTGACGCTTCGGCCTGCGATCTTATGCGCCCTGCAATCTACGGTGCATATCACCACATCACCCTTCTCGGCAAGGAGGACGCGCCGAAGGATACCATGTATGACGTTACCGGCTCTCTTTGCGAAAACAACGACAAGTTCGCTGTTGACAGAATGCTTCCGAAAGCTCAAATCGGCGATATTGCCGTTATCCATGACGCAGGCGCACACGGTTATTCAATGGGTTATAACTATAACGGAAAGCTGAAATGCGCAGAGCTTCTTTTGGAAAAAGACGGAAACGTAAAAATTATCAGAAGGGCGCAAAAACCGGAGGATTATTTTGCAACGCTTGATATTTATCCGGAATTTCGCAAATGAAAGGAATCGGAAATGGAACAGTTCCTCAATGCTTCGCTGTATAATTTAAAGCGAAGCGCCATAAGAGTTTTCAGCCAAAAGGCGAAAGAAACGCCCGGCTGTATTGCTCTTACTCTCGGCGAGCCCGATTTTGAAACACCTGAAAACATATGCGCCGCGGCAAAGCTTTCGCTTGACAGCGGCGATACGCATTATATTCAAAACAACGGAAGCTCCGCTTTGCTTGAAGCTGTCAGTCTGTTTGAAAAGGAAAAAAACGGCGTGAATTATTCGCCCGATGAGATTATCATAACAACAGGCGCAACCGAGGCTTTGTTCA
>JAEDIH010000117.1 GCA_016292575.1 Clostridiaceae bacterium | reverse complement strand
GCGTTGATTGTGGCATAGATCTTGGTTGAGGGATATTCAAGCTCTGCAGAGGCAACGATGTTGCGATCCTTGTTCGCCTCCGGAAGAAGATCCAGCGTATCAATATATTTTGACTGATTCTCCGGGAAGCTCATACCGTTCGGATCAAGGGCGGCAGTCTCTTTGTAGAACGTCAGAACAACCTTTTTTCCGCCGTCTTCGGTATCGGTAATGGTTGCAGAGTTGAGTATTCCGTTAATAGGCATGTCAACGTCTTCGCCGTACGGTCTGATAAGGTCGGTGGCTGTTTTGCCGTCCGCGGTAGCTCCGTCAACAACGGTGAAGGTCTCCGTTGTTAAGAACTCAAACCTGTCCAGAACAGCGTCAACTTCCTCATTGGGAACGGCAATTTCGGACACCGTGCAGGAAAGTCTGCCCTCGCTCTCCTTTTTGATGGTGATATTCTGCTCAGCCTTGGCGGCGTTGACAGCCGTGTTGAACGCCGTGGTGGCTCTCTTCATTTCCTCAACGCGGTCCTCGGTGAACTCTCTGTAATCCTTAAAAATGCCGAAAGCTTTATCAAACAATTTCTTCATTGTGAGCATTGCGCAGATGAAAACGCGCACGGGTCTGATGTAATTATCCTTCTTTTCCTCCCAAACGGCATAGAGCGTACACTCACCGTCAACATAGTACTTATCGCCGGCATAGTAATATTTGCCGTTTTCGTCCTTCCAGCAGACAAAGTCATGGTCAACGGCAAGGGGCTTATCCTTTGTAACGGTGACATAGCCGGGTCCCTCAAGGGAAAGCCCCGGGTTCGGCTTATACATCATGCTGACATCGCTGAAGGTCTGGTTTTGATATGTGAGAACATACAGCAGCGGCTCCTCCGGTTCGAGCATACCGATAAGTCCGGGATCCTCGAGCGCACAGACCGCGCAGGTGAAGCACGACAGGATGCAAAGAATCGAAAGCATGACTGCAATAGCTTTTTTCATAATAATATCGTCCTTTCGGTTTTATAGTCAAAATTATTATACCTTTGTATATTTGAATTATATTTATAATATCGCAATATAAAACAAGATTGTTTATAAAATTTTCACAAATTTGTTTACTTTGCTTTGCAAAATCCGTATTATTATATAAATATATTGCCTCGCTGAAAAAAGGACGGCTAAAAGGAGGACAAAAAATGGCTTCGGTAATAATCGGAATTGCAGGCGGCACGGGCAGCGGAAAAACCACCCTGACGCGCCAGCTGAAAAAGCAGTTTTCCGAAAAGGTCAGCATCGTCTATCATGACAATTACTACAAACGCAACGACTCGCTTACCCTTGAGGAGCGTAAGAAAATCAACTACGACTCCCCGGACGCCTTTGACACGGACGTCATGGTTGAAGACCTTAAAACGCTAAAAAGCGGAAAGGCTGTCCGCTGCCCCGTTTATGACTATGCCATTCACAACCGGACAGACAAAACGGTGACCGTTGAGCCGGCGGACGTGATAATTGTTGAGGGAATCCTTGTTTTTCAGAACAAAAGGCTGCGCGACCTGATGGATATTAAAATTTTTGTTGACACCGACGCGGACGAACGGCTTATAAGGAGGATTCTGCGCGACTGCGGCGAAAGGAAAAGAAATGTTGAGTCGGTCTGCGCCCAATACCGGGCAACAGTGAAGCCGATGCACGAAAAATACGTTGAGCCGAGCAAAAAGTTTGCCGATATCATCGTTGTCGGCGGCGGAAACAATCTTGTTGCCCTTGACATGATAAGCACCAAGGTTGAAAAACTGCTGAACAAATAAAAAGCAATATGCGCCCTGTTTTTCCGGCAACCGGCAAAAGTGCTCTATTTTTCGGCTTCATTATGCGCAAGGCAAAATTTTCATTTATTTCATCAAATCATATGAAATTTATTGCAAAATTAAGCTATCGGTGTTAAAATGACAACGTATATCCGAAAGGAGCGGGACTGTCATATTACATTCTTTTGCCCATTCGCTGCTCCTGTGTTCAGCTTTGGGGCGAGGAAACGCCTTCTGCGTCTTATTTTGACAGGTTCCCTTTTCGGCGTTCAGGTTTATGTTAAGGAGGAATTTTTTTGGACGATTTTGAAAACAAAGATCTTCAAAGTCCCGAAAACGAAGCTGCCGGTTCCGCAGCACAGCCCGACAAAGGAGCAAAAAGCCCGACTCAGGTTGAAGACGATCTTGTGAAAGAGCTTGAGGGCATCCGTACCCTGCTCCAGAACGAGCTTGACTCGGAAAAGGAGGAGACAGTAACGGTAGGAAGCGATGAAATCATCGGCGACAACAGTGAGCTCATTCAGGAGCTTGATGAAATTGAGGAGACCGCAGAGGATGAGGAGGGCGAAAAAAAGGAAAAGCGCATTTGCGAGTGCTGCGGCGAAAACGAGTGCGATGATTCCTATGGCGAGAATTATCCCTACTGCGCCGAGTGCCGCAAACTCATGACGGCAAGCCCGGCTCACTTCGGCGGCATTGTAATGTTCGTTGTAATGCTTGTCGTTGCCGGGGTGTCGCTTTACTTCTGCGCGGGCAGCGCAAATGATTACACAAGTCTTATGACGGCGCAGACCGCTTATTCGGAAAAGCGCCTTATCGACGCCGCAAGTGCCTACAGCACATATATCCAGTCCAAGACCGCCGATGATGACGTTTCCCTCAAAGCGGTCAGGAATCTTATCGACATCTTCTCAACGATGGGCTATTACAATGACGCGGCGAACCTCGTCACCACCTACGGCGAAACTCACCCGTCGATTATGAAGAACGAAAAGTTTACAAAAATTCCGGAGACCTATGCCTCGTTCCTTGCAACCTCATCGGCCGTCAATTCTGCAATAGGCGATGTTGTCAGCTCGGGCGAAAAGTTTGACTATGACAAAAAAGCCGCGGAGCTTGACAAGCTGCTCAAGGAGGGCAAGGACGAGGAGGGTACGCCCTACAGCACCGTTTTCATTGAATATTACAAATTTGTTCTCATGAGCCTTGCGGATTTTGACGAAAGCAAGCAGATTGAGCAGCTTCTCAAGGTCAAGGAGCTTGACAAGGGCGAAAACAAATGGATCTATCTTCCGAATTTTGTCAATGTCTACGCCAAAATGGGCGACGCTCAGAACGCCGGACTTTACTTTGAGGAATGCATGAGCCTGAATATTCAGGAGTCCGATCTCTACATGGTATATGCCAATGCATACCGCTTCGGCGAAAAGATTGACGCGGATAAGATACTTGCAATCGCCGACCGTGCAAAGGAGAGCTGGCCGTCTTCCGCCGCTCCGGGCTATCAGCAGATCTATGCTGTCGGCTATCTGCTCAAGGGCGACGGCGAAAGCGCAATGAAAGCCATTGAGGAATTTGTTGGAAACGGCAACTACACCGTTTCCGCCTGCAACCTGTATGCCCTTTGCTCGCTTTATGTCAAGGATAACGAAGGCTACGAAAAGATGGTAGACCTCTTCAAAACCTCCGGTTCTTCAATCGGAAGCACCATTGTGAAGTATAAAAACGGAAAAATGACCCTTGAACAGGTTCTTACCGATAAGGGAGGTGACATCTGATGTCGGCGATTTATGCAATAACAAGATTCCTCACCTTTCCCGGCGCTGCCGTCAGAGCAATGTGGGAGCATCTGATCTGCAAAATTTGCGGCGTTCCCGTTGAGGACAACAGAACTTTCCGCTTTGACGAAATGTGCAGCCATATCGAGCATGAGCTTATGCCGAAAGCCGGCGGCGCGTTTGCAATAAGCTTTGTTCCCTCATTTTTTAACGGTATTCTCGCTTTCCTGCTTTGCATAGGTCCCATGCTTGGTCTGTTCGCTTTTGAAATGAGCGGCACGGCTTCAAGAATAGTTTATATCGTTGCCTATTGGTTTGCCTTTTCACTTTATGTTAACAGCTATCCCACCGTTGAGGACGCTCTCAATATGAAAGAAAAGGTATATAAGCACGGAAACATTGCCCAAAAGATTTTCTATTCTCCGGGCTTTCTGGGCTGCTTTGTCGGCGCATACCTTGAAAAATACTGCGTTACATTTCTCCTTGCCGCTGCGGCGCTCGTTGTTTTCATCATTAGAATGTGACGAAATACAAAGGGACTGCCCTTTCAGATGCGGCAGTCCCCTTTATTTTAATTTTTTGACCGGAGATAAAACATGGAAAAGAAAAAACTTACACGCAAGGAGCTTGAATATTACGCACACATGGCGGCAAAAACCTATGTGGACGATCCCGTCCACGTTTACGCAACAAAGAACAAAAAGCTGCGCGAAAAATTTCTCTATCATTTTATGATTGAGCGCCTTGCAACGTCAAACGGCGAGGATTTTATCTATGAAGACGAGGAAAAGCGCGGTCTGTGCGTCTGGAGAGACGCTCATAACGATTACACAATGCTTGACTTCCTCAAGTGTCCGAACTGGGTCTTTCTGTGAGTATACTGGATTTCGCTCGTTAAAACGCTCAAGGTGTTCAGCCATCTTGACCAGAAGGTTTTTGAAAAGAACACGCTGCTTATCTCACCCGTTTTTGTGGATAAGGAGCATAAGGGAAAAGGAATCGGCACAAAGCTTATCAAGCAAGGAATACATGACCTTGTTCCGCTCGGCTATAAGCTCGGCCTTGAAACGCAGAACCCGGACAACGTAGCGCTTTATGAACGGCTCGGCTTCAGAACGGTTGAGTACAAGTTTTTTAAAAGCGAAAAAATACATAATTATTACATGGTATATAAACCGGAGGAATGAAATTCTTTCCGCAGCACTATTATCAGATAATCAGGTGTAACAAAGCAATTAAGGAGGAAAAAACAATGCCTTATATCGAACTCAAAACAACCGCAAGTATCTCTCCGGAAAAATCTCAGAGCCTTAAAGCGGCTTTCGGAAAGGCTATCGAGTGCTTTCCGGGTAAAAACGAGAGCTGGCTCATGGTGAACATTTCCGGAAATCAGGACATGTACTTTAAGGGCAGCAACAAGACCGACTGCGCAATGGTTTCGGTCGATCTGCTCGGTTCGGTTTCATCGGCTGCGTCGGAGCAAATGACGTCCGTCCTTTGCGGCGTTCTTTCCAAAGAGCTTTCCCTTGAGCCGGACAGGATCTATGTCAAATATGCCGGCTTTTCCGACTGGGGCTGGAACGGCGGAAATTTCTGAATTTAGATTTTGGATTTTAGATATTAGATGTTGGATATCAGAAAAGCCGGGCTTTTTGGCCCGGCTTATTCTGTGCTTTATGTAATTATTTGACGGCTATATCGTAAGTATCCTTTGCAATCATAAGCTCCTCATCGGTCGGAAGCACAAGGAGCTTGAGCGCCGAGTCCTCGGTGGAAATTTCAATTTCCTCGCCTCTGACGTGGTTTGCCTCCTCGTCAATCTTTGTTCCGAGGAAAGCAAGCTTTTCGGCAACTCTTGTGCGGTATTGCGGGTTGTTTTCGCCTATTCCGCCGGTAAAGACGACTGCGTCAACACCGCCCATTGCCGCAGCAAAGCCGCCGATGTACTTTGTAAGCTGGTGGCAGAACATTGA
>JAEDIH010000116.1 GCA_016292575.1 Clostridiaceae bacterium | reverse complement strand
GATGACGCTATCGTTGCCGCAGTCAAGATGTCCTCAAGATATATCACCGACAGGTATCTGCCGGATAAGGCTATTGACCTTGTTGACGAGGCCGCGTCAAGGGTAAGGCTGCGCTCTTTTACAACGCCGCCCGAGATCAAGAAGATTGAAGACGATATCAAGCAGATTAACGAGGAGAAGGCGGCCGCCGTCAATTCGCAGGACTTTGAAAGAGCCGCGTCGCTTCGTGACAGGGAAAAGGAGCTTCGCTCAAAGCTCACCGCTTCAAGGACAAACTGGAAAGAGGAAGCTGCCAGAGTAGGCGGCGAGGTCACCCCGAATGAAGTTGCGCAAATTGTGTCGGGCTGGACGGGTATCCCCGTAACCGAGCTTACGAGGGAGGAAAGCCGGCGCCTGCTTGAAATGGAGGATATACTCCACAAGCGCATCGTCGGTCAGGATAAGGCAGTTTCCGCCGTTGCAAGAGCAATCAGGCGCGGCAGGAGCGGACTGAAGGACCCGAAAAGACCGCTCGGCTCGTTCATTTTCCTCGGACCTACCGGTGTTGGCAAAACAGAGCTTTGCAAGGCGCTCGGTGCTGCAATGTTCGGTGATGAAAACGCCGTTATCCGCTTCGATATGTCCGAATTCATGGAAAAGCACAGCACCTCTCGTCTTGTCGGCTCGCCTCCGGGATATGTCGGCTATGAGGAGGGCGGCGAGCTGACCGAGCAGGTCAGAAGAAAGCCGTACAGCGTTATTCTTTTTGATGAAATTGAAAAGGCGCACCCGGACGTTTTCAATATGCTGCTGCAGATTCTTGATGACGGCGTTCTTACCGACTCGCAGGGCAGGCACGTTGACTTCAAAAATACCGTTATCATCATGACCTCAAATGTCGGCGCAAAGCTCATTGCAGGCGAGGGCAAGGAGATAGGCTTTAAGAATGCAAGCGAGGACAACGGTGCGCTTGACGATACCAGAATCCATGACGCAGTCATGGGCGAGCTTAAAAAGGCGTTCAGACCGGAGTTTCTCAACCGTGTTGACGAAATCATAGTGTTCAACCAGCTTACCAAAGACGAAATTCATGAGATCGCCGCGCGTATGCTTAATAAAACGACTGAAAGGCTCAAAGACATGGAGATTGAAATGAGCTTTTCTCCCGAGGTTGTTGAGCTGGTTTCCAACGCGGGCTTCGACCCCGTTTACGGCGCAAGACCGCTTCGCCGCGCGATTCAGTCGAAGGTTGAAGACAAGCTTTCCGAGCAGATTCTTGACGGAACCGTTCTGCCGAAGCACAAGTATGAATGTGTGCTTGAAAACGGCGCGGTAAAGTTCAGGGAGACTGTTAAAGTGCAATAAAAGTGCAATAAAAAAAGTGCCGGACGAGGAAAACGCCCGGCATTTTTTACGCTCGTACAAAATTGTTCACAAAATGTTTGAAATTTTATT
Source organism: Clostridiaceae bacterium (assembly GCA_016292575.1). Lineage (GTDB taxonomy): Bacteria > Bacillota > Clostridia > Oscillospirales > Acutalibacteraceae > UBA6857. The sequence goes on along the minus strand of JAEDIH010000116.1, from coordinate 4,132 downwards.
ATATCTCTTGCAAATTTGTTCACACCATGCTATAATTATCTTAGCGTAAACCTAATATTATATGAAAGAAGGATTTATTCATGGACGATTTTGTAAAGGCTCTTGTTGAATTTGTAAATCAGATTAAAGACCTCATCAAAAAGCTTGTTGACTCTTTCCGCGAAATTGGCGATCAGAAAAACGCCTGATTTTTCGGGTAATCGATTGACCCTCGCTTTTTCGGCGAGGGTTTTTCTTTGATATCTCTTGATTTTAGCTTTTCGGTATTGTATACTCTATAGGTACTATAATAATCTTTTCAAAAGGACGGTTTCTTATGGCAAAGCTTAAAGACATCGACTCAATGGCCGAAAAAAAGGGCTCGGGTCTTAATACACTCTGGCAGTTTGTAAAGTTCATCTTTGTCAGTCTGCTTGCAATGATTGTTCAGTTTGCAACGCTCAACATTCTTCTGCTGCTTCCGCAGATTAAGCAAATCATCTCCCAGCCGTATGAATTTTGGGTCTTTGTCTCTGACGGACTTGAAAAGAACGGTCTTGGCTATTTTATCGCCTTCAACATTGCAAACATACTCGCCCAGATTGTTGCTTTCTTTGTCAACAAGGAAAAAACGTTCAATTCCGGCGCAAACGTTGCCGTAACGCTGCCGATATACATTGTTTTCACCATTGCGCTCATTTGCTTTTCCGCGTGGCTTTCGCCCACCTTGCAGGGCTTGTTTGTAAAATGGGGCGTCAACGCTCAGGGCGCGGCGAATATTTCAACAATGTGCTGCTCGGCCATTCAGTTCTTCCTTTATTTCCCCGTTGATAAAATTCTTTTCCATAAGAAAAAAGAGGATAAGAAAGAGGATAAAAAAGAGGAAAGAACCGCAGAATAATATCACACCGGCCGCCGTTTTTCGGCGGTTCGATTTTTAAAGGAGTGAAAACAATAATGTTTAAGCTTGTCAGGTGTGCGGAAAACACATATTATCTGGACTGCTTTGCAAACACGGGGGTTTATTACCTTGGAAACGGAGAGGTTGCTCTCATTGACGGCTGCGACCACAAAAAAAGCTATACCGACCTTGACCTCCACCTTTCTGAGCGCGGCTGGCGCGTTAAAATGATAATCAACACCCACGCGCACATTGACCACATCACGGGCGACAGGTTCTTTTGCGAAAAATATGGCTGCGAGGTTTATTCAAGCGAGGTTGAACACCACCTTGTTGACCTTTGCAACCTTGAGGGTCAGATATACTTCAACGGTCTTCCCGTAAACCGCGAGCGCAGCTACTTTTTCCGCCCCGTGGGTGTTAAGGCAAAGCCCGTGAGCGATCTTCAGCTTCCAAAGAGCTTTGAAATTCTTCCGCTTCCGGGTCATTCGTTCGGAATGATCGGAGTCAGAACGCCGGACAATGTCTGGTTTCTCGGCGACGCAGTGCTTTCAAAGGAGACATTTGAAAGCTATAAGCTGCCGTTCTTTTTCGATATCAATAAGAGCATTGAAACACTCAGAATACTCTGTAAGCTTGAGGGCAGGCTCTTTGTTCCTGCGCACAGCGAGCCGTGCGAAAGCATTGCGCCGCTCGCTGAGTATAACGTTCAGTGCCTTGAAAAGCTCAAGGAATACTTCCTTTCCGTCAGCGACCAAAGGACGCTCGAGGAGATTTTTGCCGTTTGCGCAAAGCGGCTTTCCCTGCACGTTGAAAACGATCAGTACGGAAAGCTTTTGACAACCGTTAAGGGCTTTTTGCAAGCACTCATTGAGGACGGAAAGCTGTGGGGAGAGGTCAGAGATTACAAACTTGTATATTTTCTGAGGGAACAGTCCGGGAATATGCACAATTAATTCGAATGAACAGTCGTTTTATTCATGAATAATAGTAAAATGTGTAAAAAAATACAAAACAGGCTTGACAAACACCGCTCCCGGGTGTTAAAATTACCCGGCAAAACAAAGTGAGCGTATATTTGCTCACAAAATTGAAAACGGAGGTTTTAAGTTATGAAAAAATTCCTGGCACTCGTTCTTGCGGCGCTCATGGTTTTTGCTTTTGTTGCCTGCAACGGCACCGGAAAAGACAACAACGGCGCATCAAACGCATCGGACACATCGGACACATCGGACACATCAGACACAACCGAAAAGGCAACCCTTATTATGGCAACCAACGCAGCATTCCCGCCGTATGAATATAAGGAAGGCGAAAGCTTTGCGGGAATCGACGTTGAAATTGCCGGTAAGATTGCCGAAAAGCTCGGCATGACTCTTGAAATCAAGGATGTTGAGTTCGGCTCAATCATCGGCGGCGTTCAGACCGGTAAGTTCGACATAGGCATGGCCGGTATGACCGTTACAGATGAAAGACTCAAGAGCGTAAACTTCTCGGATTCCTATGCAACCGGCATTCAGGTTGTTATCGTTAAGGCGGATTCGGAAATTAAATCGCTTGACGATCTCAAGGGTGACGGATCAATGAAGTTCGGCGTTCAGCAGGACACCACCGGCGACATCTATGCTTCAGACACCATTGAAAACGGCGGCTACGGCAAGGATAACGTTGTTCGTTACAAGACCGGCGCAGACGCTGTTCAGGCTCTCAAGACCGGAAAGGTTGACGCTGTTATCATTGACAACGAGCCGGCAAAGAGCTTCGTTAAGGCGAACGAGGGACTTTCAATCCTTGACGGCGATTGGGTCAAGGAAAACTATGCCATTGCAATCGCAAAGGAGAACACAGAGCTGCTTGAAAAGGTTAACGGTGCTCTCAAGGAACTCATTGCGGACGGCACCGTTAAAGCAATCATTGATAAGTATATCCCGGCTGAATAAGCCGCAAAACGCAAAATTAAAGGGGGGCGGCTTGTCCGCCCCTTTTTTGGAATGTACAGGTGCAGGAAAAGGAGGTATATAATTGAAGCAGACGCTTGCAAAACTCGGCGAAAAATTCATGCTGTGCTTTGTTGACGAAGGCTATTGGAAATGGCTTGTTGAGGGCTTCAGGAATTCGCTCATCATCACGTTTTTTGCAATCCTTTTGGGCTTTGCTTTCGGAATACTGCTTGCAACGGTTCGCTCGTCATATGACAAGAACGAGGAAACGCTGAAGCTGCGCGGCGGCCCCGGTTATTGGATTTTGCGGCTTTTTAATGCCGTTTGCAAGATATATATCACCATTGTCAGGGGTGTTCCCGTTGTGGTTCAGCTCATGATCTGGTATTTTGTAATTCTTGTTTCCCAGGACAACGGCGTTGTTGTTGCAATCGTTGCGTTCGGCTTCAACTCTGCCGCATATGTTGCGGAAATTTTCCGCGGCGGCATCATGTCTGTTGACGAGGGACAGTTTGAGGCCGGCCGCTCGCTCGGCTTCGGCTATGTGAGAACAATGGTGAACATTGTTATTCCGCAGGCGGTCAAAACTGTGTTGCCCACCCTTCTCAACGAGGTTATTGCCCTGCTTAAGGAGACCTCCGTTGCCGGATATGTGGGCATAATGGATTTAACAAAGGCCGGCGACCTCATCAGGGGACGTACCTTTGAGGCTTTTATGCCGCTCATTGCCGTTGCAATAATCTATCTTGTAACGGTGGTAATTCTCACGGCTGTTTTCACGGCTGTTGAAAGGAGGCTGCGCAGGAGTGAACGATAATGTACTTATTCACGTTGAGGGACTCAAAAAGTACTATCTCGGCGGAAAGGTCAAGGCGCTTGACGGAGTCGACTGCGATATTCACAAGGGAGAGGTGCTGGTCATCATCGGACCGTCCGGTTCGGGAAAATCCACCTTCCTGCGCTCGCTGAATCTGCTTGAAATACCCACCGGGGGAAAGATTGTTTTTGACGGGCAGGATATCACCGATCCAAAGGTGAACATCAACCTGCACCGCCGCAAAATGGGCATGGTTTTCCAGCACTTCAATCTTTTTCCGAACATGACCGTGCTGAAGAACATGACGATTGCCCCGGTACAAATTCTCAAAAAGAGCAAGCAGGACGCGGAAAAAAAGGCCATGGAGCTGCTTGAGCGTGTCGGTCTTGCGGAAAGGGCAAATTCCTATCCCTCCCAGCTTTCCGGCGGACAAAAGCAGCGCGTTGCAATTGTCCGCGCGCTCTGCATGGAGCCGGAGGTCATGCTTTTTGACGA
>JAEDIH010000115.1 GCA_016292575.1 Clostridiaceae bacterium | reverse complement strand
AAAAACAATAAAAAAACTGTTGACTTTTTGTTCATGATGTGTTAATATTTAATTGCAGTAAGAAAACTGACACTTGAAAAGGAGGAAAATTCAATGAGTAAAGTACTTGAACTTGTTCAGAACATTCTTAATTATTGCAGAGAAGGCAAGGCTGCTGAGATCATCGGCCTCATCAAGAAGTTCTTTGAAGATCTCTTCAATAAGAATACTGAGACTGAACCCGCTGAATAATTAAATGAAAGCAGCCGCCCTCACGGGCGGCTGCAATTTTTCTACAAACAGTTTGTTTTTTGCCTGATAAGCGACAGAATCGTTCACTTTATCTATAGTTTTAAGAATGATTAAGGTGGGGTATTTTGTCATTAAAATATTGACATTGTTTTCATGATATGATAACATTTTTATGCAGTCAAAAACTGACGTTTTTAGGAGGAAAAAGAAATGGACGCATTGTATAATCTTGCAAAAGGCATTATTGATTACTGCAGAAAATTTATGGATAACGGAATCCTTGATATCATTCAGGATTTCTTTGATAAGATTTTCAACAAATAATCAATATGACACCGGCTGTCCTGTGCGGCCGGTGTTTTTGCTTGCTTTTATGGTTATAAAGCGCCGGAATGAAAAAAGTATGAAAAAAGTATCTGCATTTTTTTCGGAAAATTATTGACATACAATTCATAGTGTGTTAATATTTTGTTGCAGTAAAAAACTGACATATATTTAAGGGAGTAGAAAATTATGGCAATGGTATTTGATTTTACCTCGAAGGCACTCGGCCTTGTTTACAACATCCTTTCATACCTTGGAGAGGATAAGGCGGCAGGTATTGTTGAGATTGTTAAGAACTTCTTCAACGATGTCAGCAAGAGTGATCTTCAGTTCTAAAATTAATTCGGAAATTGGGGCTGCCCTGTGTTTTCAGAGCAGCCCCTTATTTCATTTTCTTCTCTTTTTTATCACAGCCGCACAGACGGTTGCCGCCGCAAGGAAAACTGCGGCTTTTTTTGCGGTCTTTTCAACCTGCTTTACAGAGGAGGGAGTGTGCGTAAAGATAAATTCCGTTACCGGTTTTGCGGGCTTGTAATCGCAAAGCTCGTCCATTGTAACCGTGTAATTATCATAGTGAAGAAGGCTGTCTTCTTTGAGTACAAAAACGCGCACTCCGCGTTGCTTTCCGGGACCGTAAACATTGAAGCCGGCACCCTGGGTGTAGCCGAGCTCTATTCCGTCAACCTTTTTAACAAAGCTGTTGATATGGTCATGACCGAAATAGATTCCGAGAACATCGCCCTTTTCCTTCATTGCGTCAAATTCGCCGTTGTTGATGTCCGGAGCGGCGGGGGATTCGCGCATAAAACCTCCCTGTGAAAGCGATTCGTCAAAAAGGGTATAGAACTCTCCGCTGTGGGAATAAAACGCCTCAACAGCGCCTCTTGTGCCTTTTTTGACTTGTTTTATTGCTCTGTATATCTCGGGTACCGGAATATGCTGAAACACAAGGGAGGGGAGATATGAGCCGTTTTCTGCTTTGAGCTTGTCGCGCTCGGCCTTGTACCATTCAACCTGTTCTTTAAAAACCGGGGAGTAGGTCTTTTTCTCCTTATCTTTCGCGTTTGAGTCAATGAGATAAAGGGCAAAAACGCTCTTTTTGTTTTTGCCGTCTTTAATTTCGAGCGAGAATGTGCCTGCGTCGTCCGGACACCTCGGCGAGCCCGTAACGAAGCCGGGAAAGCTTTTGTAGATTTCAAATTGCTTCCTGTTTTCAATTCCGCAGTCCCGGTCATGATTGCCGAAGGTTGCCGTAAACGGAATCTTTCGTTCCGTAACAGGACGGAAAATTTCGCTGAGCGTTTCGGTAATCTTCCGTTTTGTGTCGCCTTTGAATGTCAAAGAATACCCCTTAATCTGATCTCCGGTAAAAACAACAAGATCCGGCTTTTCCCGGTCAAGGGCAAGCGAAATGAGCTTCACGGTGTCGGGATTGACCTTGTGAATTTCCTGAGTATCGGTTATTTGCATAATCTTGAATTTTCCGTCTTTAAAGCAAAGAGAATTTTCCAAAAGTACCACTCCTCAGAGGTTACTTAAAATACATGAACAGCTGGCATTTTATCATGCCGTTATAAAGCTTTCTGCGCTTGTCAGCCTTCCTGCCGAAGAAGATTTCAAAGTCTTCGGACGGGCTGATAACATAGTATGCCCAGCCGCGTTTCTGAACAAATTTTTCACCCATGAGCCTGTAAAGGTGCTCCGCCTCCTTAAGATCGAGAAGTCTTTCTCCGTAGGGAGGATTGCAAAGGACGGTTCCTTTTTCGCTTTTTGGCTCAAAGTCTTTGATATCACGCTGCTCAAACGTGATGAATTTTTCAACTCCGGCGCGTTTGGCGTTAGCTTTGGCAATTTCAAGGCAGTGGGGGTCAATATCGCTTCCGTAGGCAACAAGGCGGCTTTCGGGAAGTACTGCGGCGCGAGCTTTTTCCCTTTCCTCAGTCCAGATGCTTTCGGGAATATTTTCCCAGCGCTCGGCTGAAAAGCTTCTGTTCACACCGGGAGCAATGTTGTTTGCAAGCATGGCGCCCTCAATGAGGAGGGTTCCCGAGCCGCACATAGGATCATACAGTGTGTGGTAATCACGAACCCTTGCAAGCGTGCAGATTGAGGAAGCGAGCGTTTCCTTGATAGGCGCTCCGCCGGCCTCAAGGCGGTATCCGCGCTTGTGCAGACCTGCGCCGGAGGTGTCAAGCAGCAGACTCACAGTGTTTTTCATTATTGAAAACTGAATCTGATGAACAGGTCCGGTTTCATCGAACCATGAAATGTTATATTTCGATTTGAGTCTTTCAACAACGGCCTTTTTGATTATTGACTGACAGTCGCTGACCGAAAAGAGGGCGGAATTTATTGAATATCCCTTAACGGGAAAAGCGTCAAGCTTTCCTACCCATTCCTCCCACGGGAGCGCCTTGGTACCCTGAAAAAGCTCTTCAAAGCTCATTGCGGTGAAAGAGCCGACAAGAATTTGCACCCTTTCCGCGTGACGTGAGCAGATGTTTGCCCGTGCAAGGATATGCTCATCGCCGGAAAAGAGAACTCGACCGTTTTCAGAGACAACATTTTGCGCGCCGAGGGCTTTCATTTCTTCTGCAATAAGCTTTTCAAGCCCCAATAGGCAGGGGATTACAAAATTTATCTGCATAATTGACCTGCTTTCAAAAACAAAAATCAGCGGTGGAAAGCCCACCGCTGAAGTATTTTATCACAATATAAAATTAAAATCAATCAATATCGGGAATAATAAGACCGTAGCCGCCGTCATTTCTGGCATATACAACGCAAATTTTATCGTTGTCGCTGTTGAGGAACATATAAAACCTGTGGTCAAGCAGATTCATCTGCAAAATCGCCTCGTCAACGCTCTGAGGCTTGAGGACAATTTCCTTTGAACGGACAACTTCAAATTTGTCCTCGGCTTCAAATTCGTCAATAGCATCAAACGCTTCAAAAGCGCCGGAGCGAAGCTTCTTTTCAACCCTTGTTTTGTTCTTCCTGATCTGACGAACAAGGGAATCAACGCAGCGGTCAAGAGCGTCGTTCATGTCCTGCGAGCGTTCCTGCGAACGGAAGATCATTGAATTATAAAAGACGGTCACCTCAACAATCATCTCATTTTTCTCAACGGTGGCGGTGATTTTTGCCTCGGCGTCGGTACCGAAGAATTTTTCAATCTTTTTGAGTCTCTTGTCGGCTCTTTCCTTGAAAGAATCTCTGGGTGTACATTTTCGTCCAATGATTGTTATTTTCATAACACTGCCTCCTTTATATATAACCCTTGAAAGCGGCAGAACCGCCCAAAGGATAATTCCCTTATCAGGTCACTTGTATTATAGCACATTTATACATAAAAATAAAGTGTTTTACAGTATTTTTATCACTGTTTACTAAAAAATACTTAAAAGCCTAAGACAAGGAGGAGTTTATGTAGAGCAAATTGCAGCCGTTAAAGCGCAATCTTGCATCAGTAAAGAGTGAGACGGACAAAAAGCGGCGAGAGAACGAACGAGGCAAAATCCGCCGCAAGCCCTGCGTAAAGCGTATGCCTTGTGTTTTTGATTCCGACAGCGGCATAATAGACCGTCACGGCGTATAGCGTAGTGTCTGTTGAGCCCATCAGCACCGAGGCAACCTGACCGAGAAAGGAATCCGGTCCGTCGCTTTTGAGCACCGATTCAAAAAGGCTCAGAGAGCCGCCGCCGGAAATCGGGCTTAAAAGCGCCATCGGCACCGTATCCTCCGGAACGCCGAGCAGCGCGGCAACAGGCGAAAATGCCTTTGCAATCAGCTCCATTCCGCCGCTTTGCTTCAGCATGGTAACCGCAACAACAAGTCCGGTAATGGTGGGCAAAAGGTCATATACGGTTTTCAGTCCTTTTTTTGCACCCTCCATAAAGCAGTCAAATACCCTGACTTTTTTATACAGACCGAAAACAATTATGGATACCACCATCAAAGGCAGCACCCATTCTCCGATTATGTCCATCATTTGCTTTTTCTCCCCAATCTGTTGCCGAGCTTTGCAAAAAAGACGGCGACTGTAAGCGCGCACGCCGAGGTCAGCATGGAGGCCGGCATTATTGTCATTGGACTTTGCGAGCCGTACTGACCGCGCAGCGTTGCCACCGTTGTCGGAATAATGTGCATTGCCGCGGTGTTCATCACAACAAAAACAACCATTTCATCGCTTGCTTTTGAGGCGTCCGGATTCAGTTGCTGGAGTCTGCGCATTGCCTCAAGACCGAGCGGCGTTGCGGCGTTTCCCAGCCCGAGAACGTTTGCGGTAATGTTCATTGAAATTGCCTCAAGCGCATATTCGTTCTTTTTAAGGCGAGGAAAAATGAGCTTCAGCGCAGGGGAAAGCAGGCGGCTGAACGCAGCTGTTAGCCCTGCCTTTTCCGCTGTTTCCATAATTCCGCCCCAGAGGCAAAGCATTGCAACAAGGCGCAGAAGAAGCTGCACGGCGTCTTGTCCGCCCTGAATAACCGCCGAAGAAAGCGCAGCCATGTTTCCCGTGATAATGCTTGCAATGAAAGCAAAAATAATCATTACCGGCCAGACGTAGTTCATCATAAAAAAATCACCGTCCTTTTTTCAATACCTATGAAAAAAAGGTGGTGAATATTCGTTATTATGCTTTTGCGGCGGCGTTGTTCCGGTTTTGCATTGCAACATCAAACCAGAATTCAACGCCGTCCTTGTGATTGATTACGCCGTACTTTGCCCTCTGAAGAATCTGCGCTTCGGCAACAATTGCAAGTCCGAGACCGAAACGTCCCTGCTCGCGTGAATGCGCCTTGTCCGCACGGTAAAAGCTGTTCCAGATGTGCTCAATATCCTCATCTGCAATGGGCTTTCCGCTGTTGAAAAGGCTCAGCCGATAAAAGTCACCGGCAACCTCACAGCTTATTCTGAGCTTTTTTTCGCCCTCTATATGGCTGAGTGCGTTTGAAAAATAGTTGTTGAAAACACGCTCAAAAAGGTCGCGGTCGGCAAAGCCGATAAAGCTTTCGTTAATGCTTATCTCAAGCGTTATGCCGTTGTCCTCAAGGTACTTTTTCCGCGA
>JAEDIH010000114.1 GCA_016292575.1 Clostridiaceae bacterium | reverse complement strand
GATTACGTCAGGGTCAAGGTTATGAAGGCCGAAACCTCCGTTCAGAAAATACCATATGAAAAGGTTACGCGCGAGAGTTCATTAATGCTCAAGGGTACCAAAAAGATAAGCCAGCAGGGACAATACGGCGAAAAGCAGATAACCACCCTTGTTACATACATCAACGGTGTGCGGACGTATTCCACAGTTGTTGCGGAAAAGCAGACCAAGGCGCCCGTAAACGAGGTTACCCTTGTTGGAACAAAGTCGCCGTACAGCGGTTACTCGGGTTATTCTTCGTCATACGGCTACTATTCGGGCTTTGCGTGGCCGACGCGCGGCGCCTACAGCCTTTCCTCCGGATACGGCTACCGCAGTGCTTCTATCTCGGGCTGGAGCTACCACGGAGGAATTGACATTGTCCGCGGCGGTCCGTCGGCCGGAATACCGGTTGTTGCCTCCGCTTCGGGAACCGTTGTCACAGCATATGCAGGCTCAACCGGTTACGGAAACACGGTTGTTATTGACCACGGTAACGGTTATCAGACGCGCTATGCTCATATGCAGTGGGGCTCAATCTGCGTTTATCCCGGTCAGAAGGTTTATCAGGGTCAGCAGATTGGACGTATCGGCGCAACGGGTAACGCAACAGGTCCGCATCTTCACTTTGAAATACTCAAAAACGGCAGTAAGGTTAACCCATTGCCATACATTTCATAATAAGCACAAAACGGGAGGGAACGCCGTGCCGCCAAAAGCAAAATTTTCAAGGGAGGAAATAGTCTCTGCCGCCTTCGGCCTTATCCGTGAAAGCGGAGAGGACGCGCTCACGGCAAGGGAGATTGCAGCGCGCCTCGGAGTTTCAACAAAGCCGATTTTTACCTGTTTCAAAACGATGGACGAGCTAAAGGACGAGGCCTTCAAATCGGCCTGCGTGTTCTACCGCGAATATGCCGAAACCGGACTTGAGGAAAAAGTTCCGCTTCTGGGTTTCTGTGAGCGGTATATCAGCTTTGCACGGGAGGAGCCGAGCCTTTACAGATTTCTTTTCCTTTCAAGCCGCAGTAATAACGAGAGTATATCCTTCAGTCTGCCGGGGGATCTGCATCCGCGCGTGTTGCGGTCGGTCATGCAGTTTTATAAAATGGACGAAGCTTCGGCAAAAAGCTTTCTGCTCAATATGCTTATAGTTTCGCAGGGCTTTGCGGCAATGCTAATTTCAGGAAGCTGTCCCTTTAGCAGCGAAGAGATATTGAAAATCGGCTCGTGCATAAGCTTTGCGCTTTGTAAGGCGTATAAGGAGGTTCCGGGTCTTGCAACCGGGGATCTTGATGTCAGCCGGCTCTTTTCCAAGCTGTGTAACCGCCCGCAGGATGAGACTCAAAGCTCTGCCGAATAGCGGCGGCTTAAAATAATTATCAATAAATAAAAGCTATAAATTACGGGAAGTGCACATGTTTGCCCTTTGTAATTTATAGCTTATTTTTTAGTTTGCTTTTTAATGCAACAAACCGTCAGGTTTATTATTTGTTATCGCTGCCCAATGCGTTTGAGAAGATGAGCTCCATCTCTCTCGGTTCGGACTTGTCAACAACTTCAACTCGCTTTCAGGCATTTTTTAATAAGTTCAACAAACTCACTTCTTTCAAGCTCGTCCGTCGTTATACCTATCAATATCCCGTCATCGGCAATGTAATTTGCTGAAAAAACATTTTTGGAATCTGCCGCAAAATAAACATCGTATTTTAAATTGTCCAGATCACAGCTGACCCAGTTCTGCGGAATCACATCGGCGGTTTTTCCTTTACGCTCGGCATAAACCGAAACAGATTTATCGCCTAATTTTGTCGTTGTATTTATATAGAATTCATTCCAATTTTTACTGTAATAAGCATCAAACAACTCTTCGGTTTTAGCATAGTTTTCCGGAAAAACGGGCAAAACATCAGACAAGAATGACGGAAGCTCACTTCTTTTGTACTCGCCTTTACCGGCAACATTAAATGGTACATCACTGTTTATTTCATTGCTGAGAAGCGGAATTTTATTGAAAAACATTTCATTTTGAAAAGAACTGTCTTCATTTGTTGATTCGTCAACTTTTACTGTTCTGATTTTGTCTGTTATTGCAATTGAACAACAGGTTACAAAAATAATCACAAAGCCTGCTATTAACATCTTTGCGATATGCAAATTCCTTTTTCGCTCCCTTTCAGTGGATTCATTTCTGATAATTGAAAGAAGTTCTTCTCTTCGCACATCACTTATGCAAATGCTGTCATTTGCTTTTTTATATTTTTCAGCAAACATTGTAATTATCTCCTAATGTACTTTTCAGTTTTTCTTTTGCCCTTTTTAGTTGCATTTTTGTTGCAGATTCGCTTTGATTTAAAATAATAGAAATATCTTTTATTGTCAAATCTTCATAATAATAAAGATGAATTGCTGTTCGGTAGTTTTCCGGCAGTGCAAGAACAGCATAATAAACTTCTCCGAATTCCGGGTCATCAAATACCGGAATGTCTTCGTTAGGAAAAGCATTTTCTCGGCAGATTTTTTTCAGGTAATTATTGGAGCAGTTGATGGTGACTCTGATAAGCCATGCTTTTATGTGTTCGTTGCTTTCCAATTTTCCGATGTTTTCGGTAAGCTTTAAAAATACCTCACCTAAAATATCATCTGCATATGTTTGATTCCTCGTTCGTGAAAGCGCCAGACGAAAAACCATATCACAATATGTTTCAAATGCAGTTTTTAACTTCAGCTGTCTTTCGTCCGCATGTTGTTTAGACTTCAAGATGCTTTTTCTCCCCTTTAATAAAACTAAACTTTATAGTTGAGCGATATTTTTCTTTTTGCTGCAATAAAGTTCCTTTAGAATTATAATTATCAGCTATTATAATACTTCTGATGCTCGCTGAAAGGTTGTCATTTTACAAGCCTTTTACAAAAGCATCTATGTTGTCAATAATTCTTTTTTCATCGTTTTGGCTTATCAATTCGTTTTTGACAGAATGTGCTGTTATAAGGCTGAGAAACTGTGTGATACATTCAAAACCTGTGGTGTTATTTTTCAGATTTACGGCTGTTGTTGTTTCAAAAAGCGAAGCCAAAGCATCTGAAAAATCCGATCTTGAAAACAGCTCTGTGAGTGCGTTGCTGTTATTCATGACGCTTTCAAAGCCTGCGTAGACGTTGTCATAGCAAAGGGTGTCACCGGCAAGCGGATATTCAAGGCAGGCAAGCAAAAGACTTTTTGTTGACATTGCTTCAAGCGTATCTTTTGGAATCTCACAGGCTTCAAGCATTTCCTGATGTGTGCTGAAGCTTTTCCATATCTCCGGTGTCTTTTGAGGTGTTATCGGGTATTCATATTTATCATTATTTACAACGGAATTTGCTGATGAAATCACGGTTGCCGATGCAGTAAAGCCAAATAGCATAGCTAAAACGGGGGTAAGTGCAATAATGATTCTAAACTTTTTCATAACCTATTACTCCTTTTTATTTTTGATGTAGTACTTGTTTGTTTATAGGGCTTCAGTACTTCTATTATTTCCCTCACAAATAAAACATTTTAAAACAGGAAAAAGTCACAAAAGAGTTATAAAAAAATAAGCCGTTACCCGATTTGAATAACGGCTTATCGTATTATTATTTGTTATCGCTGCCCAATGCGTTTGAGAAGATGAGCTCCATCTCTCTCGGTTCGGACTTGTCAACAACTTCAACATCGCTGTAGCACTTCATGCCGGTACCCGACGGAAGCAGCTTGCCGATAATGACGTTCTCCTTGAGTCCGAGCAGCGGATCGACCTTGCCCTTGATGGCGGCGTCCGTGAGAACCCTTGTTGTTTCCTGGAACGACGCTGCGGAAAGGAACGAATCGGTTGCAAGCGAAGCCTTAGTGATACCCATAAGCACCGGGGTGACGGTTGCCTCGCGCACTTCCACGCCGTTTTCCTCAGCCTTTGCTCTTGCAGCGGCGTTGGCTTTTTTAACGTCGCGCTTGTCAACAACTGCGCCGGGCAAAAAGTCGGTATCGCCGGGATCTTCAATCTTGACTTTCTTCATCATCTGGCGTGCAATAACCTCAATGTGCTTATCATTGATATCAACACCCTGAGTACGGTATGTGCACTGAACCTGGCTGATAAGATAGTCATGAACGGCGCTGACGCCGAGAACGTTGAGAACATCACGAAGATCAACTGAACCCTCGGTGAGCGTTTCGCCGACTGTAACGTGCTGACCCTCGGAGACTCTTGCTCTTGCGCCGAAGGTGAGGAAATACTCCTTCCTTTCTCCGGTTTCCTCGTTGGTAACAACAATGTGCGGATTTTTCTTGATTGTTTCAAAGGAAACAACGCCGTCAATCTCGCTTATCATTGCAAGAGTCTTCGGTTTTCTTGCTTCAAAGAGTTCTTCAACACGGGGAAGACCCTGTGTGATATCCGAACCGGAAGCAACACCGCCGGTGTGGAAGGTTCTCATGGTGAGCTGAGTACCCGGTTCACCGATTGACTGAGCGGCAATAATGCCGACTGCCTCGCCGATGGTGACGGCTTTTCCTGTTGCAAGGTCGGAGCCGTAGCACTTGATGCAGGCACCGTGATCCGAGCAGCAGGTGAGGAGCGAACGGATGGTAATATGGCGTATCGGCGCGGCTTCCTCTTTGCTCATGCCGCCCTCAATGGCTTTGTTATATTTTGCGGTGAGATATGCGTCAACCTTGTCCGCGTCGGCTTCGGTGAGCATATGGTTGTTATCCATAATGACCTCGCCGCTTTCCTCATCAACAAGGTTGTTGAGCAGGAAACGACCCTTGAGCCTTTCGGTGAGCGGCTCAAGAACACGGTTGCCGTCCATGATGTCGTAAACCTCAAGACCCTCTGTGCAGCCGCAGTCCTCCTCACGGATAATAACGTCCTGCGAAACATCAACAAGGCGTCGGGTAAGGTAACCGGAGTCGGCGGTACGCAGCGCGGTATCGGCAAGACCTTTACGGGCGCCGCGCGAGGAAATGAAGTATTCCTGAACGTTAAGTCCTTCGCGGTAGTTTGCTCTGATGGGAACTTCAATGGTTTTACCGGCAGTGTTTGCAATAAGACCGCGCATACCGGCAAGCTGACGCAGCTGGCTTTCCGAACCGCGGGCGCCGGAGTCGAGCATCATATAGATAGGGTTGAATTTATCAAAGTTTGTGGTAAGGGCTTGCGCAACGCGGCTTGTGCAGACGTCCCACGCCTTGAGAACCTGTCTCGAACGGTCGGAGTTGCTGAGAAGACCCCTGTTATATTTCCTGTTGACCTCGTCAACGATAGCCTCGGTTTCGGCAAGGATATCCTTTTTCGTTTCCGGAATGGTGGCGTCGCAGACGGCAACGGTGATACCGCTCTTGGTTGAGTATTTATAGCCCTGATTCTTGATATCGTCAAGAACCTCAGCGGTTTTTGCAACGCCGTGGATTCTGATGCACTTGTCAATGATCTTTCCAAGCATCTTTTTGTTAACAAGTGTTTCAACCTCAAGACGGAAGAGGTTTTCCGGATCGGAGCGGTCAATAAAGCCGAGATCCTGAGGAATGGGATTGTTGAAGATGACCTTGCCGAGAGTGGTTTCAACAAGCTTTGAAACCTTCTTGCCGT
>JAEDIH010000113.1 GCA_016292575.1 Clostridiaceae bacterium | reverse complement strand
TATTATGAAAAGGACGGTGAAACGGTATGACGCTTGTAAAGCATGAACTCAGGCAGGGCAAAACCTCGTTTTTGATTTGGACGGCTTCTGTCGGCTTTCTTCTTGCAATCTGCATTTTTCTGTTCCCTGAAATGAAAGAACAGATGGACAGCGTAAGCAATATGTTCGCCTCCATGGGCTCTTTTACCGAGGCGTTCGGTATGGATCGCTTGAATTTCGGAACGCTTATAGGGTTTTATGCTGTTGAGTGCGGCAATGTTTTGGGGCTCGGCGGCGCATTTTATGCTTCTCTTTGTGCAGTCGGCATTCTCAGCAAGGAAGAAAAGGACAAAACAGCGGAATTTCTGCTGACTCACCCTGTCAGCCGCAAAAGGGTTATTACCGAAAAGCTGATTGCCGTGTTTATTCAGATTACAGCCATGAATATAATTATTTACGCACTTGCTGTCGGTTCTATAGCCGCCGTTGGCGAGACAATTCCCCTAAAAGAAATCAGTCTTTTGCATCTGGCATATTATCTGCTCCAGTTAGAGCTTGCGGGAATTTGCTTCGGTATTTCGGCTTTTCTTCGCAAAGGCAGCGCCGGCGCAGGACTTGGAATTGCCGCAATGATGTACTTTCTGAACCTGATTGCAAACATTGCCGATGTCGCCGAGTTTTTAAAATACATCACACCGTTTGGATATTGCGAGGGAGCTGATATTGTATCGAACGGCAGCTTAGACAGCACTTTGGTTGCTGTCGGTATAGTCTTGGGAATCGGCGGAATAATTATTGCTTATCTGAAATACACGAAAAAAGATATACATTAAACGCATTACAATTTCACTGCTTTCTATATGGCTTTTCAGCAATTAAATTATACTGCGAAAGCGGCAACCGGGCAACCTTTTTCGGGCTGCCCGGTTGGGTTTTCTCTTCTTTGCGGGCTGTCTTAGTGCGACAGCCGCTTGTCATGCTTATAAGTGCTGTTTGTCGGCATACTTGTGCGCATGCCGCTTCAGCGCTTCAAAAGTTTCATCACTGATGTCGTGTTCCATTTTGCAGGCGTCCTCAACTGCCGTATCCTTGTCAACTCCAAGGCGAACCAGAAACTCTGTCAGCGTGGTATGCCTTTCATAGATCTTGTTTGCAATCTCTAAACCGGAGTCTGTAAGCGAGAGATATCCGTCCTTATCCATAACAACATAGCCGCCTTTTTTCAAAATACCGACAGCTCGGCTTACGCTGGGCTTGGAATAGCCCATGTATTCTCCGACATCGATTGAACGGACAGAGCTGCTCTTTTTTGACAGAATATAAATTGTCTCAAGATACATCTCTCCGGATTCCTGAAGGTGCATTCCGATTCCTCCCCGCTTTCCGTGAAAAGCATTGGCAAAAAAGCTCTTTAATCGGTAATAACATACCACATTTTCCGAATAAAATCAAGTTTCAGCCCATAGAAACACCGTTTAGAAAGCAGGGAAACGCTTTGCGCTTTGTACCCTTAATACTCAATTCCGGTTTTGTGCAGTTTGCACAGCACTGACGTTAGCACACCCTAACTGATTGGCTTTTTCGCTGAAACTGATTTTTGAAACAAAAAGCCTGTTGACAAAAGAATGCAGGAGGGATATAATGACAAGTGGTTAGCGACAGCTAACTTATATTTGAGAGTAGCGGTTAGCAAACGCTAACTGCTATATAAATTCAAAACAGACTAAAGAGGGAATGTATATGATGCCGCTTACACTGGCAGTTGCAGGAGAAGAAAATATCATTAAAAAAATCGGGGGCAAACAGCAAGTCAGAGCTCACCTCGAAAATCTCGGTTTTGTTGTGGGCGGGGCCGTTACGGTTATCAACGTCATAGGCGGTAATGTCATTGTCAACGTCAAAGAATCCCGCATTGCAATCGGTAAGGAAATGGCACAGAAAATCATGATCTGATTTTCTGCGGCAGTTAACTCTTAATCTATTTCAAGGAGGAGAACAGCATGAAAACGCTTAAAACAGCAAATGTCGGTGATACTGTCAGGATCGTAAAACTTCACGGTGAGGGAGCGATCAAACGCCGTATAATGGACATGGGACTGACAAAGGGCGTGGAGGTTTATGTCCGCAAGGTGGCGCCTCTCGGCGATCCGATTGAGGTAACCGTCCGCGGGTACGAGCTTTCGCTTCGTAAAGCAGACGCGGAAATGATTGAAACAGAGTAAATTCAAACAAAGCCGGGGCAACGCCCCTTGTTTTTTAAAGCGTTAGTTAGCGTATGCTAATCAAGAAAGTGAGGAATGACATATGACTTTGCGAATTGCCCTTGCGGGTAACCCGAACAGCGGCAAAACCACCCTGTTCAACACATTGACCGGATCCAACCAGTTTGTCGGAAACTGGCCGGGTGTTACGGTTGAAAAGAAAGAAGGCAAACTGAAAAGGCACGATGATGTTGTAATTACGGACCTTCCGGGTATTTATTCCCTTTCCCCGTACACTTTGGAGGAAGTGGTGGCAAGAAACTATCTTATCACCGAGCGTCCCGACGCGATTTTAAACATCATTGACGGTACAAACCTTGAGCGAAATCTGTATCTTACCACACAGCTTACCGAGCTCGGAATTCCCGTTGTTGTCGCAATCAATATGATGGATGTGGTGAAGAAAAACGGAGACAAAATTAACACCGAGGAATTGTCCCGTGAGCTTGGCTGCAAGGTGGTTGAAATCTCTGCGCTGAAAGGCACCGGAATCACACAGGCAGCCGAAGCCGCCATTGACGCGGCAAAAAACGGCAAGACTGTTCCGATGCATACATTTTCAGGCACCGTAGAGCACGCTCTTGCGCATATCGAGGAGGCGGCGGTACATAATCTGCCCGAAGAACAGCAGCGCTGGTATGCAATTAAAATTTTTGAACGCGATGACAAGGTGACGGAGCAGATTAATCTTGATAAATATACTTTAGATCATATTGAAGCCGATATTAAGGCGGTTGAAGATGAACTGGACGACGACGCGGAATCAATCATCACAAACGAGCGTTATATTTATATAGGTCAGATTATCAAGGGCTGTTATAAAAAGAAATCGACCGGAAGGCTTTCAACGTCCGACAAGATTGATAAAGTTGTTACCAACCGTTTTGCCGCCCTCCCGATTTTTGCCGTTGTGATGTTCCTGGTTTACTATATAGCGGTTTCAACCGTCGGCACCATTGCGACCGATTGGGCGAATGACGGTGTGTTCGGTGACGGCTGGCATCTGTTCGGCATCGGTACCTCTGCTTATGATGACGCTATGACCGAATACGCGGTCAATAATGTCTGGACTGATGAAATGATTATTTTTGTTGACTCCGCCGCCGAAAAAGGCGTAATCGGCGCAGAAGATATTCGGGGTGCTATTGCCGATAAGGATTTCGGAGCGTTTGATGAAGCCTACGGCTCCTATGCCGATTCCTTGGCTGAGGAGGGCTTTGACCTTTCATCAATTTACGACGCCGCTCTCGGCGAAGATGCGTCGGGTGTGCCCGACCCGTCCGAGTACGGCGTATGGGTGCCCGGTGTTCCGGTGCTGGTTCAAAGCGGTCTTGATGCCGCAAACAGTCCCGAATGGCTGAACAGCCTGCTTGTTGACGGTATCATCGGCGGTGTCGGTGCGGTTCTCGGCTTTGTGCCGCAGATGCTTGTCCTGTTTATTCTCCTTGCTTTCCTTGAATCCTGCGGATATATGGCGCGAATCGCCTTTGTGCTTGACCGCATCTTCCGTAAGTTCGGTCTTTCCGGTAAATCCTTTATCCCGATGCTTATAGGCACCGGCTGCGGCGTTCCCGGAATTATGGCATCGCGTACGATTGAGAATGAGCGCGACCGCCGAATGACAATTATGACGACAACCTTTATCCCTTGCGGAGCAAAGCTTCCGATTATCGCTTTAATTGCCTCCGCCTTGTTCGGCGGCGCATGGTGGGTTGCTCCGAGCGCCTATTTCATCGGTATAGCAGCTATCATTATTTCCGGCATTATGCTCAAGAAAACCAAAATGTTCGCAGGCGATCCGGCTCCCTTTGTTATGGAGCTTCCTGCATACCACTGGCCGACTGTCGGCAATGTACTCCGTTCCATGTGGGAACGTGCATGGTCGTTTATTAAAAAAGCCGGAACGGTTATTCTCCTTTCCTCAATTATCATCTGGGTAGGCTCCTGCTTCGGTATAATTGATGGCTCGTTTGCTTTCAGCACGGAAATGGAGCTTGAAAACAGCGTACTCGGTATGCTCGGCAATGCACTTTGTCGGATCTTCGCACCGCTCGGCTTCGGTAACATCAAGGCGACAGTTGCAACCATTATGGGACTTGTTGCAAAGGAAGAGGTTGTCGGCGTATTCGGTGTTCTTGACTTTGAGGGCATGACCCGTCTTGCCGCATATTCGTTCCTTGTGTTCAACCTGCTTTGCGCTCCCTGCTTTGCGGCAATCGGCGCTATCAAGCGTGAAATGAACAGTGCCAAGTGGACATGGTTTGCAATCGGCTATCAGTGCGTGTTTGCCTATTCCGTCTCTTTGATGATCTATCAGTTTGGTTCTGCCTTTACGGGCAGTCTGAATGTGATTGGTCTGATTGCGGCAATCGCTGTTCTTGCATTTATGGTTTATATGCTCTTCATAAAGAAATATTCTGAAGCAACAAGGCTTACAACAAGCGTTAATGTTACAAAACAAACCATTATGAAAAGGGGGTAATAATATGCTTGCATGGCTTTCGGAAAATATTGCAACAATTATTATCTGTGCTGTTCTGATTGCTGTTGTTGCGGCAATTATAGTCAGCATGGTGAAAAACAGGAAAAAAGGTAAATCCTCCTGTGGGTGCGGATGTGACAACTGTCCGATGAGCGATACTTGCCATTGTGTGAAATAGTGTTTCATAAAGGGGCTGCGCTGATTGTTTTTAGAACAGCTCCTTTCCGCTTTTTGTTTGGCTTCTAATCATTACATCGAAGCTTTCATTACGCGCTTTATAAGCTTTTTCTCGGCTTCCTGAAAAAAAATGAAAGTACTCCTTGAATACTGACATAAAATGTGATAAAATCTTACATATATTTCATATTCACAAAGGAGAATTTATATGAAGAAGCTTTTTTCCGTTTTTCTTGCGGCGGTGCTGCTTACGCTCACACTTGCCGTTTTCGCAACCGCCGGGGAAGTATACCCCGAAGGCGTCCGCAGCTATCCTGAAAACAGTCAGACTTATTACGGCTCCGGAATTGAGTCGGAAGCTCCGGCACAATTATCGAACATTCAAAAAATAACTTACCACACAGGTCTCGATTATCCGGAAAGCTATGAACGTATGGTCTCCTCCGGCAAAACTCTCAAGGTGGACTCCAATCCATATAACAGCCGGGTTACCCGTGAGGGCTATGCCTTTGCCGGCTGGGCGGAAACTCCGGACGGTGCTGTCGCATACCGCGGCGGCGAGGTGATTGAAAGCGGCGTTTCGCTTGAGCTTTATGCAGTTTGGTGCCCCACATACCTTGAAAGCAACGAGGTGTTTAGTTTCTCAAACTCGGAGTACTATTTTAAGGTTGATGAAAAAGGCACCTACTACATGACGCAAGAAGATATTAAGATGCTTAGGGAAAACATTTTCAAAACCTTCGGTCCGTCGCCCGTTCCCGGCTTTGTTCTCGG
>JAEDIH010000112.1 GCA_016292575.1 Clostridiaceae bacterium | reverse complement strand
TGTTTTCCTCAAGCCACTTGAGAGCGTTCTGCGGCGTCATGCCCCAGTTTGTCGGGCAGCTTGAAACAACCTCAATGAGCGAAAAGCCCTTTTTGTCAATCTGATTCTGAAAAGCCTTTTTAATAGCTTTCTTTGCGTTCCTAACATTTTTGACATTGTTGACGGCAACGCGCTCAATATATTCCGCACCGTCAAGCTGAGAAAGCATTTCGCAAACCTTTACCGGATAGCCGCAAAGGTTAACGTCTCTGCCGTAAGGCGAGGTCTGGGTAACCTGACCGGGAAGCGAGGTGGGAGCCATCTGTCCGCCCGTCATGCCGTAAATTGCGTTATTAACAAAAATTACTGTTATGTTCTCGTTCCTTGTTGCGGCATGAACTGTTTCAGCCATACCGATTGAAGCAAGGTCGCCGTCGCCCTGATAGGTGAACACAATGTTATCCGGCTCGGCACGCTTAACGCCCGTTGCAACAGCCGGAGCGCGTCCGTGGGCAGCCTCCACCATGTCGCAGGCAAAGTAGTTATACGCCAAAACGGCGCAGCCCACCGGAGCAATGCCAACGGTTTTACCCTCGATTCCGAGCTCATCTATAGCCTCCGCAACAAGGCGGTGGATAATTCCGTGTGTGCAGCCGGGACAATAGTGAAACGGCACATCGGTGAGCGATTTCGGTTTTTCAAAAACGACCATTATTTTCTTCCTCCTTTGTCTGCTTTTTCAATAGCTTCAAGAACCATGTTCGGCGAGGGAATCATTCCGCCGACGCGGTTGCAGAGCATTACGGGACGCTTGCACTTGATTGCAAGCTCGATATCTTCAATCATCTGACCCATTGAAAGCTCAACACTGATGAAGGTGTGCGCCTTTTCGGCGGCGTCAAGCAGCGCCTTCTTCGGGAACGGCCAGAGCGTAATCGGGCGGATCATTCCTACCTTGACGCCCTTTTTGCGCGCTTCAACAATCGCATTCTTTGAAACTCTTGCGGCAATTCCGAAAGCAACAACGCAAATTTCCGCGTCGTCCATCATAAAGCTTTCATACATAACCTCGTTTTCCTGAACCTTTTTGTAGCGTTCAAAACGGGCAAAGTTGAGTCTTTCAAGCTCCTCGGGAACAAGTGAAAGGGAGTTTACGATATTATGCTTCCTTTCCCCTTTTGTTCCGGTGACTGCCCAGGGCTTTTCACAGACGGTCGCTTCAACCTTTTCAAGCGAAACGGGCTCCATCATCTGACCCATTGTGCCGTCGGCAAGAATCATTGAGGTCATTCTGTATTTATCGGCAAGGTCAAAGCCCTTAACCGTAAGCGAAGCCATTTCCTGAACGGAGGCAGGAGCCAGAACAATCATTTTGTAATCGCCGTGTCCTCCACCCTTTGTTGCTTGGAAATAATCCGACTGGCTGGGCTGGATTCCGCCGAGACCCGGGCCGCCGCGCTGAACGTTGACAACGAGCGCCGGCAGGTCGGAGCCTGCAAGATATGAAAGTCCCTCGCTTTTAAGCGAGATTCCCGGGCTTGAGGAGGAGGTCATTACGCGCTTTCCGGCAGAGGAAACGCCGTAGACCATATTGATGGCTGCAACCTCGCTTTCCGCCTGAAGAAAAACTCCGCCAATCTTCGGCATTCTTTTTGCCATATATGCCGCAACCTCGGTCTGCGGAGTGATAGGATAGCCGAAATAATAGCGGCAGCCGGCAAGGATAGCGGCTTCGGCAATCGCTTCGTTGCCTTTCATAAGTACCTTTTCTGTCATCATTCGCACCTCACTTTTCAACCGTAATTACGCAATCGGGACACATTGTTGCGCAGAATGCGCAGCCGATGCATTTTTCCTGATTTGTCATTTCTGCCGGGGAATGACCCTTTGCGTTAATTTTGTTTTCTGCAATTTTAATGAGTTTTTTCGGGCAGGCGTCAACACAAAGTCCGCAGCCCTTGCACAGGTCAGTCTGAAACGTTACCTTTGCCATTTTTTAACCTCCTAAAATAGTCTTCTGAAGTGTTAAGGAAAACACATTTTCAATATCTTCAAACTGCTTTGAAAGGTCGTCCCTTACCGTTGTCATCACAAGCGGAAGAGATGAAAGTTCACACAGCTTTTGAACATGGGAAAAAGTTTGCTCAATATATTCTTTATTTGTCTGAACGCCGACATTCGAGTTGTTGACGATACCGGTGAAAGAGAGCGAGCAGGCGTTTTCAATCTCACGCATGACCTCGAGAGCCTCTTCGGACGTCTGAGTAAGTGGGCGATAAAAATTCACCACAAAAAGCATACTGTAGTCCCCGCTCTTTTTGATAAGCTCAGAAAATCTTCCGAGGGCAACCGCTCCCCTGTCATCGCCGCCGATGTCAAGAACGCTGTAGTTATCCTTGCGGCAGAACGGCGCGTACATCTCCGACGGCAGAGCCGGAATGTCAAGGTTTGACGCGGCGTATGACGAACAGATTAGCTCAATCCCCTTTTCATTGAACTCCTTTTCGCTGTCCTTTGTTCGGAAATAGGGATTGACAATATCAAGGTCAAGAATGCTGACGCTTTCGTGCCGCTTTTTAAGGTCAAAGGCGTAATTTATTGCAACATTGGTCTTTCCGCTGCCGTAATGACCGCAAAAAACGGTGATTTTTTTATCTTCCATTATACAGCTTCTCCTTAAAGCTTGTTAAAGCTTATGTCTGATAATCTTTCCGCTGGTAGTCTTAGGAAGCTCGTCCCTGAATTCGACTATGCGCGGATATTTATAGGGTGCAGTGTGCGTTTTAACATAGGTCTGAATTTCCTTTTTGAGCTGCTCGGTACCCTCTGTTCCCTTTGTCAGAACAATGCAGGCTTTAACAACCTGACCTCTGACTTCATCGGGAGAAGCGCAGACTCCGCATTCAAGAACATAGGGAAGCTCCATAATAACGCTTTCAATTTCAAACGGTCCTATGCGGTAGCCGGAGGACTTGATAACATCGTCGATACGGCTGACATACCAGTAATAGCCGTCCTCATCGCGCCAGGCAACATCGCCCGTGTGATACATTCCGTCGTACCACGCTTCGTTTGTCTGCTTTTCATCGCCGTAATATCCGGTGAAAAGTCCGCAGGGTGCGCCGTTTGCTGTTCTTATAACAATTTCGCCGGGTTCGCCGTCCTTAACGCTCTTTCCGTCCGGATCAACAAGATCAACGTCATAAAGCGGCGTGGGCTTGCCCATTGAGCCAAGCTTGTGCTTTGAGCCGAAAAGGTTACCGATAACGAGCGTTGTTTCCGACTGACCGAAGCCCTCCATAACCTTGAGACCGGTGAGCTCTTCAAGCTTTCTGAAAACTTCGGGATTAAGCGCTTCGCCCGCTATTGTCGCGTGTTCAACCGAGGACATATCATACTTTGAAAGATCCTCCTTAATCATCATGCGGTACATTGTCGGCGGTGCGCAGAAGGTTGTAATGTGATACTTTTTGAACATCGGCAGGATATCCGCCGCATCAAAGCGGTCAAAGTCATAAACAAAGACCGCGCCCTCGCACAGCCACTGGCCGTAAAGCTTGCCCCACATTGCCTTTGCCCAACCGGTATCGGAAATTGTCAGGTGAAGTCCGTTCGGGTCAACGCAGTGCCAGTAGTTCGCCGTGATGAAATGGCCGAGCGGATATTTGTATGAGTGAGCGGCAATCTTCGGGTAGCCCGTTGTTCCCGATGTGAAGAACATGAGCATAAGGTCGTTGCCGCAGGGAGTATCTTCGGTACGCAGGAATTTTTCGCTGAAGAGCGGATACTCCTCGTCAAACGAGTGCCAGCCCTCTCGCTTTCCATCGGTGCAGATTTTGATTTTAAGCGTTGGAGAATCCTCTTGCGCTTTGTCAACCTGCTCGCAGATGAAGTCCTCGCCGGCGCAGATTATTGCGGAAACTCCGGCAGCGTTGAAGCGGTAGGAATAATCGTGCTCCTGAAGCAGATTGCTTGCAGGAATGGCTATTGCGCCGAGCTTATGAAGTCCCAGAACGGCAAACCAGAACTGATATCTGCGCTTCATGACAAGCATGACACGGTCGCCCCTTTTAATGCCGAGACTTTTGAAGTAATTTGCACATTTTGCGGAATTTTCTTTCATATCAAGGAAAGTCAATTCCGTCTCTTTTTTATCCCTTGAAATGTGAAGCATTGCTCTTTTTTGCGGTGAACGCTCGGCAAGAGCGTCAACAACATCAAAGGCAAAATTGAACTTATCCTCGTTTTCAAAGCTTATAGACTCAAGCGCGCCCCTCTCGTCCTCAACGGGATGAATGAACTTGTGATAAATGCGCTTGTTGGTCTTTATGCGCTTGACATCTTTTTCGTTGCGGAACTCCTCAACGGTTTCCCGGCTCCAATTTGACGGATTGAGAACTATTGCATAGAACTTACAGTTTTCGCCGTCAAGGGCAATCATTCCGTGCGGAGTTGAGGAATCGTAATAGGCGCAGTCGCCCTCATGGAGAATTTCGGTGTGAGTGCCTATCTGAAGCTTCATCGTTCCGCTTATAACAAGGTCACACTCCTGACCGACATGAGTCGTAAGCTCAATATCGCGGTGAAGCGCTTCCTCGCTGAAAACACATTCAACATAAAGCGGCTCGGCAATCCTGTTCCTGAACGCGGCGGCAAGGTTGTAATAGTCCATGCCGTGGGCACGCTCAATGCGCTGTCCGTCGTCTTTGCGAGTGATTGTGTACGACTTGAGCTTGGGCGCAGAGCCCTCAATAATTTCCGAAACGTCAACACCGAACGCAAGTGCGCAGCGGTACAAGAACGCAAAACTGAGATCATGACGTCCGTTTTCGCATTCGATGTATTCCTCTTTGGAAACATCGGTAAGCATTGCCATTTTTTCAACCGAAAAGCCGACGTCCTTGCGCAGCTCGCGGATTCTTTCCGCCATTTCAATGATTTTAAGGTCGAGAGATGTGATTGAGTCCATAGTCTGTTCCTCCAAAAATTCAAGCGGGAAAAGAAGTGTTCCTTGCTGCATAAAAAGCGGAAGGAGGGGTAACAAAAAAGCCCGCCTCAAGATGTAATTCTTGAGACGAGCGTAATAAACACTACCCGCGGTACCACTCAATTTGCGGTTATCAAAAACCGCCGCTCTTCGGGTTCAAACAAACCCTATGCCTTCACGCAGCATACACGAGAGGATTCTACTGACCGAAAGCGGCTTTCTTTCCTCCGGCTCGGGAACTACATCAAAAAAGCGCCTTTGACGGCTTGCACCAAACGCCGACTCTCTGAAAAAGGTTGTGCTTCATTGAACTTTCCTTCAACGCTTTAATATATTAAATTGCCATTGAGTTGATACTATCACATCTTTGAAAATTTGTCAAGAATATTTTTGAATTTTTTAATATTAAAGCTTGTTTCTGATAATTTTTCCGCTGATGGTCTTAGGCAGCTCGTCCCTGAACTCAACAATACGCGGATATTTATACGGAGCGGTATGCGTCTTAACATATGTCTGGATTTCCTTTTTAAGCTCGTCGGTACCCTCGGTTCCGTTGGTAAGAACAATGCAGGCTTTAACAACCTGTCCCCTGACCTCATCGGGAGCAGCGCAGACTCCGCATTCAAGAACATAGGGCAGCTCCATAATAACGTTCTCAATCTCGAACGGTCCTATGCGATAGCCGGAGGACTTGATAACGTCGTCAACACGGCTGACATACCAGAAGTAGCCGT
>JAEDIH010000111.1 GCA_016292575.1 Clostridiaceae bacterium | reverse complement strand
ACGGCTTTGTTGCAATGGTCAGCGGAACGTATATGTCGCTGTTCTATTACTGTCCGATAGCATTTTTGCTTTGTATGTTCTGCATTCTCTTTGTTAAGCACGGCGAGGCCATTCCGCAGGAGATTGTTGACAAGATTGAGGAGGAAAATGCCGACTGATAACTGCCGGACAGCAAAACGGGCGGATTTGTTACAGCAAACACATCAAATGTAAATTGAATATGCCGACGGTGCGTGTTATAATGTTAACAAATTATGAATACGGGAGAAGTGAATATGAAATACTCGCTTGGATTGAACGGAAAAAACGTACTCATCACCGGTGCTGCCGGCGGAATAGGGCTTGAATGTGCAAAAGGCTTCCTTGAAAACGGCGCGGCGGTATTCCTCTGCGACCTTGACGAAAATGTGCTTGAAAAAGCCTGCCGCACCCTTGAGGAAAGCTATCCCGGCTCAAAAATTGCCTTTGCGCCTTGCGACATCACTAAGGAGGCGGACATTGAAAACGCCCTTGATGCTGCCGAAAGGGAGCTTGGCTCAATAGACGTGCTGGTTAACAACGCAGGCATTGCACACGATGTTTACAGCATATTTGAAACACGCGCGGATTGGAGCAGAGTGCTCGACATCAATCTGACCGGTCAGTTCTTCTTCACTCAGCAGGTTTTCAATCGCTTCTGGAACAGGAAAAAGGGCGGCAAGGTCGTTTTCATGTCGTCGCTGAGCGCATTTATTGCCGTTCCGTCAGCGGCGGCATACAGCGCAAGCAAGGGCGCGGTTTTGCAGCTTACAAAGTCACTTGCCGGCGAATGGGCGCGCTTCGGCGTTCAGGTCAACTGCGTTTGCCCCGGCTTTGTTGAAACTCCGCTCATTGCCTCTCAGCTAAAGGATGAACGCTGGATGAAATATATGACCGCAAGGGTTGCACAAAAGAGACTTGCAAAGCCTGAGGATATTGTCGGCTCCGTGCTTTTCCTTTCCTCGCCGCTTTCTCAGTATGTTACCGGAACGTCAATAGTTGTTGACGGCGGCTTTTCCGCCTGCGGCTGAACACAGGACAAAAATTCAAAAGGCTTCTTCGGGAGCCTTTTTTTGTTTTTTGCGGTTTTCGTGATGAAGAAGCGCAAAATTTGTCTTCGTTTTGAATAAGAAATTATGCACAGTGAACAAAAATTAATGCACAAAATTAGTTATAAATAAGTTTGAACTTTTGGTCACTATATGATAAAATAAATCTGTTAACTTCAAGTATTTGATATTTGAGTGACTAACATAAAAGGCGGAAATTTTATCTCCGCCGTGAAAACGGATCGCGCTCCGGGGTCTGTCGTTTCCCCGGCGTCTGCGGTTCAAGGAGGTTATTGTATGAAATCTTACGACGCAAAAAATATCAGAAATATCGCCATTGCCGGTCACACCGGAAAGGGTAAGACCACCCTCGCCGAGGCTATGCTCTTCCTTGCAAAGGCAACCGACAGACTCGGTAAGGTCAGCGACGGAAACACGGTAATGGACTTTGACCCCGAAGAAAAAAAGCGTCAGTGCTCTCTTTCAACGGCGTTTGCTCCCCTTGAGTGGAGAGACACAAAAATTAACCTTCTTGACGCTCCCGGTAAATTCGATTTCGAGGGCGGCGTTTATGAGGCTATGCGCGCCGCGGAGTGCGCCCTTATTGTTACCTCCGCAGGCTCGGATTTCGACGTCGGCGCGGAAAAGGCTATCAAGGCCGCCGACAAAAGAGGCATTGCAAAATTCTTTGCAATCACCAAAATTGACGCCGAAAACAGAGACTTTTTCAAAACCTTTGAGGCTCTCAAGCAGGAGGTCGGCTCAAAGCTTTGCCCGGTTGTCATTCCCCACATGGTGAACGGAAAGGTTGAGTCCTATGTCAACCTTTGCAGCAACAAGGCGTTTAAATATTCCAACGGCAAGTCCACCGTTATCGACGTTCCGGACGATCCCCATCTCGGCGAGATGAGAGACGTGCTCATGGAGGCTGTGGCTTCGGTTGACGACGACCTCATGATGAAGTTCTTCGACGGCGAGGAGCTTACCAAGGAGGAGATTATCAACGGTCTTACCAAGGGTGTTGAGCAGGGCGAAATTTATCCCGTATACGCCTGCTCCGGCACAACCCTTGACGGCGTTGACCTTCTTTTGGACGCTATCGTTTTCTCCGCTCCCTCGCCTGCACAGGCAGGAGCCGAAAAGGGCGAAAATGACGGCGGAGACGAGGTTGAGGTCAAGTGCGATCCGAACGGACCGCTTGCAGCAATCTGCTTCAAGACCGTTGCTGACCCGTTTGTCGGAAAAATGTCCTATGTAAAGGTTATTTCCGGAAAAATTACCGCCGAAGTTCCGGCATACAACGCAAGAACCGGCGAAAGCGAGAGAATGGGCAAGCTCATCTCCGTCAGGGGCAGCAAGCAGGAGGATATTTCCGCCATCACCGCAGGCGATATAGGCGTTATTACAAAGCTTTCCGGTCTTGCAACGGGCGACACTATCTGCAACGCTAAAGACATTATCAGGCTTCCCGGCGTTGACTTCCCGGCGCCCTCGCTTTCAATGGCTATCGTGGTCAAGAAAAAGGGCGAGGAGGATAAGGTTGCCGCAGGTCTGCGCAGAATTATGGGCGAAGACCCCACCGTTGTTTTCTCAAACAATGAGGAAACAAGGGAGATGATCCTTTCCGGTCTCGGAGAGCAGCACCTCGACATCGTTCTTGCAAAGCTCAAGTCAAAGTTCGGCGTTGAAATTGACCTCAAGATTCCGCGCGTTGCATACAGAGAAACAATCCGCAAGAGCTGCCAGGTTCAGGGCCGCCACAAGAAGCAGTCCGGCGGATCCGGCCAGTTCGGAGACGTTTGGATCCGCTTTGAGCCGCATGACGGCGACGAGCTGATTTTTGAAACGGAGGTTGTCGGCGGCTCCGTTCCGAAGAACTACTTCCCGGCGGTTGAAAAGGGTCTTCAGGAAGCAATCCTCAAAGGACCTCTTGCCGGCTATCCGATGGTCGGACTCAAGGCTGTTCTTTATGACGGTTCTTATCACCCCGTTGACTCAAACGATATGGCGTTCCGTACCGCCGCAAAAATTGCATATAAAAACGGTATGGCTCAGGCTAATCCCGTAATTCTTGAGCCTATCGGTGAGCTCAAGGCCTATGTTCCCGACGCAAATCTCGGCGACATTATGGGCGACATCACCAAGCGCCGCGGCCGTGTTCTCGGTATGGGTGCGGCAGACGAGCCGAAGATGCAGGAGCTTGTTGCCGAGGTCCCGATGGCAGAAATGGGCAACTTTGCAACCACCCTGCGTTCCGTAACCGCCGGCAGAGGTCACTTCTCCCTCACCTTTGCGCGCTATGAGGACGCTCCCGGAAACGTTGCGCAGAAGGTTATTGACGAAGCAAAGGCCGAAGCCGACGACTGATAAACCTGTATTCTTGTTTTTACATAAACAAACACATTTTCAAAGGGCTGTCCGCAAAGGCAGCTCTTTGATTTTTTATTGATAAATCTGATTATATATGTTTAATTTGCGCTTTCTTACTGTAAAAAAGCAAAACTTAACATATTATTCTTCTCTTTGCCGACCTGCCTTGACGGTTTTCAACAAAAATACACTATTTTGCTTTTACCCCTTTACTTTTTCTCCTGCCTGTGATATAGTTTGAAAAACAAATCTTTAAGGGCGGTTCAGTGAGACCGACAAGATGTTCATATAGAATGCGCGGATTACTGCGCCTTAAGCTATGTTTGTCTTGCCTCTCACGGGCAGGATATTTTTTTTGTGCTTTTTGCTCATGCTTACGATATAAAAGGAGGGAATGAAAACGGAACCCGTTGTTATGGACGCTCTTGCAATGGACAGAGCGCTGATGCGCATTGCGCACCAGATAATTGAAAAAAACGAATCCACCGAAAACCTCTGCATTGTCGGAATCAAACGCCGCGGAGAGCAGCTCGGCGAGGTTATTGCAAAGAACCTTGAAAAGCTCGGCGCAGCGGTCAGAACGGGCAGTCTGGACATCACTCTCTACCGCGACGACCTTTCTCCCCTTTCCGATCAGCCCCGGCTCAATGCAAGCGCGGTTGATTTTGACGTGAACGGAAAAACGGTTGTCCTTGTTGATGATGTTATCTATACCGGACGCACGGCAAGAGCCGCCATTGACGCTATCCTCTCCTTCGGCAGACCTGCAAAAATTCAGCTTGCCGTTCTTGTGGACAGGGGTCACCGCGAGCTTCCGATCCGCGCGGATTATGTCGGTAAAAACATTCCCACGTCCAGCAGCGAGGTCGTTAAGGTCTGCATCAGA
The DNA here is from genome assembly GCA_016292575.1 of Clostridiaceae bacterium. Lineage (GTDB taxonomy): Bacteria > Bacillota > Clostridia > Oscillospirales > Acutalibacteraceae > UBA6857. Next base: position 1,410 of record JAEDIH010000111.1, on the reverse strand, counting down.
CCGTATGAAACAGAGGAATGTGTCAAAATCATTAAGGGTTAAAAATGCGCGGCAGCGCATTTTTATAGAGTAAATTTTTCAGGAGGTTTGTAAAAAAATGAAACTTACTTACAATGTTCAAGACAAGCCGAAGTTCGGTCAGATGGTCGTGTTCGGCTTCCAGCAGCTGCTTGCAATCCTTGCCGCAACGATTGCGGTACCCTCAATCATAGGCAACGGAATGAGCCAGTCGGCGGCACTCTTCGGCGCCGGCGTCGGAACAATCGTTTATCTTCTCTTCACCAAGTTCAGAAGCCCGGTCTTCCTCGGCTCCTCGTTCGCTTTCATCGGCTCAATGTTCGCAGCATTCGGCGGAGCTGCTTCAGCTCAGGCAGGCTATGCAGGTCTTATCCTCGGCGCAGCTTTTGCAGGTCTTGTTTATGTTGTTATTGCAATCGCAGTTAAGGTTGCAGGCGTTGAATGGATCAACAAGCTCATGCCGGCCGTTGTAATCGGACCGACAGTTTCAATCATCGGTCTTTCGCTTGCAGGCAATGCAGTCGGCGATCTTACCCTCGGCAAGGTCATGACAGAGGTCACCACTCAGGTTATCAAGGACGGAGCCATTGTTGACGAAGTTTCGGCAGTATCCGCCGCAAACCCCTATGTTGCTCTTCTCTGCGGCTTAGTTACCCTTTTCACTGTAATCATCTGCTCGGTATACGGCAAAAGGATGGCTAAGCTTATCCCGTTCATCATCGGTATCTGCGCCGGTTACCTTACCGCAACAATCTTCACCGTAATCGGAATCAAGACCGGAAACACCGCGCTTCAGGTTATTGACTTCACCGTTTTCAGCAACATGGAATGGTTTGCGGTTCCCAACTTCACCTTCCTTGAGGCTTCAAAGGGACTTTCACAAATCAACGGACAGTACATTGCAACCGTTGCCGTTGCCTATGTTCCGGTTGCATTCGTTGTTTTTGCAGAGCACATTGCAGACCACAAGAACCTCTCCTCAATCATTGAAAAAGACCTCCTTAAGGAGCCGGGTCTCCACAGAACTCTCCTCGGCGACGGCGTAGGCTCAATGGCCGGCGCCCTCTTCGGCGGCTGCCCGAACACCACCTACGGCGAATCGGTAGGCTGCGTTGCAATCACCGGAAACGCTTCGGTTGTAACAATCCTCACAACGGCTGTCATGGCTATCATAATCTCCTTCTTCGGACCGTTCGTAACCTTCCTTGCAAGCATTCCGAACTGCGTAATGGGCGGCGTTTGCATCACGCTCTACGGCTTTATCGCGGTCAGCGGTCTCAAGATGATTCAGGGAGTTGACCTTGGAGAAAACAAGAACCTCTTTGTTGTCGCTGTTATCCTCATCTGCGGAATCGGCGGACTTGTTGTAAGCTTCGGAAAAGTTACCCTCAC
>JAEDIH010000110.1 GCA_016292575.1 Clostridiaceae bacterium | reverse complement strand
GCGCTTTGCCGAAAAATGCGCCCTCGTTTTTGGTGATATCGACCAAAGCAGATAAAATAGCAATCTAACATCTAATATCTAAATCCGTACGGGCGGCGCTCGGAGCCGCCCTGCTGCCTTACCAAATGCAGTCGTGTAAAAGCCCAACGAAATCCCGACGTTTCGCGTTAATTTTTCGGTCAGCGCAAAGGGGAACAAAGGGCGGCTCCGAGCGCCGCCCGTACGGATTTTGCTTTTACGTTGTTCCTTTGTGGGTAAACCGTGCAACGGGCAAAGTATGAGGGCGCCTCAAGCGACGCCCCTACGGATTTAGATTTTAGATGTTAGATATTGGATTTTAGATGTTGCGCGGGAAGCGCGTACAGCAAGGGTTACACCTTTGGGCGCGAGAGAAAATCTATTATCTATTATCCATTATCTATTATCTATTATCTAATATGCCGCCCATAAAGAGCGGCCATTAAATGTTACAATTGTCTTATCAGAGCGTTTTTGCAAGCTCCTTGATGTATTCTCTGAAGTCTGCGCCGATCTCGTCGTGATTGAGGGCAAATTCGCAGTTGGCTTTCATAATGCCGAGCTTGTTGCCCATGTCGTAGCGCTTTCCCTCAAAGTCCAGCGCAAGCAGGCCGAACTTTTTTGCAAGCAGCACCATCGAATCGGTGAAGTAGACCTCTCCGGCCTTTTCGTTGACCGGGGTACTGTCAATGATATCGAAAATCTCCGGCGGCATAACAACTCTGCCGAGAATGGAATAGCAGGAAATAATCTGATCCTCCGTCGGCTTTTCAATAATGTTCCGGCACTCCATGAGTCTGCCGTCAAGCGCAGTAACGTCCAGCGAGCAGTATTTGCTCACGTCCTTGCGCGGAACCTCTTTCACGCCGACAACGCCTTTCTGATACTTTTCAAATGCGTCGCAAAGCTGACCGATGACGGGCTTGCCGCCCTTGTTTGTAATAACGTCGTCGCCGTAAAGAATTGCGAACGGCTCGTTGCCGATGAAGCCCCTCGCTTTGGCTATTGCGTCCGCAAGGCCGTTTGTCTCTTTCTGGCGCAGGAAGTAAATGTTCGCCATATGTACCGGCTTCAGAATATCATCGTATATTCTCTTTTTGGCAGGGTTGTCTCTGAGGTTCGCCTCAAGCTCAAACGAATGGTCAAAGTGGTCCTCAATGGCGCCCTTTCCACGGTTTGTAATAATCAGGATTTCCTCAATGCCTGCCTCAACGGCTTCTTCAACAATATACTGAATGGCAGGCTTGTCAACAATGTTGAGCATCTCTTTCGGAATGGATTTTGAGGCCGGGAGAACTCTTGTGCCGAGTCCTGCCGCCGGAATTATGGCTTTTCTTATTTTCATTCTTCTTCTCCTTGTAAACACTTGATATTACTGAATAAAAAACATGACTATATTCGGACCAAGATATACGGCAGTGAGCGAAAGCAGGGCGGCAAGCGTATTGACTGCGCTGTTTTTAAGAAAGAAATGGGAAAAAATCAGCGGATCGGAAAGCTGCTCTGCCTCGGTAAGCTTCCGGGTAACGTATTTTTTATAGAGTCTGTCCGCAACAAGGGCAGAAACCACCGAAAGCGCAAGAACCAGAAAGCTCAGAATGTAGACCGGAACGGACGCTTTCAGAAAGCTGTCGTACAAAGCCGCAAAGGCCGCGTCCGTTGTTGAACTCCTTGCGGCCTCCATGAGCGATTCGGAAACGGACTGGAACTTTTCCATGAATGGAAGCATGACAACGGAGAGCGCAAGCCTGAGCGAAAGGAAAACCGTTCCTGCCTTGTAAAGCTTGCGATAAAAGAACCAGTACGGAGTGAGAAAAAACGCCGCCCAGTTCCAGGTGAGGGAGCCGGTGCTTTCAATTTTCCTGAATTTGTTTAAATAGCACACCGCGTTTGAGGAGATGAAAACCAGCACGCGCTTTATCGGGTGGGAGCAGATAACCTCCTGCTCCTGCTCCTTTGAAAGGCCGGGAGCAACAATTTTTGCCCTGGCGTCAATCATTCTTTCAATGTCCTCGTCCGTGCCCATGCCGCTGTAAATTGCATTCTGGGCGTCCTGCACCTCCTCCTTGAGCCGGTCCTCCTCGTCAATCTCGCGGTTGAGGCGCATCTCCTTTTCAAGCAGGTTCACACCGAAAAAGGTGAACTTCTGTCCGCAGGCTTCGCAAAAGTCTGAGCCGGGCGGATTCTCGTGGCCGCACGTTGGGCAAACAAGCTTTTGCGCGTTTTCCTGCGCTTGCTTTTCGCTGTTTTCCTTTGAAAGGGGCGTTGTCACCTCTCCGTGCCAGGCAAAGCCGCTTTCATGAAGCCCGGCATTCACGCATTTTCCGTTTTTTTCGTAGCATTCGCGGTGCTGCGGCGTTCCGCAAGCGGGGCAGACAACAATGTCGTCGCCCTCATTGAATTTTTGCTTGCAGCCGTCGCAGATATTGTTTTCGTATCTCATTTTGTACCTTTCCCTGTTTTGTAAAGCTTACATATTCATTTTTATTATAGACAGACAAATATTACGTCAACCTTAAAATTTGCACAGCTCATCTTGCCGTGCGGATTTTGTCACATACCATTTTACTGTTTTCTGAAAAAATTGCAATTACTTTGCGGCCTTTTTTCCCACTTTTTTAAAAAAGTGAGAGAATTTTAATTTTTCGGTTGCTCTTTATGTCAAAAATATGTATAATGTATAAGTTAATATGCCTTTTTATGGTTATTTGAAAGGACAATACCCGTGATTTAATAAATTTTCTTTGCTTTAATGATATGCACATATGAAAGGATTGTATTTTTAATGATTCAATTTGAAGAACTCAGACTCCGGCTTCTTGAAAGCGAAAAGCCCCTTGCGGAGCTTGCGGACGCGCTCGGCCTTAAAAAAATGAGCGCCGAGATTGAGGAGCTTGAAAAGCAGACCGCCGCCGAGGACTTCTGGGGTGACCTTGCAAATTCGCAAAAGGTGCTTCAGCGCATCGCCTCGCTCAAAAACAGAATTAAAGCCTATGACGATCTCAAAGCCGCCTATGACGACGCGCTCATGATGATTGAGCTTTCCGACGAGGAGGGCGATCTCAATCTGGTTGACGAATGCCGCGCAAGCGTTGAGGCGGTTGAAAAGGAGCTTGAAAAGCAGACGCTTTCAACCCTCCTTTCCGGCGAATACGACGCAAAGAACGCCATTCTCACCTTCCACGCCGGCGCAGGCGGAACGGAGGCGCAGGACTGGTGCCAGATGCTTTTCAGAATGTACGGTCAGTGGGCGTCAAAGCACGGCTATAAATATACCACGCTCGACTTCCTTGACGGAGACGAGGCAGGACTCAAGTCCGCCGTTGTCCTTGTTGAGGGCGAAAATGCCTATGGCTATCTTAAAAGCGAGATGGGCGTTCACCGCCTTGTCCGTGTTTCGCCGTTCGATTCCTCGGGCAGGAGACACACCTCCTTTGCTTCCCTTGAGGTTATGCCGGAAATTGACGATACCATTGAGGTTGAAATAAACCCCGAGGACATCAAGATGGAGGTTTACCGCGCTTCCGGCGCAGGCGGTCAGAAGGTTAACAAAACCTCCTCAGCCGTCCGTCTTATCCACATTCCTACCGGTATTGTCGTAAGCTGCCAGGTTGAGCGCAGCCAGCACCAGAACCGCGAGGTCTGCATGCGTATGCTCAAATCAAAGCTTATCGAAATCAAGGAGCGCGAGCATCTTGACAAGATTGAGGACATTAAGGGCGACCAGAAAGAGATCGGCTGGGGCAGCCAGATCCGCTCCTACGTTTTCATGCCGTATACGCTTGCAAAGGATCACAGAACAGGCTTTGAAATGGGCAACATCAACGCCGTTATGGACGGGGATATCGACGGCTTCATCAACGCCTATCTCAAAAAGCAGTCGCTTGACGCGCTTGCAAACAGCGAAAACTGATAACCGCACAACAAAAAGGATCGGATCAAAAGCCGCGCGCAGGCGCGGTATGCTCCGGTCTTTAGTTTTTCAAAACTATAAGGAGATAAATACTGTAAAATGAAACACGGCTATAAAAGACCGGCGGCGCTGCTTCTTGCCTTTTTGCTTGCCTTTTGTGCGCTGCCGTTTACGGCTTTCGGAGAATATGAAAATACATATATAAACACGGGCGATGCGCGCAGGGACATCATCGGCGTTGCAAAAACGCAGCTTGGCAACCCGGACGGAACAAAGTATACCGCAGGGCGCGGTAACATTGCGTGGTGCGCCTGCTTTGTTGTCTGGTGTGCGCGCCGGGCCGGTGTAACGGAGGATATCCTCAAGGACAACACCTGGGCGGACGCGGAGGACTTCGGCGTGCGATACTTTTCAAAGGAGGTATACACGCCGCAGAGCGGTGACCTTATCTTCTTTGACTTTGAGCCGAAAAACCCGAACACGCCCATGAGCGCATACGGCGACCATGTTGGTCTTGTTGAATCCGTTGAGGGCGATACGGTCAATACCGTTGAGGGCAACGCATGGAACAGCAAGAACCGCGCCTATCAGGTCATTGAGGGTGCCTATCCCCTTTCAAGCCCCAAAATCAAGGGCTACGGTCTTGTTGAATACAGGACAAAAATTCAGTCCCCGGTTTCATACAATGCCGTTTTCAGGGTTGTAAATTCAACCAAGGCTGCAAGGACGGGCGCCGGCGAAGCCTTTGCGCAGACGAGGGAGCTTTTGCCCGGCAGCACGGTTAGCGTTGTCGGCTATGTCTATGACGAAAACTCAATGCTCTGGTACAAAACCGCCGAGGGCGATTACACAGTCGGAACAGACCTTGAATCAACGGACGCAACCGCGTTTCCGCCGTCAGATTACATTGAAGCAACGGCGCAGACCCTCAGCGAAAAAACGGTTTGCAGCCATCCGAACGACAGCTCTGATGCGCTCAAAAAGATTAAAAAGAACAAAACCGTTGAAATAAACGGCTATGTTTATAACGAATACGGCAACGTCTGGTACAGAGTAGAAAGCGGCGGCTACATCTCCTGCTCAAACCTCAGCTTTGAGAACGGAAAGGTTCCCTCAAACAGCGTTACGGAAACCTTTACCGTCCGCGCAAACGAAAAAATTCTCAGAAACGCTCCGCGCCTTTCCGCCGGAAGAACGCGCACCCTCTGGCGCAGCGCAGCCGTTAACGCCGTCGGCTTTGTCTATGACAGGGACGGAAGCCTTTGGTATCTTACCGATAACGGCGATTACATCTATTCCTCATATCTCACCGCGCAGGGCGAAAACGCACGCTCAGAGTATGAGGACAGACCGTTTGTCTGCACCGACGAAAAGGACGCAAAAAGCGCTCCGCTTTCTGCGGCAAAAACAATTTCGGTTTACAAAAAGGGTGCAAAAATAAGGGCCTGCACTAAAGTGGAAAACATCTTTGGCGAAGCCTGGTACGAAACCACGGACGGAGTGTTTGTATCCGCACAAAATCTCTCTTGCGACCATGATTATGACGGCGGAGTTATAACAAAAAAAGCAACCTGCACCGAAAAGGGCGTCATGACCTACACCTGCAAATACTGCGGAAAAACAAAAACAAAGGCGATAAAGCTTAACCCCGGAAACCACAGTGCGCTCACGGTTGAAAACGCCGTTCCCGCCGCCTGCAACAAGTGCGGCTACAGCGGCGACACCTACTGCAACGGCTGCAAAACGCTTGTTGAAAAAGGGGTCGGGCTGCCTGCCCTCGAGCACTGCGATGATAACCGCGACATGACGTGCGACAACTGCGGCAGAGCCTTTTCAAC
>JAEDIH010000109.1 GCA_016292575.1 Clostridiaceae bacterium | reverse complement strand
GAGCTTGTGGATTTCCTTGAAAACGGCAATATCCGCAACTCGGTCAACTTCCCGAATGTTTCCACAGCGCGCGAAACGGACTGCCGCCTTTGCATCATTCACAAAAACATTCCGAACATGATTGCAAAAATCTCCTCGGCGGTATCAGGCGAGGGCTACAACATTGAAAACCTTTTGAACAAGGCAAAAAAGGACATGGCATATACCATCGTTGACATAAGTCTCGGCGAAAAGGACACCGATTTTGAAAAGCTCTTTGACGGCATTGACGGCGTCATCAGAGTAAGAGTTATTAAGGACTGAGCTATAAAGCAAGACCGTTATTTTCAGCAGGCTGCTGAAAATAACGGTCGCTTTGTTTTACTTCTTAAATGCGCCGAGAATATAGAATTCTATCCACTCTCTGACAATTTCAAAAATATGTTTGATATACTCTTTCCAGTAGTGGAAAACGCTGTTGTCCTTTCCGTTGATGTCGAGCGACTTATACGCTTCAAACTCATCTGTCCAGAAAATTGTTTCAAGGTCGCCGTAGCTTTCGGTATGAATTGCGGAAAAGTCCGGCTCAATATAGCAGACCGAGCATTTTCCATATCCGCCGTATTCATAGTCGTTGTCATCGTAATAAAACAGAACGTGGTTTCCGTTTTCATCGGTATAGCCGCCGGTGAAAACAAAGCCGTGATATGTTGAATCGACAAATGAATTTTTAATATCTCCCAGTGATAAAAATTCCATGAGAACAAGATTGCCGGCGCAGACGCTTTCAAACATCTTTTCAAGCTGTCTTGAAAACTCCTTGGGCGTTTTGTAATTTGCTTTGTTTTTTGTAACAGTCGTGAGCGAGGCCTGACCGTTATAATAATTCAGCAGACTGATAAGCTCGTCTGTCGGTTTCAAATCATTGATGCATTTTGCACCTTCCTGAGTTCCTGCAACATCAAGAATACCTTCCTTTTGCAGGCAGACGGTGGTCGTGAAGCCAATGCAGGAGCCGTCCCAGTCCATTTTCGGATAGCCGACTAAAACCGAGGAAAGAACCGCAGCCGGAAGAGCAAGCGGACCTGCGCCATGAATTACACAGGCGCTTGCAACAAGACGCAGATAGTTTTCCTTGGTCATATAATATCCGCCGCTGCCGTCAACATCGAAATACTGACTGCTGTTTGTGAAATTATAGACATCTTCCTTTTTGAGCGTGACAGGCGTTTTGACTGCGGTAAAGCGATAAACGTTTTTTCCGTCCTCAACCGGAAAAACCTTTTCCTCCGCAGAAAATCCGAAAGCGATATCGTGAATATCATAGGAATAAACCGTTCCGTCCTCGCCTTTCCAGCCGATTACAGCCCCGTCTCCGGCTATAAGGCCGTGCAATGAAGAATCTAAGGGAGCCGCAAGAACGCTGCTTCCGTCTTCGTTTTCATGGCAATAATATCGTTCCAGATAGTCAATATAAAATACATCGGTTTCAAATTTTCCGTTTCCAAGGTCATAGACAACCGCAATAACGTCATTCAGCTCTTCTTCTGAAATCTCGTCCGAAATTCTGTCGATTGAAAAGCCGTATGCGGTTACCGAGGAATCGGTGGTGAGTGTAATTTTGAATGTGTTTCCGGGAACATATATTGTTGTTCCGGAAAGGTCATTGCCCTGATAAACGCCGATAAGACTGTTATCCTTATCAAAAATCGAGATATAATCACCGATTTTTTTCTCCGCCCATTCAGCCAGAACATCTTCAAAGCTGATTTCATCTTCATTTTCAAAAGAAACGCTTAAAAAGCTGTCGGCTTCCTCGGTTCTTGTCTTTTTTGAAAACGTTACAAAAAGACCGTCGGTCTCTTTCGGATATGTATATATCCATTCATTATAGTAATTATTGCTGTAGTAATGCTCGCTTTCGGGATAAGCGTCCTGCCCTTTTGCAAAAGCCGGATTCAACGAAACAGCCGGCAAAAGCAGCAGAGCGCAAAGGAACAAAGCGAGACACTGTCTGAATTTTTTCATGGCTTGTCTCCTTTCGTCGTTTCCTTAATAGTGCTCTATTGAGCAATCGCAGAACCTTTTAACCTTGAGCAGCTTCCAGAAAACTCTGATAAGCTTATAGAATATCTTATAGATTCCGCCCTTATGGCAAACACAATCGCATTTTTCTTCCTCTGTTTCGCCGCAAACGCTGCATTCATAATGAATTGTTCCGTCGCTGTCAACGCTTTCTTCATTCCATGAATGACCCTTTTCAACAGTCTCGTCTCTCGGCTCGGACTTTCCGCAGGGGCAGGAATAAACAGTCCTTCCGTCCTCGGTGCAGGTTGCTCTGACATATTCCGTGCAAAAATAAATGTGTTCATGACCCTCATCAAGAGCAGCAAACATTGAGTCGTTTTCCTTTGCGGTCTTTTCCGCCGTTGAACCGCTGTAGCCGACAAAAAGCTTCAAAGGGGAGGAAAAATCTTCTGCGAAATCAAAACCGACACGCAGGTTTCCGATTTCACAGCTCGGGTTAAGGAACGCTATGGCCTCCATATATCTGAAGCAGCAGTCCCCGAAATACTCAACGGACTTGGGAACAACAAGGTTTCCCATGCTGCAATAATTAAACGCACCGTCTTCAATATATCTGACGGATTCGGGAATAACAAGGTTGTACATTGAAGTAAATTCAAAAGCGCGCGACGAAATTGAAACCAGACCCTCCGGAAGAATAATACCGTCAAAGTCTGCGCCCCAAAAAGCCTCGGCGGCAATAATCCTTGTTCCCTCTCTGACGTTGAGAATGTCCGGCAGATTTTCCTCGTCCGAGTCATCAAATCCGACCGCAACAAAGTCAACATATTTCACAAAGCCGTCAGTCTCGGCGTTTTCAAGCACTGCGTCCGAAAACGCATATGAACCGACAAGGCTCAGGCTTTGGGGTAATTTCAGTGTTTCAAGGTCATAGCAGCTAAAAAATGCATAGTCGGCAAGGCATTCAACGCCGTCCGGAACGGTGTAGCTCTTTTCCGTTTTTCCGCCCGGATAAGCATAGAGAACCTTTTTGTCCTTGCTGAACAAAATACCGTCTTGCGAGCTGAACACTTTGTTTTCCGGCGAGACATCAAATTTTTCAAAATAAGCGTTGTTGATTGTATCCGGCTCCTCAATGGTCTTGACATTCGAGGGAATATAAAGCTCGACAAGATAGTATGAATTGAAAACGTAACTGTCAATCACTTCAAGACTTTCCGGAAGCGATACCGACTCAAGGCTTTCAAAATCATAGAAAGCTGCAAAAGAAAGCGTTATTATGCCCTCTTTAACGGTAATCTTTTTAACCTTGTCATTAAAGGAAAGCTTTTTATCGTCACCGACATATATTCCGAAAGAACCAACCGCACCGGTACCGGAAATTACAAGCTCTCCGTCGGAATAAAGCTTATAGCTTGCGTTTTTCCCGTTTCCGGTATAGCCGCTTGCGTCAGCGCTTTCCTTTTTGCAGACATCGCAGACGCGGTCGCCGTTTTTGTCGGTATGCGACTTAAAAACAGCCTCATGACCGCTCAGCCATCTTTTGCAGTCAGGACAGTATACGCCTGCGGTAACACCGACACCGCAGGAGGGCATGACCGCCGCTTCGCTTTTTTTGTTGCCGTGGTCGCAGACAAGGCTGATTTTGACAGCAGCATCGTAATCCTCATCAAGAGCATGGCAGGAAATGTTATATGTTTTTCCGCTTTCAAGCTCAATCAGATATTTTTCAAAATAGAATTCTACATCATCCTTTGTCAGCGAGCCTGTCTCATATTCATCGTCAACAATTACTGACCCGCCATAAGCTGCTCCGGACGCGTTCAGCATATAAAGCTCATAAAGACCGCTTTTTTCCGGAACAAACCTTGCGTAAAAGCTTTCTGTAAATGTGCATTCCCTGCCGGGTTCCATTGCGGGCAAGTCATCCCAAATTATGACCTGCGTTGTGATAATCTCCTCACCGCCCTGCGCCGCAGCCGATGCAGAAATACACGAAAGCAGCATGAGCATTGCAAGAAATAACGAAAAAAGTTTTTTTGTTGTTTTCTTCATGCCGATTTTCCTCCATAATAAATTTACATTCTTTTCCAAATCACCTCAATAAAAGCACAGCGATTTTATGTAATTATAATAATTATTTTTCACATTGTCAACTAAATTTGTATAAAACTTTTACAAAATATTAACTTTTTTTAAAATGTCTTGACTCTGACGTAACGTCATAGTGTATTCTAAGCTTGCACGGGAGGGAAAGAAAATGAAAACCGTTCACGAAGTCTGCAAAATTTCCGGCATCAGTGTGCGCACACTGCATTATTACGACAGCATCGGTCTGCTTTCACCGTCCGCCGTAACAAGTGCCGGCTACAGATTGTATGACGATTCTTCGCTTGCAAAGCTTCAAAGCATTCTTTTTTTCCGCGAACTGGAGTTTCCGCTCCGGGAAATTAAAGCCATTATCGAAAATCCGGATTTCGATTATATTTCGGCTTTGAGAGAGCAGATAACTCTGCTCGAGATGAAAAGGGAACACCTTGAAAAGCTTATCGCCCTTGCCCGTGACACTATGAAAACAGGAGTGATTAAAATGGATTTTTCCGCCTTTGACAATACTGAAATTGAAAAATACGCCGAAGAAGCACGGCAAAAATGGGGTCAGACCGCCGCATATAAGGAATATGAAACCAAAACAGCGGCAAAAACGGACAACCAAAAAACCGATGTCTTTATCAAAATGGAAGCTATCTTCCGCGAGGCAGGCAAGCTTCGCAGTCTTTCGCCCGACTGCGAGCAGGCGCAAGACTGCGTGAAAAAGCTGCAGTCCTTTATCACAGAAAACTGCTATACCTGCACAAAGGAAATTCTTTCCGGCCTCGGTCAGATGTATGTTGCAGACGAACGCTTCAGGCAGAACATTGACAAAGCCGGCGGTGACGGAACTTCAGCTTTCATTGCAAAAGCCATTGAAAATTACTGCAAATAAAAAATGGGGGCTGCCGCTGATGCCGGCGCCCCTTTCTCAATATCAAAAAGCCTTAGGGAAGCTTCCTTAAAGACCGAAAAACTCAAAAAGCTCTCTCAGGCTTTCAATCTCCTTTGTTATCGGAAGCGAAAGTGTGTTTTCCTCTTTTGCTCTGTTAAGCCACACGCAATCAAGACCGACGCCGCACGCCCCCTTGATGTCCGAGCTGTAGGAATCACCCACAACAAGGAGCTTTGATTTGTCCTTTTCGTCAATATTTTCAAAAACGTACTCAAAGAACGCCGGAAACGGCTTTTGCGTTCCAATCTCCTCAGAGACGAACACTTTATCAATAACCTTGTCAAGACCGCTTTTTGCAAGGCGGCTTTTTTGCGTTGCAGCAATTCCGTTTGTAATTATATGAACCGAATAGCCCTCTTCTTTCAGCCTTTGGCAAAGAGGAAGCGCACCGTCAAGCAGGAACGCGCCCTCGCCGAGGTAGGACAGATAGCAATCCGCAACGCGTGTGACGTCAACCTCCTTTTTGAAGCCTATCTCATTAAACAAATCCCTGAACCGAGCCGTACGCAGGTAGGCTTTTGTCACCTCGCCGCGCTCAAATGCTCGCCAGTATGAAAGGTTAATCCTGCTGTACAGCGCCGCCGTTTCCTCCGTGGCGTCAATGCCAAACTCAGAAAGCACTCTCTTCAGCGCGCACTTTTCCGCCATATCAAAGTCAAGCAGCGTATTATCGGCGTCAAAAAGGACTGTTGAATATTTTTTTGCCATTTAAGCACCCCCA
>JAEDIH010000108.1 GCA_016292575.1 Clostridiaceae bacterium | reverse complement strand
ACCGGTAAGGTTTCGGATTATCTCAACTATAAAAACGCAAGAGATGAAAAAAAGGCAACTCCCTTTTTCGGCGATGAGGTTTCCGAGGAGTTTGCCGAAGAATTCGTCAACAATTTTGACAGTGATTTTCCCGCAATGGAAAAGCGGGATGATATCGAGTATTCAGACGATTACGGGGACTTTACGTACTATGATTATTAAAACGGACGGCGTTGTCATTCGTGAACAAACGACCGGTGAACGCGACAAACTTGTTACCCTGCTCACCCGAAAGCTCGGTGTGGTCAGGGCTTTTGTCAACGGCGTGCGAAGCCCGAAAAGCAGAAATTCTGCTTCCACCGGGCTTTTGTGCTATTCCGATTTTGTGATTGAGCAAAAGAAAAGCGGAGTATACACGGTTGCGGAAGCGACTGCAAAGGAAGTCTTTTTTTCGCTGCGCGAGGACATTGTTTCGCTTTCGCTCGCGCAGTATTTTGCCGAGCTTGCCTATGAGCTTGCGGTCAGGGAGGAGGCTGCGGACGAGTTTTTGAGTCTGTTTTTGAACGCAGTATATTTTGTTGCGGAAAACAAACGCGATAAGGCTCTTATCAAGGCTGCCGCGGAGCTTCGCTTCCTTTCGCTTGCCGGTTATATGCCGTCGATTGTGGGCTGCGCGCGGTGCGGAAAATTTGAGAGCGACCCGATGTACTTTTCTCCGCGCTCCGGAAAGCTTTACTGCAACGACTGTCTGCCGGGGGAAAAGACGGTGACCCTGCCGCCCGGCGTTGTTACAGCAATGCGCCACATCTGCCTGAGTGAGCCGGGCAAGGTCTTTTCGTTCAATCTTTCAAAGCCGTCGCTGCTTCTTTTGAGCGACGTGAGCGAGCGGTACTTAAAAAACATAACCATGCGCAAGTACAAAACACTTGATTTTTATAAATCCATAACGGAATAGGAGGGAGAAGCATGAACAGAGATTACATAGCTCTCGACCTTGACAAAGTTCTTGAAAAGCTTTCTTCATTCGTTTGCAGCGAGGACGGAAAAAGCGAGATTGAAAAGCTTGAGCCGCAGACTGAGCTGTCCTCGGCACAGGCATTGCTCAACCAGACAGCGGACGCCCACATGCTTATGGCTCGCTTCGGTGCGCCGTCATTCGGCGGATTGAAGAATATCAACAACGCTCTTGCAAGAGCAAACGCCGGAAGCGTGCTTTCCATGCGTGAGCTGCTTGACGTTGCGGAGGTTTTGCGGTCTATTCGGGGAATTACCCAGTGGCGCAGCAAAAACGACGGTGTGCGCTGTTCCATTGACATTTACTTTGACGCTCTTACCCCTAACAAATATCTTGAGGACAAGATTACCTCGGCAATCATCAGCGAGGACGAGATGAGCGACAATGCCTCTCCTGCGCTTTACGACATCAGGCGCAAAATAAGAGCGGCTTCCTCAAAAGTGCGCGACAGGCTTGACAAAATGATTCGCTCATCGCAGTACCAGAAAGCTCTGCGCGAAGCGATAGTCACAATGCGCAACGGAAGATACGTTGTTCCCGTTAAGATTGAACACCGCGGTGAAATCAGCGGTCTTGTTCACGACACCTCCTCAAGCGGAGCCACGGTTTTCATTGAGCCTGCGGGGGTTGTTGAGGCGAACAACGAGATTAAGGTTCTTCAGGGCAAGGAGCAGGAGGAGATTGACCGAATTCTGTTTGATCTTTCGTCCGAGGCCGGGAGCTTTTATGACGGCATCAAGTCGAGCTACGAGTGTGCCGTTGAGCTGGACGTTATCTTTGCAAAGGCCAAGCTTGCCTATGATATGAAAGCGATGACGCCTGCCCTCAACGACAGCGGCAGAATCATTCTCAACAAAGCGCGTCATCCGCTCATTGACCCGAAAAAGGTTGTTGCAACCGACATAAGGCTCGGCACGGATTTCGATTCGCTCATCATTACCGGACCGAACACGGGCGGAAAAACAGTTTCAATCAAGACGCTCGGCTTGTTTTCTCTCATGGCGATGTGCGGGCTCATGATTCCGGCAGGGGACAGGAGCGAGCTTTCGGTCTTTGACCGCGTTTTTGCCGATATCGGAGACGAGCAGAGTATTGAGCAGTCGCTTTCAACCTTTTCGTCCCACATGACGAACATAGTAAGAATAATTAACGGAAGCGATGAACATTCGCTTGTGCTTATAGATGAGCTTGGCGCAGGAACAGACCCTGTTGAGGGCGCCGCGCTTGCAATGGCTGTGCTTGAGCGTATTCACGAAAAGGGCGCAAAGATCGCCGCAACGACTCACTATGCGGAGCTAAAGGTCTACGCGCTTGAAACGCCGGGCGTTGAAAACGGCTGCTGCGAGTTTGACGTAGCTTCGCTCAAGCCGACATACCGACTTCTAATCGGCGTTCCGGGACGGTCAAACGCTTTTGCAATTTCTGCTCGGCTCGGCATTGAAAGCAGCGTTATCGAGCGGGCAAAGGCTTTGGTTTCAAGCGAGAATGCAAGCTTTGAGGACGTTATTGAATCGCTTGAAAAAAGCCGCCAGGACTATGAGGCAAAGCGGGACGAGGCGGAAGCCATTCGCATTGAGGCGGCAAAGGCCAAGGCGGACGCTCAAAAGTATAAGGACAGCATTGAAGAGCTTCGGAAGACGGAGCTTGAAAAGGCTCAGCAGCAGGCACAACGGATTGTTGAGCAGGCAAAGCGCAGTGCGTATGCTCTTGTCAGCGAGCTTGAACAGCTCAAAAAGGAGAGTGCAAAGGCTGCGGACAAGGCTGAAGCCGCCTGCAGGGCAAAGCAGCTTCTCAAAAAGAGTCTCGGCGAATTTGATGATATTACAAATCCGGTAACGGCGGCGCTTGCGGATGAGTCGAACTATATCGTTCCGACCTCGATTCAAATCGGAGATGAGGTTTTGCTTGCCGATATCGGAAAGACAGCAACCGTAACCGCTCTTGAAAACAAAAAGGGCGAGGTTGAAGTCCTCGCCGGAATAATAAAAATGCGTACACCCAAAAGTAATCTTCGCCTTTCAAAAAACAGGCGCACCGAAAAAAAACAGACCGCACCGAAAAAAGTGCAGCATGAATTCAAGGTTGGCGGAGCGGACAAGACAGAGTGTGACCTGAGGGGCATGAACATTGAAGAGGGCATTATGGAGCTTGAACGCCATCTTGACAGGTGTATGCGTCTCGGTCTTAACGAGATCAGCGTAATTCACGGCAAGGGTACGGGCGTGCTTCGCAGGGGTATTCAGGACTACCTGAGAAAATGCAAATACGTCAAGTCTTTCCGTCTCGGCACCTTCGGCGAGGGAGAAAGCGGCGTGACGATTGTTACATTGAAATAATTATTTGCGCACAAAAAGAAATAAACGCCGCCCGAAAAAACGGACGGCGCTTTCTTTTGGCTCTTTATGAAATATAGGATGCAATTGTGGGTACAACGGTTTCGGAAAAAATTTCGAACTCGTCAAAAAACTCCGGGTCAAGAGTGGAAACGTCCTGGTTCGCCGCAAAGAAGAATACGCTGACAAAGGCGATGATGCCGGCAATAAGGCCCAGGACGGCAACAACAATGCAAAGTATGATTGCAACCTTGGAATACTTTTTTGACTTTGCTTTGAGCTGCTCGGAAAGGGCAAGGTTGCCTGCTCTGAGCGCGGATTCGTAGTCGTTATAATTTGTCAGTGAAAGAATTGCAAAGATAAGGCCGATAATGTTGAAAACGACGATATTCAAAACAATTGCTACAATTGACATGGTGTTGTTGAGCGGCGGTGTCGGCTCGGCGGGAGCATTGTAAGTCGGCTGAGAATACTGCGGCTGCGGCTGGGAATACGGCTGAGAGTAAGGCTGCGAATACTGGTCGGTATATCCGCTGTCCGGCTGAGCGCTCTGCTCCGGTTCCCTTTCAAGCTCGGCTCCGCATTGGTTGCAGAAGCGGCTGTTGTCATCATTATATGAGTTGCAATTTTTACAATACATAAATTATACCTCCGATTCTTTAAATTCGACAGTTTATGCTTTCGCCGAATATTGTCTGAAATACGCCCACGGAGAAAATGCTGGTCCAAACAAAAAAGATGACAACGGCAACAATTTCTACGACCAGAATAATTCCGGCAACAATAATCGCTATCTTTAAATATTTTTTTGCGGAGCTTTTATAGCTTTCCGCAAGAAGAAAGTTTCCCTTGCGGAGTGCGGCCTCATAGTCGTTGTAATTAACCAGCGAAAGGATTGCGAAAATCAGACCGACAATGTTAAAAATAACTATGTTCATAATGAGCGAAATGATCGCCGTGCTGTTGTTCAGCGGCGGCGTCAACTCGCGGTCAGGCGGTACGCAGTCATCACTGAGCGGGGCGCCGCAGTAATTGCAATAGCGGCTGTTTTCAGGATTTTGTGCGTTGCAGTTTCTGCAATACATGCCGTCTGCCTCCTTTATCTTTGGTAATTACATTATCGTCATGAAGCTAAAGTGAAGTTAAATGATATTCAGTCAGCTCCTCCTTTTTTCCGCTTTTTTGCTTCCCTGTCCTCTTTTTTATTGGCTCTGACGCAGCGGAGGTTTTCTCTTGTAAGGAATTTTGTATAGTGCGAAAGCTGATCTTTAATTCGACCGAAGGGGAGGGGATCCCAGTCCTTTTTCGGCGCCATGTTGATTCCCATTGAAAGAAGCAGCCGACGGTTTGCTTCCGCTCTCCTTAAAAAATCGCGATAGTTTCTTCTGCCCCAATTTGTCCAACCGCTTTCGGCAACGGCCATCATGCGCGGGAAGCAGAGATAGCAAAGCCGGTCAAAGCTTTCAACAAATTCCGTCCATATAGGCGTTTCAACGCCCATAACGCTCTTTCTGCCCTTGATATCGAGCTTTTCAAGCATCGGGTTAAAGGAATAGGTCTTTTTAAGCGGAGTGATGCCGTAGTTGTAATCAAGATAGTAATGGAAGAAATCCTCAATAATGATTTTTCCGCCGCTGTTTGCCCAATCCTCGCACAGGTGCTCTTTGTCCATCCAGTCGGAAACAAGGGCGCCGGGTTTAAGCATCTTGCTTTTAAGGCTTTCGTTCCAGACAACGGCCTTTTTGCCCTTTTCTTTAAGGTGACCGATTATGCGGTTAACAAAGTAGCCTTGAAGCTCCTCGCTGTTTTTGAGCCCCTCCTCGCGGATACGCTCTTTGCACTTCGGGCAGGTATCCCAGCGGTTTTTGGGCGCTTCGTCGCCGCCGATGTGGAAGTATTCATACGGGAAAAGTTCGCACACCTCGTCAATAACGTCGAAGCAGAAGTCAAAGACCTTTTCATTGCCTGCGCAAAGGATTGTTCTGTGTACGCCGGGGTTGAGTTCAACACCAATGGGCTTTCCGCTGCAGGAAAGCTCGGGATAGGAGGCGATGGCGGCAATCATATGACCGGGCATATCAATTTCCGGAATGACGTCAATATACCTTTCGCGGCAGAATTCAACAATGTCTCTTATTTCGTCCTTTGTGTAGTATCCGCCGTAAACGGCCTTGTTTTTGCTGCCAAAGCCGTGTCCGTTGCGGAACGCTCCGACTCTTGTAAGCTCCGGATATTTTTCAATTTCAACTCTCCAGCCCTGGTCATCGGTTAAATGCCAGTGGAAAACGTTGAACTTATAGAGTGCGGCGGCTTCGATGTATTTTTTGATTTCATCAACGGACTGCATATGGCGTGCGCTGTCGATCATGAAAGCGCGGTAGGAAAAGCGCGGTGAATCGCTGATTCTGATAAACGGCAGACTTCCGTTTTTCTTTTTGAGCTGTTCAAGCGTTTTT
>JAEDIH010000107.1 GCA_016292575.1 Clostridiaceae bacterium | reverse complement strand
TCCTCATCTGCGGAATCGGCGGACTTGTTGTAAGCTTCGGAAAAGTTACCCTCACTTCAGTTGCCTGCGCTCTTATCCTCGGCATCATCACAAACCTCCTTGTTTCAAAGGCAAAGGGCGAAAGCACTGAAACCGAAAAGAAGGAAACTGCCAAAAAGGCATAACGAAAATCTCCTGCTGCAATTCAGCAAAACACAAAAAAACGCCTCCCGTCTGCTTTTCGGCAAACGGGAGGTTTTGCTTATGAACTTTTACTTTCTGCTTTCGTTAATTATTTCAATGAACCTTTTCGCCTTTTCGGTTATTGCGGCGAAATCGCCGTCCTTTGCAGAGCCGGTAAGGCTTCCGCCGGCACCGAGGGCAACGGCGCCTGCCGCTATCCAGTCCGCAGCGTTTTCAAGGCTGACTCCGCCTGAGGGCATCATCTGCGCCTGCGGAAGCGGACCGTGCAGGGCTTTGATGAATTTCGGCGTTGCAATGTCTCCGGGGAAGATTTTGAGGATATCTGCGCCGAGTTCAAGGGCTTTCACCGCTTCGGTCGGGGTGAAAACACCGGGCATACACGCAATGCGATACCGTGCGCAAAGGCGCAGAATGCTTTCATCAAGGTGCGGAGAAACAATGTATTGCGCTCCGGAGAGAACGGCAATGCGTGCCGTTTCGCTGTCAAGCACTGTGCCTGCGCCGATAATGATGTCGCCGTTCAGGGCATATTTGTCCGCCATATGCTCAATGAGCCTGTGTGCTTTCGGCACGGTAAAGGTCAGCTCAATTGCCGCAACGCCGCCCTCAATGCACGCCTCGGTAATGCGTTCGGCCTCGGCTTCGTCCTTTGCTCTCACAACGGCAACAAGACCGCAGCTTTTAATTTTTGAAAGGGTTTCAAGCTTGTCCATGTTTTACTTATCCTCGTTTCTTTTTCTTTTTAGATCAATTTCCGCAAGACCGCCTTTGGCTGTTTCCTTGTATCGGTAGGAGATGTCCTTTCCGGTGCGGTACATGGTTTTAACAACATCGTCAAAGGAAATGCGCCTTGTGTTTGAAAGGAAGTTTGCAAGCGAGAGCGCGTTAATGGCTCTCATTGCGGCAACGGCGTTGCGCTCAATGCACGGAATTTGAACAAGACCGCACACGGGGTCGCAGGTAAGACCGAGCATATGCTCCATTGCAACCTCTGCGGCGTATTCAATCTGACCGAGCCCCATTGAAAACAACTCGCAAAGGGCGGCGGCGGCCATTGAGCACGCCGTTCCGATCTCGGCCTGGCAGCCGCACTCGGCGCCGCTTATTGAAGCGTTGGTCTTAACAAGGTTGCCGATAATTCCTCCGACTGCAAGGGCGCGTATGATCTGCTCATCGGAAAAGCCGCGCTTTTCTTGCATATACCGAAGCACCGAGGGAACAACCGCGCAAGCTCCGCAGGTCGGAGCGGTGACTATGACTTTGCCGGCGGCGTTCTGCTCGCTGACCGCGAACGCATAGGCGCACACAAGGCGGTTTTCCCTTGTGGTGGAGCTTTCGTCAATGTGGGTCTGGTTATAAAGCAGTTGCGCCTTGCGCTCAACCTCAAGTCCGCCGTCAAGTATTCCGCGAGTGGAAAGCCCGTCGTGGATTGACTGCTTCATTGTTTCCCAGACTGTTTTGAGATATTCTTTGATTTTCTCGCCCTCGTTTTCAAAAACGTAGTCGCTTATACGGATGTTGTGTGAGAGGCAGTATTCCGAAATTTCGGCAAAGGTGTTTTCCTTGTAAATGTCTCTGTGCTTTGCAACCTCGCTGCCCTCAACAACAATGTCTCCTCCGCCAACGCTCATGATTCGTGCAAAACCGATTCTTTTTCCGTCCTTTTCGGCGTAAAAGTCCATAGTGTTTTCGTGCGGCAGAGGGAAGGACGGCGTTCCGGCAAAGATAACGTCGGTCTTTACCGGAGCAAACGCTTCGATAACGGCAACATCGGTCTTATGACCCTTGCCCGTGTCGGAAAGCGAGCCGTAAAGATAAACAACGTATTTGTCCGCCTGAGGATACCTTGCCTTGAAGAGCCGCGCAGCCTTGTCCGGACCCATGGTGTGGGAGCTTGACGGACCGCGCCCGATTTTATAAAGGTGTTTTAATGATTCCATTGGAAAGCAACCTCAATTCTGTTTTTCAACCATTTTGTATTCGTTTTCGCAATACTTAAAGAAAGGGCAGGCATAGTGTCCGGTCAAAAAACGCACTGTTTCGTCCTCGTCAAAGGAGACGTTGCAGTAGTACGTTTCCTCCTCATAGTCATATAGATAATGCTCGCAGAATTCACAGTTTTTGTATGACAAGGCTTTTTCCTCCTTTTCAAAAAAGTTATTTGCGGGAGTTATTCTCCTCCCCAATATTATGATATCATTTTACACTGTTATTTTCAAGTGCAAACCGTCAATTAGACTGAAACGCTTAAAGCTGAAATTCCTTGAGGAATTTTTCTGTTCCGTCCGGGGATAAAAGCGAGCCTTGAACAATGCCGCCGCGTCCGCCGCCACGACCGGAAAATGTTCTGTTAAGCTCTTTGCAAAGCGCGCCGAGGTTGAAGTCTGTTTTGGAAATGATAACATAGCGGCTGTTGTTTTCCCCAAAGAGTACCGCCGCAAAATCGGCTGCTTTTTCGGAAAGCTTATCGGCAAGCTCACGCGCACAGCCCATGTCGTCGGTGTCGGAAAGCAGGACAATGCGCGCCGCGCTCTCAACATTTTCGCTTTTCAGTGAGGAAAGCTCGCGTTTGAGTGCGGATACCTCAAGCGCAAGGGCAGTCCGTTCCTCTTTGAGCTTCTGAACCATGCGGAATGTCTCGGTTTCCTTTGTGACAAGGAGATTGCTGACAAGGTAGTTTTGCAGCAGCTTTTCGCGCGCGTCAAGCATATTGCGCTCGCCGCAAAGGACATAGAGCCTTGTTCCGCCTCGGTGGCGTTCGCTTTTGACAACGCGGAACGAGCCGATTTCGCCCGTCCTTTTAACGTGCGGCGCACAGCAGGCGCAGACGTCAACACCGGGAATTTCAACAATGCGCAGAGCCTCATCAATCTCCTTTTTGCTGCGGTAGGAGAGCGTTTTAAGCTCTGCTTGTGAGGGATAATAGGCTTTAATTTCAAGATTTTTCCAAATAACCTCATTGACAAGGCTTTCGGCTTTACAGATATCCTCGCTGCTCAATTCGCCGCTTGTGTCAATGGTAACAAAGTCGGTTCCGAGGTGAAAGCCGACATTATCAAAACCGAAAAGCGAATGCACGATACCTGAGAAGATATGCTCGCCGGAATGCTGCTGCATATCGGAAAAGCGCTTTTTAAAGTCGATTTTTCCCGTCACCTCGGCTCCGGGCGTTAATTTCTTCACGTTTTCAACATCGTTTTTAATATAGTGAAGAATTTTTCCGCCCTCAAGCTGAACGTTTTCAACATAGGCTCCGCCGAGAAAACCGCGGTCGCTGGTCTGTCCGCCGCCCTCCGGGAAGAAAGCCGTGCGGTCGGTTTCAACATATGTATATTTTTCATCACTGTAAACCGAAATCACTTTACAGGTGAATTCTGTAACATAGCTGTTAAGGTCATAAAGCTTTTCTGTCATTAAAATCAGTCCTTTCAAAAAGGCTTTTTGGTAAGTAATAATAAATTGAAAATCCCATAAATTTGTATTGCTATTTGTTATACAAGGTGATACAATATAATAAAAGAAAGGTGGTATTGAAAATGGCTTCAAAAACATCAAATGTAGTTGCACGGGTTGAACCGGATGTTAAAGAACAGGCTGAGGAGATTATGTCCAAGCTTGGAATACCGGTTTCGGTTGTTATCAATATGCTATATAAACAGATCATCCTAAAAAAAGCCATTCCGTTTTCACTCAGTCTCTCCCCACAAATTATAACGCTTGATTCAATGGAAAGAGATACGCTTGATTCCATACTGAAAAACGGTCTTGAACAAGCAAAAAACGGTGATTCACTTGATGCAAAAGCGGCTTTTGAAGTGCTCGGTCGGGAACTTGCCAATGAATGAGTATAGCGTAAAAATAACACCTCAGGCGAATGAACAAATGCAAGAAATTTTTATATATATTTCAAAAACACTTTGTGTTCCCGATACTGCCTTGAGATTGCTCGACGAACTGAAAAAAGCAATTATGTCACTTGCAAGAATGCCGAAAAGAGTTGCGCTGACCGAGGAAGAACCTTGGCGCAGCTACGGCGTACATAAAATGGCGGTTAAAAACTTTCTTGTATATTTTTGGATTGACGATAAAAGAAATGAAGTTCATGTAATTGCAGTAATATATGGAAGAAGAGATCAACTTGAAGCACTGAAAGGCTTATAAAATCAAAAATCACCTGCTGCCTCCATAAGCCGGGCAGCAGGTGATTTTGATATTCAGCTCAGCTTATGAATGAAAAGTCCGCTGAGAAGCTTAGGCTCAAACCATGTGGATTTCGGCGGCATGACCTTGCCTGCGTCCGCAATGTCCATAAGCTCATCGAGCGAGGTGGGAAACATTGAAAAGGCAATTTTCATGTCAAGCGCGCATCTCCTTTCAAGCTCGCCGAGTCCGCGTATTCCGCCGACAAAGTCAATCCTCTTGTCTGTTCTCGGGTCTTTTATTCCAAATATCGGCTCAATGCAGTTGTTCTGGAGGATTGAAACGTCGAGCCTTAATACGGGGTCGCTTTCGTCAAAGCTGTTTTCCTTTGCCTCAAGCTTATACCACTTTTTGCCGAGATACATTCCGAAGGTATGGCGCTTTTCGGGGCGGTATGCACCCTCTTTGCCGTATTCCTCAACGGTGAATTTTTCGGAAAGCTTTTGCAGAAGCTCCTTTTCCGAAAGACCGTTCAGGTCCTTGATAACGCGGTTGTAGTCCATGATTGCAAGCTCGTTTTTCGGAAAGACCACGGCAAGGAAAAAGTTGAACTCCTCGCTGCCGTCAAAGTCCGGAAACTGCTCGCGCCTTTTGAGCCCCACCTTGACCGCGGACGCGCAGCGGTGGTGTCCGTCGGCAATGTAAAGCGAGTCAATTTTTGAAAAAGCGTCGGCAAGCTTTTTGTTTGTCTCATCGTTGTCAATGACCCAGACGGTGTTCCTGACGCCGCTGTTTTCAAAGTCATAAACGGGCTCATGGGCGCTCTGCCAGTCGGCAACGGTCTTGCTGATAAAGTCGTTTTCGCGGTAGGTGAGGAAAATAGGACCGGTGTTTGCGTTGCAGTAATCAACGTGGTTAATTCTGTCCTGTTCCTTGTCCGCACGGGTGAACTCGTGCTTTTTGATAACGCCGTTTATGTAGTCGTCAATGCCGGCGCAGCCGACAAGACCTGTTTGCGCCCTGCCGTCCATGATCTGTCGGTAGATGTAAAAGCAGTCATTTTCGTCCTGCCTGCAGTAGCCGTTATTTGTGAGCGCGTCAAGGTTTTCGCGTGCCTTGAGGTAAACCTTTTTGTCATACGGATTGATTGACGCGTCAAGATCAATCTCGGCTTTGTCAACGTGGAGAAAGGAAAGGTCGTTGCCTTTAACCATTTCTCGCGCTTCCTCGCTGTTCATAACGTCATAGGGAAGAGCGGCAATTTTTTCCGCCGTTTCGGGCAGCGGACGTACGGCTCTGAAGGATTTGAAAACAGCCATTTTAAATATAACCTCTTTTCTGTTTGCGGCGCAGCAAAACCGGTCTGCCGCAAGTATTCCTCTTTATTTTATCTGCGGCGTTTCACTTTGTCAAGTTAAAGTGAAAATAAATTGGGTACTTAGTGAAGTTTTGGGAAAGAAGCATTCCTTCACGTGCCGCAAGGCACACTTCATTATTTGCCTATCAAAAAAATAAAAGCCCCGGTTTGAATTAACCGAAGCTTTTATGGCGCGCCAAGAGGGACT
>JAEDIH010000106.1 GCA_016292575.1 Clostridiaceae bacterium | reverse complement strand
GTTGAAATAAACCCGTCAGAGGTTGAAAAAATTGCAAAGAACGCCTTGAAGAAAGGTATTGTCGGTTCTGCACTCGGAAAACGTCTCGAGGTTTCTTCTTCGACCGACAAGTCAGTTCTGGCGGACGAAGCAGATGTGATTGCTGAAATCAAGGTTTCGCATGAAGTCGCTCAAAACAAATATGTTGCCCGCTATCAGGTTGACGGCTTCAGGGTTGCCGACGCAAAAGACAGCAAAAGCAAAGATCTCGGAAAGCTTGATTATATTCTTCTTCCGCCGGGACTTAAAGCTGATACTGCTTATTATGTCTTTATGAAGCTTGATCCGGACGGTGGTCTTGTACCCTTCTCAAGAGCCTATCCCGTCATTGAAAAAAGTGAAATCGACCTTGAGGACTATATAACCGATAAATGAAAATGACGGGTAACTCCGTGTATCGTGACAAAAGAAAAGCTCCCCGTGAAGGTGCGTTGCGCTTTCACGGGGAGTTCTCTCATTTAATCATTAAATTATTTAATCATTCCGTGGTATCTGCCCATCCAATACGGCAGGGTGTAGGTTGTTGAGCCTTCCATGGTGTATGACTGCGATTCTGTTCCGAGACGATAGGTTGAGCCGTTATATTTGTGCAGCTCTCTTTCATCGGGAGCGGCAACCTTCCAGGGGAGCTTTCCGCCGCAAAGGACAACGCCGATTACCTGAAGCACGCCGTTTTTGTTGTTGTAGAACAGCGGCTTTTTAACGTTCTGGTCGTATGAAAGCTCTGCCGTTCCGTCAATTCCTGCGGCGCTCAGGTCAAACATTGTGATATCGTCACGATTGCTGTTTGAGGCAAGATAGCGCCGTGTATCAATCGGATGCCGGTTCAGTGACCATGAGGCGGTTTCAATTAGGCTGTTGCCGTAAACATCGGTCTTTTCCTCGTCGGGATATGCAAGCTGATAGATGTAGTACCAACAGGGATTTTCGCTGTGCGAGATAGAATACCACCAATCGTTGAGTCCTTCTCTGTAGTATGAAAGGAGAGTTTCATCGTCCTCCATCTGGAAAAGCAGATAGTATGCAAGCATTGCCATCTCCTCATCGGAATAGTTGAGGATGATGCGGTATACAAAGCGGAACAGGTCGGTGTCAACAATCGGACGGAGAATGAAGCCGATGATCGGAGAAACGCTGTTTGCATATTCAAGTATGGACATATTGTAGCGTTCAAGCTCCTGGGTCATAATTTTTGCATATTCATATGCAGGATCGAGGGCCGCCATGCGGTATTCGTTTTCCCACTTCTGATCGCCCGTAACATAAGCGGCAAGCTTAAAGGCGGAAAGAATGACCGAGGTCTGCAACGGAGCGCCGCCGAGCACCTGTCCGTTGTGGAAATAGGTGCGGCTGAACTTGCCCCAGGTGGTGGGCTGACCGCTTCCGTCGCAGAGGGCATAGCCGTTGTCAACAATATGCTGGGCAAAGGAATCCATTGTTCTCGCTATAAGCGCTTTTATCTCCGCGTCCTCCGGACCGAGGACATCATATGCAAGCTTATAGATGAAAAGGTGACCGATAATCTCGTCGGCACTGGTGTCGCCCTTATAAATGATGTCGCTGACATCATAGCCGGAGCCGATAAGGTCGTTCCAAAGCCTTTCGGGAATCTTTCCGGAGGCGTCAACCGTAACGCCGCGGAGGTTTTCGCCGTTGAGGAGATAGCCCGGAGAGCTTTCCTTTTTTGTTGAAACGCCGGTCGCGGTGCCGTCGCCGTTGTGCTTCCAATAGATATAGCCGTCAATTTCCTTGCCCTCATCGAGGAAGGAATAGGTTCTTGACCAGAAGCCCTCAAGCAGTCTGGTTCTTTTTGCCGCTTTGGCGGTGTCGTTTTCGCCGAGAGTTGCCCAATCTCCGGGAACAAAGAGCTTGAGATTGTCTTTTTTCATCAGATATGAGCCGACGCCGAACTTGAGATACTTGTTATACATTGAATCAAAAGCCGAAGCGGGGCTTTGCTCGGGTACATTCTGCGAATAATCGCCGTCTGCTTTGAGAACGTCGGTCGAATACCATTTGCCGACATTGACGTCTCCGACATCTCCGTTGCGCTGGGCGTGAACAAGAGCTTCAACCGTGCCGGTTCTCATTGAGATATATGTAAGAAGCAGAACCGCCTCGGTGGAAAGATAGGCGGTTTTCCTTGCAGCCTCAATTTCTTCCTTTGTTGCGGTCGGATCGTCGCGAAGAACGGCATAGCGCATTAGCTCGCCCGCACCGTACATTGAGGTCCAGAGTCCGTCGTTGTCGCTTTCCTCGGAGACCCATTTTCCGTCAACGAGGTCTGCGTTTGAAACCATGCCGCGCCTTGCAACATAATTTTGCGTGTTCTCGCTCATTATTGCGGCCTTTTCAGTTCCGCTGATGTCCTTCATTTCAATGTGGGTATAACCTCTTGCCATAACGGTCCAGATTCCGTTTTCGCCGTCGGGGTAGATTGCAAGGACGTTGCCGTTGGTGGTGTCGGCTGAATAGAAGTATCTGTCACCCATGAAACGCTGCTCTTTGTCGCGGGCATTTTTTGCGCTTTCATCAACTCTGAGAACGCCGTAATTTGTGATGCTCCACTTTGCTCCGTCCTTTGTAACAACCTGCCGGGCGTTTTTGTAATCGAGCGAATTTTTGATATAATCGGGTGCGTCTTTGCTGTTGTTTTTATAACGGGTAACAACCTTTTGGAGGTTTGTGCCCTCGTCTGCGGCTTCTAATTCATAGTCCTGACGGGTTTTGCTTATTGCTTTTTTTGTCGGAGTTTTAACAACCCTGAGAGTTACGGTGCTTGAAAGTCCGTCCGGGTTTCCGGCGGTAATTTTCGCCGTACCCTCGCCCACGGCGGTCACGCGTCCCCAGGAATCAACCGTTGCAACCGAAGCAGGTTCAGCGCTCCAGGTGAGCGTGCGTTTTGAAACAGATGCGGAAAACACGGGTTCAACGCTTCTGCTGTCGCCGATATCCATTTCCCAGTTTTCGGGAACAACAAGGCGCAGCGTAGCGTCATTCTTTTTGAACGCGGCCGAGGCACTCACGCAGGTACTCATTACAAGCGCAAGTGCAAGAATCAGTGATAAGACTTTTTTCATATTCTTCCCCTTTCAATAAATACGCAGCAGCGCATTTTTACGTTTCTATAATAGCACAAGCGCCATTTTCCAGTCAATGGAGAAACTGTGAATATTTTGAGTGTTAAAAGACAGGGTAACTGCTTAAATAATAAAACGCCGCGGAGCAAGAGCGCGGCAAAATATGTGTTGTTTCAGTCTCAGTCAACGGAGAACTCGCAGGTGGTATAGGAGTCTTCTACGCTGTGGTAAATATAATAAATGAATGTAATTCTGTAATTACCTTTTGGAGCAGTTCATTGATAACACCTCAATTAAGATTATAAAAGTTAATTGTATTGTTAACAGTAAATGTTTGGTACAATTTTAGAAAATAAGTACTAATTTTATAAAACTGCTGTACAAGAAATATAATGTTATGTATACTATAATTATTAAACCGGCTTAAAAAGCAAGATAGCGCAAAAAAAATAAGGAACGAAAGGGTTGTTTATATGAGGAAAAAGTTGATTCTTGCGGTTCTTTTGAGCTGTATTGCAGCGCTGGCAGTCGCCGGAACAGCTATATATTTCATGATATACCGGCCGTTCGATGTTGTAGAAGCCAAAGTTGAAATCGGCACTCCTTTTACTGACGTAGATCTGCAGAGTTGTGTCCGGCAGTTTAACAATGACCGCAGTCGGGGATATATTGATTATATGCGCAAGGGCTTTGAATTTGAGCCAGACAATGCCAACGAGTACTGCGTTGCGGAGGTTACCGTCAAGGTGTACAATCCGAGCAAACTGACAACATTTGCGTTGTACCTTTTTCCGAAAGCAGATAACGATGTTATTTGCTACTTGGAGCCATACATGAAAGCCGTTAGCCTTTCTCCGGGCGAGACGAAGGAGGTAGACTCACGTTTTGTGTGCCGCAGAAACAATATGAGTGATAAAGAGCTTTCGGACTTTATCGGTGGACTTGATTTTTATCTTTTGGAAGACGATAACATTTTTGGAAAGAAAAAAATCGAGGTATCGCTAAACGAGTTTACATCCAAGTGACCGATTCGAGAACAGATATAAGGATTAAGAAATAACCGCCGATTAAGTCCAATTTGATTTTTCCTTCATTCAACGCAAACGTTACGATTCCATGGGTTGAAGCAGAGTTTATAGAACTCAACTGACATATATAATGAAAAGGGGATGTCGCTCTTCGTTTTACCGATTTGCGACATCCCCTTGTTTTTTCTCTTTTAAAAGGGCTTCCTTAGTGCGACAGCCACAAAATATGTGTTGTTTCAGTCTCAGTCAACGGAGAATTCGCAGGTGGTATAGGAGTCTTCTACGCTGTGGTAAATATAATAAATGAGTGTAATCCTGTAATTACCTTTCGGTGCGGTTTCCTGACCGAAAAGCGAATCGCACGGGATTGAAAGGTTAACGGTTTCCGTTGGAAAAATGCAGGATTCATAGTAGGGACGTGCTATAGCGGGATAAGAACCGGGATTACCTAATTCAAGCTTAACCCATTCTCCGTTTTCTTCCTTTTCAATTCCATTAACAAAAATGTCTTTTGAAATTCCATAAATACTCTTGTTTGTGACTTTCACGCAAACTTCGGTCGATTCTGTTGTAAGCTTGGGAGATACTTGAAAGAATACTCTGTCGGTTGATATGTTTCGGTTGTCTGTTGTTACAAAAGCAAGCATAGTTGCTAATGCTAAAGACAAACCTATAATGTATTTTAGCTTTGCAATAAGGGTACAGGGCCTTGTGATTTTCACGATACATTTACCTCCTAAGTTTTTAAAATGGTTTTTGAATGTATAAACATTTTGCCGCAGAGCAAAATGCAGCAATGTGTGTTGTTTCAGTCTCAGTCAACGGAGAACTCGCATGTGGTAAAGGCACGTTCGCCGCCTTTATGTACAAAGTAGCTGAAAGTTACTTTATAATTACCCTTAGGGGCAGTTTCCTGACCGAAAAGATATTTGCAGGTGACTGAAAAATCAACTGTTTCTGTTGGGAAAATGCAGGCGTTCGGATAAGCATATGCCATAAGGGTGTAGTAATTGATTCTTTCATCAAATTCAAGCTCGATCCATTCTCCGTTTTCTTCCTTTTCAAGCTTTTCAACATAGACTTCACGGTCAATTCCGTAAACGCTTTTGTTTGTGAATTTAAAAACGACATCGGTTGATTCCGTTGTCAGCTTGGGTGACACCTCAAAGTTTACCT
Source organism: Clostridiaceae bacterium (assembly GCA_016292575.1). Lineage (GTDB taxonomy): Bacteria > Bacillota > Clostridia > Oscillospirales > Acutalibacteraceae > UBA6857. The sequence continues at coordinate 578 of JAEDIH010000106.1, read as the reverse complement.
TGTCGGTGGTTACTCTTGTTCCGGTTGCAGCAATAGTAAGAAGTGATACTATTGCTAATGTTAACCCTATTATGTATTTGAGCTTTGCAATCAGGGTATTCGGTCTTACATAGTATTCCATCAATACGAAGCCTCCTTTTTTGTAAAAATGGTTTTGCGTTGAACGCAAAGTGAATTATAATATCTTAGTATATTTACATACTTAATTAAAATTTTAAAACAGAAACCATACTTATTTGTATATTAGCACATATTGTCAGCAAATGTCAACAATAATATTATTAAAAGAAATAAGTATTGAGTTGTGCATGTTTATAAAGAAAATAATAAAAACCTGCATACATAAAAAAGTTTAAAGTATTTAAGATGTTGAGATTTATAAAAACATTGTATTCTGATATTGGCTTTACCCAAATACGGCTGACATATTGATTCCATAATATAGGAAAATGGCTTATGATTTTCGGTGTAATACTACATATAGTACCTTAAACGACCCGATTCCACAAACACACCCGGGAGAGTGTACAAAAGCGAAGAAAAGGTCAAAAAAAGGGAGAAAAAGGGTTGACAACGGG
>JAEDIH010000105.1 GCA_016292575.1 Clostridiaceae bacterium | reverse complement strand
GAATTGGGGGTGGTCTTATGCGGATAAGCGATGAATTCCTTTTTGAGCTGCGGCAGCGGTGCGACATTGAGGACGTTGTATCCGGCTATGTTCAGCTCAAACGGCGCGGAAAGAACCTTGTCGGACTCTGTCCGTTCCACAACGAAAAGACCCCCTCTTTTACCATTTATCCGGAAAGCGGCAGCTTTTACTGCTTCGGCTGCGGAGCCGGCGGTGAGGTTGTCAGCTTCATAAGACGCGCCGAAAACCTTGATTTTACCGAGGCCGTGCGCTTCCTTTGCGACCGCGTCGGAATGACGATGCCCTCCGACGGCTTTGACGATTCCCTTGCGCAAAAGCGAAAGCGCATTTATGAAATGAACCGCGAAGCGGCAAGGTTTTTCCATGAATGTCTGCTTGGGGAAAAAGGCAGCGCGGCCTTGCAGTATTACCTGAACCGCGGCTACACAAAAAAGACAATAACCCGTTTCGGCTTGGGCTATGCGCCGAATGAATGGCGCGCTCTGCTCACTCATCTGCGCGAAAAGGGCTATTCCTATGAGGACGCCTATGAAGCAAACCTTGCGCAGAAAAGCGAAAAAAACGGAAAGGTCAGCTTTTATGATAATTTCCGCAACCGAGTTATTGTGCCGATAATTGACGCGCGCGGAAACGTTGTCGCTTTCGGCGGTCGCGTCCTTGACGACAGCAAGCCGAAGTATATCAACACCTCGGACACGCCGGTGTATAAAAAAAGTCTCGGCGTTTTCGGCTTGAACTTTGCAAAGAATTCAAAGGAGCGGTCTTTGATTCTTGTTGAGGGCTATATGGACGCCATTGCGCTGCATCAGGCCGGCTTTACCAATTCAATAGCCTGCCTCGGAACGGCCCTCACGGGGGAGATGGCGCATCTGCTTTCCCGCTATGCCGACGAAATTCTGCTTGCCTATGACAACGATGAGGCCGGACACAAGGCGACCGAACGGGCTATCGGAGTTTTTTCTTCAATAGGAATGAAAATACGGGTTATCCGTCTGAGCGGCGGAAAAGACCCGGACGAAATACTGAAGAAGTTCGGTGCGGAAAAAATGCGCAGTCTCATTGAGGGCGGCGAAAACGAAATTGAATTTGCGCTTTTGAAAGCGCGGGACGGGCTTGACCTTGAATCCTCGGACGGAAAGGTGAAGTATCTTACCCTTGCCGCCGAGGTGCTCAGCTCGGTTAAAAATTCCATTGCCGTCCATGTTTATTCCTCGCGCCTTGCCGAAGAGCTGGGCGTTGAAAAGGCGGCGATAGATGCAAAAATAAACCAGTTAAAACGTCATAAAGCCTATGGCTCCCAAAAGAAAAAGTATGATGAAATTCAGCGCGACTCGCTTTCAAAAATGAGCAAGCTGCGGCTGAGCACCAAAACAAGCGTCCGCTCTGTCCGGGCGCAGGAGAGGATAATTATCCTTATTTTTGAAAATCCGGACTTTTACCCCACGGTAAAGGAAAAGCTCGGCTCCGGATTTTTCTCCGTTCCCGTGCTTGAAAGAATTTATACGGTTATTTCGCAAAGAATAAAGGAACACGCAAGTCTTGAGCTTACCTCGCTTTCGTCCGAGCTTTCAAATGAGGAGATCAGTGAATTTGTCCGCCTTACAAAGCAGAGCGAGCGCTTTTCCGGCACCAAAAAGGAGCTGCTTGACTGCATTGAGGTTGTTGAAAGCGAAAAGGAACGTACGCAGACTCAGTCGCTTGATGTTTCGGGTCTGAGCGATGAGGATTTTCTAAAGGCGATGGAAAAATTAAAAAATAAAAAGTAGACAAACAAAGCAGACGAACACTAAAACGCGTTGCCGAAGCGCAAAACGAAAGGAAGTTATCGTTATGGAAAACACCGAAAAAAAAGCAATGGTAAAGGCTCTTGTTGACAAGGGTCTTGCCACCGGAAAGCTCAACTCAACCGATATCGACACCGTTCTTGTTGAGGCTGATATCGACATTGAGGAGATGGAAAAGCTTTATTCAACGCTTGAAAGCCACGGAATTGAAATTGTTGACGATTTCGGCGATGAAATGCTCGAGAACATCTCGATGGATATCGATATTCCTAAGGGCTACGACAACGCACCCATTCAGACAGACGGCAAAAACGCCGTTATCGACGACCCCGTCAAGGTCTATCTCAAGGATATCGGCCGCGTTCCGCTCCTCACTCCGGAGGAGGAGATTGACCTTGCAATCCGCATTGCGGACAACGACCAGGAGGCAAAGGACAGGCTGACAAAGGCCAATCTGCGCCTTGTTGTCAGCATTGCAAAAAGATATGTCGGCAGAGGCATGATGTTCCTCGACCTTATTCAGGAGGGCAATCTCGGTCTTATCAAAGCGGTTGACAAGTTCGATTACACAAAGGGATTCAAGTTTTCAACCTACGCCACCTGGTGGATCAGGCAGGCGATAACAAGAGCCATTGCCGACCAGGGCAGAACAATCCGTATTCCGGTTCACATGGTTGAAACAATCAACAAGGTCAAAAAGACCAGCAATATGCTGCTCCACCGCGACGGCAAGGATCCCACGCCCGAGGACATTGCGGCCGAGCTCGGAATGCCCATTGACAAGGTGCGCGATATTCTGAGAATTTCGCAGGAGCCTGTTTCGCTTGAAACTCCGATAGGCGAGGAGGAGGACAGCCATCTCGGCGATTTCATTCCCGATGAGGACGCGCTTTCACCGGCGGACGCGGCGGCAATGACCTTCCTCAAGACCAAGGTTAACGAGGTGCTTTCAACCCTTACCCCGCGTGAGGCCGAGGTTCTGCGTCTGCGTTTCGGTCTTAAGGACGGAACGCCGCAGACCCTTGAGGAGGTTGGCAAGGCGTTCAACGTTACCCGCGAGCGAATCCGCCAGATTGAGGCAAAGGCGCTCAGAAAGCTCCGCCACCCCAGCAGGAGCAAGCACCTCAAGGATCTGTAATACAGCGCAAAAAATATTGCTTTTTATGTTGACTTTTTATGTCAAAGTAATTATAATAAAATTAAGAAAAAATGTTTCAAGGAGGAGCATATATGAAAAAAGCATTATCTTTATTGTTAGCTGTTGTTTTGATACTTTCAACCTTTGCCGTTTCCTTTGCCGTTTTTGCCGAGGATGTCGGAATGAAGGAATGCACCTGCTCAAACTGCACAAGGGTTCCGAACGGCTGCCATTGCTGCGCTTATTGCCCGTATATTGACAAGACCTTCCTGCTTTCCTGCGCCAAGGACGAGGACGGAAACTTTAAGGGCAGCTTCTGCTGCGGCGAATGCTCGGGAATCTGGCCGTGCGACTGCCACTGCGGCTGCGAAGCCTGCGAAAACAAGAGCCAGGAGCCAGACCCCGATCCGGAACCCATTATCCCCGAGGCTCAGAGGAAGACTTTCATTGAAGCTTTCCAGAGCGCAATCAAAAGGGTTGCCGCTGTTTTTGACCAGATTTTCAACGCAATCTTTGAGTTCCTCAGAATTGACGAGCTTGTCAAAAAATAATTACCATTCGCTTATGCTTCGGGCGGGTCGCAAAGACTCGCCTGATTTTTATGAGACAAGGAAGCGCCGGCGGCTTTTAAACGGACGAAATGACCTGACGGAAATGCAATAACCGCTTGACAAATAAGCGGCTTGTGAGTATAATGTAAATACAAAAAGGCTCTGCAGTAAGCGGTTGCCCAAGGTTTAGGTTTAAAAAATAACCGCACATTGAGACTGCTGGCGGTTATTTTTTATTATATTTTACTTCCTTGCTGATTCTATGTAAGCCACAGAGGCTACCAGAATCAGGAAAAGCATTACCAAATATTCCATTGGCAACACTCCCTCCATTTTTAACCTCGGAGGGTGAAATAAATCAATAAAAAATATTTTTACCCTCCGGAAAAGATTTCCTTTAGGAGGGCAACCGCCTACCGTTATTTGCAGAGCCGGCAGTTATTCTATCATAACCGGTATGTTTTGTCAATTATATAAGGAAGCACCGGCGGATTTCAAACGGACGAAATGACCTGACGGCAACGGCAAGCAGATGGTGTTAAAAGCCGCTATCTTTAAAAAATCTTAAAAATGAACTTTTTTTGAATTAACTATTGACATATTTTAAAGCATGGTGTAAAATGAACTCAAGATTAAGGGCTTTGACCTGCAATCGAATTTTGGGTAATAAGGAGGAAATTAATAATGGCAGACGCAATCGCAAAGGTACTTAACTTCCTTAACGCTAACTGGGCTAAGTTTGTAGAGCTTGTTGACAAGATCTGGAAGTTCCTTAAGGACACCATTCTCAAGGACGACAGCATTTTCGCAACAACTGCTGCTGCTGAATAATTCAGCAAATCGTTTTAAAATTTGAAATTTTAAAATGTGGAGGCTGCTCGTTTGAGCAGCCTCTGTGTTTTGCTTTCTATATTCACTTACCTTAAAAAAAATTAAAACCGCTTAAATATGAAAATTTTTTGAATAAACTGTTGACATTTAAAATTTAATGATATATAATTGAGCCATGTTGAAACAGCAATGTTTTAATAAATTCAATGTAATAGGAGGAAATTACAATGAGCCTTAGCGAAATCAAATCATTTGAGGATCTTTGGAAGAAGATTTGGGAAATCATCTATGCTATCCTTAATTTCTTCAGAGGCGCTGATAAGGAGCCGGTAGATGTCGGCAGCAACACTGTTAGATACGATAGCATTAAGCCCGTTGTTTATTAATCTTAATAACAATTAAACAATTGTTTAAGGGAACAGGAACCGCTTGAGGGCGGTTCCTGCTTCTTTACTCAGAAAAAGTCTCACTGTCTGAAAAATGTCGGTTCACGAGACGTATGGACGCAAGCCTTGAGTTTGCGAAAACAAAAACGATAAAAATATCGCTTGACAAAAATCAGGCGACTATGTATAATATGAATATAAAGAGGCTCCGCAGTAAGCGGTTGCCCTCAAGCTGGTTAAAAAATAACCGTCATTGATTTGAGAGTCTGGCGGTTATTTTTTATTATCTTCATTTTTATGATTTCCTTTCCTTTGGACGTGATTGTCGTTGGTTCTTATGTAGCATGTTGCTGCAACAAGAATAAGAAAAACCATAGCTAATGTTTCCATTGGCAGCCCTCCTTTCCGGAGGGTAACGGATAATAAAAACTGTTCCCTCCTATTGAAGTTCAAAGGAGGACAACCGCCTACCGTTTAAGCAGAGCCTATAGTTATATTACATAATTTATCAAAATTTGTCAACAAAAAACAAACAGCAATATTTCAAAAAATTGAAATATTGCTGTAGGGACGATTCACGAATCGACCATCAAAAAATATGTTTAAATAATGGATATTTGCAAAAAACACAGCCGCACGTCCGTGAAAGCGAATGTGCGGCTGTGTTTTCAGTTAAGCTCCGGCAGCTTGCAGACATCTATCCATTCCTTGAAGCCGGAATACTTTTCAAGCTCCGGAATAGTCAGCTCAACGGCGCTGTTGCTGCTGCCGCAGGCAGGAAAAACGGTTTCAAAGCGCTTGAGCGATTCGTCAAGGTAAACGTCAACGCCGCTTTTCACGGCGAACGGACAAACACCGCCCACCGCATGGCCGATAAGCTCGGTGACCTGCTCGGGAGAGAGCATTTTTGCCTTGGTATGAAAAAACGCCTTGTACTTTTTGTTGTCAATTTTTGCGTCTCCTGCCGCAACAACAAGAACCGCCCGTTCGCCGACAAGGAAGGAGAGGGTTTTTGCAATGCGCTTTCCCTCGGTGTTCAATGCCTTTGCGGCAAGTTCGACCGTTGCGCTGGAAACGTCAAATTCAAGGATTCTGTCCTCAATTCCGAGCGTGGAGAAATATTTGCGTACTTTTTCAATGGACATGGGTTTAACCTCCGGTGTTTTGAACTTCGCTGATAATCGTTTTCAGTGATATTTTATTCTTTCATCTCTTACGGCTTTTTCGTCATAGTTGTTTTTCAGAATACCTGTGAGTGAATCAGTCAGAAA
>JAEDIH010000104.1 GCA_016292575.1 Clostridiaceae bacterium | reverse complement strand
TCAGAGCGGCAAAGGGCGAAACGCTCGTTGTCCGTGCGTATACAAAACGCGCGAATGCGTTTTTCGGCGCGCCGTCCTCACCGGTCACCGTAAAGTAGCAGGCTTTACCGGAAAGCAGACAGAATAAGCAATATTTTTTTAAGAAAGAGAGAGGACTTGTCTATGAACAAGGGAAAGTTTTATATCACAACGGCAATAGCGTATACCTCAAGGAAGCCGCACATCGGAAACAGCTATGAAATTGTGTTGACCGATGCCATTGCGCGCTATAAGCGCCTTTGCGGCTATGACGTTTATATGCTCACCGGCACCGATGAGCACGGTCAGAAGATTGAGGAATATGCAAAGGCGGCAGGCGTAACGCCGAAGGAGTATGTTGACAAGGTTGCGGGCGAGATAAAGGGTATCTGCGATACCCTCAACACCACCTATGACAAGTTCATCAGAACCACCGACGATTACCACGAAAAATGCGTTCAGAAAATTTTCAAAAAGCTTTATGATCAGGGCGATATTTATAAGAGCGAATATGAAGGACTTTACTGCACGCCGTGCGAATCGTTCTGGACTCAGGCTCAGCTTGTTGACGGAAAATGTCCCGACTGCGGACGCGAGGTTAAAAAGGCAAAGGAGGAGGCTTATTTCCTGCGCCTTTCAAAGTATCAGAAAAGGCTTGAGGAATATATTGAACAAAACGAGCATTTCATCTATCCCGAAAGCAGAAAAAAGGAGATGCTCAACAACTTCATCAAGCCCGGGCTTCAGGATCTCTGTGTTTCGCGCACCTCGTTCAAATGGGGTATCCCCGTAACCTTTGACGATAAGCACGTTATCTATGTCTGGATAGACGCGCTTTCAAATTATATCACCGCCCTCGGCTACGATCCCGACGGCAGCAGCGAGCTTTATAAAAAATACTGGCCGGCAGACGTTCACATTATCGGAAAGGACATTGTCCGTTTCCACACAATCTATTGGCCGATTATGCTAATGGCGCTCGGCGAGCCGCTTCCCAAGCAGGTCTACGGTCACCCGTGGCTGCTTTTCGGAACGGACAAGATGTCCAAATCCAAGGGTAACGTCATCTATGCCGACGACCTTGTAAAGCTGCTCGGCGTTGACGCGGTGAGGTACTATCTCCTTGCCGAAATGCCGCACGCAAACGACGGCTCAATTTCATACGAGACTATCATTGAAAGATATAACTCCGACCTTGCAAACACGCTCGGAAACCTTGTTAACAGAACGATTGCAATGACGAATAAGTATTTCACCGGCGTTGTTCCCGCTCCGACAAAAGAGGAGGAGCTTGACAACGAGCTGAAAGCCGCGGCAGCCGCAGCAGTTGCCGGTGTTGATGAAAACATCAACAGCTACCACATGGCGGACGCCGTTGAAGCGGTGATGAACCTTGCAAAGCGCTGCAACAAGTATATTGACGAAACCGCTCCCTGGACGCTTGCAAAGGACGAAAGCCAAAAGGAAAGGCTCGGAACGGTTCTCTATAATCTTCTTGAGGGTATCCGCTTCATTGCCGTCCTCATTTCGCCGTTCATGCCGGATACCTCAAAGGCAATTATCGAGCAGCTTTCCTGCGATGTTACGGATTATGACAGCCTTGCTTCGTTCGGCGGACTCAAAGCCGGAACAACCGTAAAAACTCCGACTCCGCTTTTCATAAGGATTGACGCCGAAAAAATGCTCTCGGAAATTGCCGAAAAGCAAAAGGCGGCCGCCGCAAAGGAAAAGACCATTGAGGAAATTGAGGGCGTTGCAAAAATCGGTATTGAGGACTTTGCAAAGGTTGACCTGCGCGTGGCGGAGGTTACCGACTGCGTACCTGTTAAGCGCGCAAAAAAGCTTTTGAAGCTTACGCTCAACGACGGAACCGAAACACCGCGCACGGTAGCCTCGGGCATTGCAAAGTGGTACAAGCCCGAAGACCTTATCGGCAAAAAGGTTGTTGTTGTTTCCAACCTCAAGAGTGCCGTCCTCTGCGGAGTTGAAAGCTGCGGAATGATCCTTGCCGCCGACTGCGGCGAGGACGATGTCAGGGTTGTTTTTGTTGACGGTATGCCGAACGGAGCCAAAATCAGATGACGTACCGAAACATTTTTGACACCCACTCCCATTACGATGACGAAAAATTCAGCGCGGACAGGGACGAAGTCCTTTTTCGGCTTCATGAAAACGGCGTTTGCGGCGTTATCGACTGCGGCTGCGACAAAGCCTCGTCTCTTGAGGCGATAAAGCTTTCGGAAAAGTTCGGCTTTGTCTATGCGGCAATCGGCGTTCATCCGCACGAAGCGGCCGAGGCAAAGCACCGCGACCTTGAGGAGCTGAAAACGCTATACTCAAAGGAAAAGGTTGTTGCCGTTGGGGAAATAGGGCTTGATTATCACTATGATTTTTCGCCGCGCAGCATTCAGCTTGAATTTTTTGAAAAACAGCTCATTCTTGCAAACGAGCTTTCGCTTCCGGTCATCATTCATGACAGAGAGGCGCACGAGGACACGCTGAACCTCCTCAAAAAGCACAGACCCCGTGGCGTTGTCCACTGCTTTTCCGGCAGCGCAGAAACGGCAAAGCAGGTGCTGAGACTCGGAATGTATATCGGACTCGGCGGTGCAGTTACGTTTAAAAACGCAAAAAAGCCGCTTGAGGTTGCCGCTGCTGTTCCGGAAGACAGGCTTCTGCTGGAAACTGACTGCCCATACATGGCGCCGGTTCCGCTCAGGGGCAGCCGCTGCGATTCCTCAATGATTGCCTATACCGCCGAAAAAATTGCGCAAGTGCGATCCTGCAATGTGCAGGAACTCATTGACAGATGCAGGGAAAACGCAAAAGAGCTTTTCAAAATTTAATTTATATTCCTTTTTAAAACTAACCGCAAGGTTGCTTTGCATTGGCAGCCTTGCGGATTTTTGCCGTTTGCTTTTCATATTTTCATTGTAGCCCGTCAATAATATTTCGGGTGATTAGAATGAAAAAAACTTTCAGCAGCATTTTTAACGATATTCTGAGCGAAAAATATGACAAATCGATGAAAGAGCTTTCCGTGCGCGAGCTTTACGACGTTACCGCTTCCGCAGCCAACGCACTTGCGCGAAGGTACGACTTCAGGAGCGAAAGGGAAAAGCGCGCGGCGTATTTTTCCGCGGAATTTCTCATCGGTTCGCTCATTGAGTCGAATTTGCAGAACCTCGGCGTGCTTGATGAAGCTAAAAGACTGTTTGCGAAGAACGAAAGAAGCTTTGATGAGTTTGCAATAATACCGGACTACGCCTTCGGCAACGGCGGACTCGGCAGGCTTGCGGCCTGCTTCCTTGAGAGCGCGGCCACTGTCGGTCTGAACCTTGACGGCTACGGAATCAGATACAAATACGGTCTTTTCCGCCAGAAGATTGAGGGGTCAAAGCAGGTGGAATATCCCGATGACTGGGAGGTCTTTTCCGATTCGTTCGGCGAGCGCAAGGACGGCGAACGGGTAAGGATTGAGTTTTCGGACATGACGGTCGTTGCCGTGCCGTATGATTATTTTGTTCCGGGCTATCAGAACGAAAAGGTCAACCGTCTGCGCCTGTATGCTTGCGAGAGCGAGGAAAAGGTGAACTTTACCGAATTTTCAAAAAGCGACCTTGCAAAGGCCTTTGAAAAGGAGAACGAGGCAAAGGCAATCTCCGCGTTTTTATATCCGGACGATTCAACGGAAAAGGGACGAAAGCTCAGACTGCGCCAGCAGTATTTTTTCACCTCGGCAGCCTTGCAGAACATTCTTTCGGAAATTTATGACGAAAAGCACTGGAGAGAGCTGCCCGAGCGCATTGCCGTTCAGCTTAACGACACACATCCCACAATAGCCGTTGCGGAATTTATCCGCCTGATAATGAAAAAGGGAAAAAGCTTTGATGAAGCGTTCGCTCTTGCGCGGGGTATTTTTTCATACACTAACCATACCGTAATGAGCGAAGCGCTTGAAAAATGGGACGCAAAAATGTTTTCTTCGCTCCTTCCCGAGGTTTACGGTGTGATTGAGGAAATCGACAAAAGATTGATTTGTGAGCTTGAAAACAAAACCGACAGGCTTGAGGAATGCCTGATAATTAACAACGGCACCGTTCACATGGCGAACCTTGCCTGCTTTGTCTGCTCGCATATCAACGGCGTTGCAAAAATTCACAGCGACATCATTGCAAAAAACACCCTTTCGCAGTGGCATGAGCTTTTTCCCGAACGCTTTTCAAACAAAACCAACGGAATTACCGAGCGGCGCTGGCTTGCGCTTGCCGATGAAGAGCTTTATAACTACCTTTGTACCCTCCTCAAAATCGACGTTGTTAAAGATATAAACTGCATTGAAAGGCTCGGGGAATACAGGGCGGACGATGAGGTGCTTGAAAACCTGTTTGAGATAAGAAAAAAGAAGAAAAAGGAGCTTTGCGCCTTTCTGCGCAAAAGCGAGGGCGTAACGGTTGACGAAAACAGCGTCTTTTTTGTTCAGGTAAAGCGTATTCATGAGTATAAGCGGCAGCTTTTGTGCGCAATGGCGTGCCTGTTTTTTTATAAGCAGATGAAAAGCGGCGGACTTTTGTCGCTGCCGAAAATGACCTTCATTTTTTCCGGAAAGGCCGCATCGGGCTACAGGGAAGCAAAGCTGATTATTGAATTTATCTGTAAGCTTGAAAAAGCAATTAACGCGGACAGCGCGCTTGAGGGCAGGCTCAAGGTGGTCTTTGTTTCCGATTACAATGTTTCAAAGGCGCAAAAGCTCATTCCGGCTGCTGACTATTCGCTCCAGCTTTCGCTCGCAGGCACCGAGGCAAGCGGAACGGGCAACATGAAGTTCATGCTTTGCGGCGCGCCGACCCTCGGCACCTTTGACGGTGCCAATATTGAAATTGTGAAGCTTGCCGGTGAGGAAAACAATTATATCTTCGGTCTGCGTGAGGAGGAGGTTGCAAGGTCAAAGGAGCTTTATGACCCCGTCCAGATTTATGAGTCGACCGACAAGGTCAAAATTGCCGTTGACGCCCTTGTTGACGGAACGCTTGAAGAGGACGAGTGCTTTTTAAAAACAAGAAAGCTGCTTTTGGAAAATGACCGCTATATGGTGCTTGCCGACCTTGAATCGTTCATTGAAACGGCGGAAAGGGCGGCGAAAGACTGGGAAAACAAAAAAGAGTATTTCAAAAAATCGCTCATTAACACCGCCTCAAGCGCATACTTTTCCTCAAACAGAACCGTCAGGGAATACGCCGAAGAAATCTGGAAAATTTAAAAGGAAAAAACGCAGGAAAAAGCATTAAATAACTTGAAAAAAGCCTTGGCATATTATATAATGTATAAGTATATCTATACCCATATATATGTCCGAGGAGGGTCGCTATGCCGTCAAACAAGTATTCGGTACCCCTTTCAAAAATCATTAAGGAAATGTCCTTTGAAACCGTCTATCTTCCGCAGCCGGCGGAGGATATCATGATAACAACTCCGGACGTTAACCGTCCGGGGCTCATTCTCGCAGGTTACGATAATTTCTTCGATCCCGCAAGGATCAACTTTCTCGGAATCTATGAGGTTGAGTACATAAACAGCCGCTCGCCGCAGCGCAGGGCCGAACGGCTTGAAAACTTTATGTCCAAGTCGCCTGCTGCCATTGTTTATACGCGCTCAATCAAGTGTCCGGACGATGTGCTTGCGCTTGCGGAAAAATATCAGGTTCCCGTTCTTTCAACGTCGGACTCAACCTCAAACACCATGGCGAATGTCATTGCGTTTTTGAACGTTGAGCTTGCCGAGCGCGTCACGCGCCACGGCGTGTTTGTTGAGGTTTACGGCGAGGGTGTCCTCATGATAGGCGACAGCGGAGTCGGCAAGAGCGAAACCGCCGTTGAACTCATCAAGCGCGGTCACCGCCTTATTGCGGATGATGCGGTCGAAATCAAAAAGACCGGGAAAAAGACCCTTGTCGGTGCCGCACCGGACAATATCCGCCATTTTATTGAGCTTCGCGGCATAGGTCTTATCAATGCAAGGCGTATTTTCGGTATGGGCGCCGTCAAGC
>JAEDIH010000103.1 GCA_016292575.1 Clostridiaceae bacterium | reverse complement strand
AATCAGTTTATAGTATATCACTTATTGAGAGATTTTACAACGGGTGATTTTGCAGTCCGGCTTTGCAGCACGCTTTGATTGAGTCGTTATTCAACCGATTGTCGTGTTTTGTCGATTTACACAAATCCACTAATTAATTTTTAGGCACTTTTATCAAATTTAATTCTTTTTTCCTTGACAAGAGGCTGCAGCGGTGATATAGTTAACACTGTTAAATAAAAAATTAACAGTGTTAATTATTTTTTTGCGGAAGGAGGAAAAGCTATGAACAAAAACGACCTTCTTGACAGCATTGTTGCAACCTTTTCGCTTATCAACCGCGCAGACGCTTTTCAGTCGCTTCAGCAAAAGCTCAAGGGAGAAAACATTCTGCTTGCGCACCTTTGCGAAACAGGCGGCAAAAGCACGCCGGGCGCACTTGCGGAATTCCTTGACGTCACTGCCGCAAGGGTAACCGCCATCATTCATGCGCTTGAGCACAAGGACCTTGTTGAGCGCCTTTCAAACGGCGCCGATAAAAGAAAGGTTATCGTTCAAATCACCGACAAAGGCAAGACGGTTGTTGAAGGAATCAAAACGGAGGCGCTTCACCACTCGGAAATGCTGATGGAAAAAATAGGTGAAAGCGACACTCATGAATTTCTGCGCATTATGAATAAAATTATAGAGATTGAAAAGGGCGGCGGAGAAAAAGCAAAAAAAACTCTCCCCGGCCCGGGAAAGAAGAGGTGAACAACGATGAATAAAACAGCAAAAAGCTTTCTGTGCCTGCTGCTTTCGCTTTGCGTTCTTTTTGCCGCCTGCACTCCCTGCCTTGCCGCAGTGAGCTATCCGCAGGGAGTTACGAACGAAAGCGCCGCAAAGGCCGCCGAAAAGACCGACAGGCTCATTGAGTCCGCCGTTTCGGCGTTTGAAAACACAACGCTCACAAGCCTTGTTACCGAAAAGCTTTTTGAAAGCGCAACGCTTTCAAAGCTGCTGTGCAAAATTTACTCCACGCTCTGGGAAAGCCGCGACACCCTCGCAAAGCTCGGCATTGATGTTACACCGGCAGGCGTTGCAAAGCACCTTTCCGATTATCCCACGGTTGAAGCTCCGCTTTCAAAAGCGCTCGACTGGTCGGAGGACGACCTTAAAGGCGCAAGGTGGAACGTCTATGACAAATATGACTTTGCCTCGGCAATGGCCGCAATGCTCGCCCCGTTCAACGATGTGCTTTACACCGTTCTCTGCGGCGGAACATACAAGGTCGGAGTTATCCGCATAAACGGCTCAAAGGCTTACGAAACCGGTCTTGTTTCAATGCTTGAGGCGCTCGGCTGCACCTGGTACGAAAGACCGGGAACCTTCTACGCCCAGGCAGACGGAAACAAAAACTCAATGGTCTGGGACATCACAATCTCCGTTTTTTCAATGCTTGAGGATCTTCTCAGCCGACCGGCAATGAAATTGAGCGAAATGCTTCCGAACCTTGCATACTATATTAAAGACGGCGGACTTGAAAGCTCGGTCGATGAATTGCTCAAACCGTTCTCCCTGCATATCGGAAACCTTGTTTCCCTTTTTTCCGGCTCGCAGATGCTCTCGCTTCTCATGTTCCTGCAAAGTCCGCAGAAATACACAACAAACTTCAGCGAAAACATTAACACCGTCCTTGCGGACATGACGGCGCAAAGCGATATCAAGCTTGCGGAAATTGACCTTGACGCGCTCAAGTCCTGCGGCACGCAGAGCGGCTCAAAGGTCACCGCAAATATCGGCGAGAGCTTCACCCTCACCGCAGAATGGCTCATTGATACATTGAAGCTCAACGCAGACAAAATGCAGGCGCTCTTAAAGGGCAATGAGGATATGAAGTCCGTTCTTCCGATGCTTGAAAACCTCCTTAAAAAGGACACGGGCGAGATTTTCAAAATGTTTGTAACCCTCCTCACAAGCGAAAAGGGCGAGGAGGTTGATTATGAATGGACGCAAAAGGATTTTTCCGCAACTCAGGTTCAGTACACACAAAATCTCGGCAAGGAAAAATATCAGCGTGTGCTTGACGGAATTGACGCAGTTATCAGCGAATTCATGGTTGAGTTCGGCGACGGAAAGAACCTGAAAACAACGCTCAAAAACACAATTTATTCCGGCGATATCCTTGCAAAGCTTGCAAAATCGCTTTACACCGCCCTTTCGGACGAAAAGCTTCAGTTGGCTTTGGGCGCTCTCGGCATTTCGGTAAGTCCCGATGCGGTTGCCGGTCACCTGAGAAAAAGCGGTTACTACAGTGCCGCCTCCTATCTTTCCGGCTCATACAGCTGGAAGAGCATCAGCGAAAAAAGCTTTGCTTCCTGCTTTAAAAGCGGCAGCCGCAATTACTTTGAAAGTGCGCTGACGGCTGTTCTCATGCCGCTTGAGCCTGTGTTTGAAATGCTCTTTGCAAACGGAACGCTGACCGTTCTCAACTCAATCACAATTCCCGGAACAAACGGCTACAACAGCGCGGTTATCCCTATTCTTGAGGCACTCGGCTGCCCGGATAAAAACATTCTTTCTTTCAGGCAGTATGCAAAATGCAAGGGCAGCGACAAAATTATCAGCGCAGTGCTTTCTCCGGTGCTTGACCTTGTTGACATGATTTGCAAAAAGCCCGTTTACACACTGACGTACATTATACCTAACCTCATCTACTTTGTTTCAAACGGCTCGCTTTTCCAGTGCATTGACAATCTGACAAAGCCGCTGTTTGATCTTCTTGAACAGTTCGGCGTCAGCGCGTCAGTGCTCGGGCTTGACCTTGACAAGCTGAAAAAGACCGATATATTGGGTAAGGTTTCTGCCATGATTCCGAAAATTGCAAAGGACATGATAAAGCTCAAAAAGCCCGACCTCAAGTCGCTTGCAGGAATGGGCTCGCTCGTTAAGGTTCAGAGCAAACGCACATATTCCGGAAAGACCGCCACTGTCTACAAAGTCAAAGCCGATCAGACAGCCGTCCTCATCACTATTCTGCGCTACATCATCAGCGCAACAAAGGATCCCGAAAACAGCAAGGTCCTCAGCACAATGATGGCTCCGCAGGACGGCGCAGACAACAATATGTTCGCCCAGTATTCCTCCGGAATCGGCGATCAGATGGCAACGCAAACGACCGATGAAACTATCGAATGGCTTTATAAGCTGTTTTTCCGCGAAAGAGCGGTTGCAGCAACAACCGAGCCGTTTGTCTATGACAGGGAGATTATTTATCAAAGCGAAAAGAAAACCAACAAAGCGGTCATTGCTTCTCCGATAATCCTTGTTCTGGTTGCGCTCGTTGTTCTTGCAATATTAAAGCGCGACAGGATTGAAGCCTATCTTGAAAACCGGAAGCTCAAAAAGGCCGAGAAAAAAGCAGCTAAGAAGGAGGCGTAAGAAATGCTGGTACTTAAAGACATAGTTAAGGATTATGTGACGGGAGACACCACCGTCAGAGCGATGAAAAACATCAGCATCAATTTCAGAGAAAACGAGTTTGTTGCCATCCTCGGTCCGTCGGGCTGCGGAAAAACAACAATGCTCAACATCATAGGCGGTCTTGACCGCTACACAAGCGGAGACCTTGTCATCAACGGAAAGTCAACAAAAACCTTCACCGACGGCGATTGGGATACCTACCGCAACCATTCCATCGGTTTTGTTTTCCAAAGCTACAACCTTATCACTCACCAGACCGTTCTCGCAAACGTTGAGCTTGCCCTGACCCTCTCCGGCGTTTCAAAAAAGGAAAGGCGCGAAAAGGCTATTGAGGCACTCAAAAAAGTAGGTCTTGAAAAGCACATTTATAAGCGCCCGACCCAGATGTCCGGCGGTCAGATGCAGCGCGTTGCAATAGCCCGTGCGCTCATCAACAACCCTGATATTATCCTTGCGGACGAACCGACCGGTGCTCTGGACAGCGAAACGAGCGTTCAGATCATGGAGCTGCTCAAGGAGGTTGCAAAGGATAAGCTTGTTATCATGGTTACCCA
This sequence comes from Clostridiaceae bacterium, assembly GCA_016292575.1. Classification (GTDB taxonomy): domain Bacteria; phylum Bacillota; class Clostridia; order Oscillospirales; family Acutalibacteraceae; genus UBA6857. The sequence continues at coordinate 2,133 of JAEDIH010000103.1, read as the reverse complement.
CAACCCCGACCTTGCGCTTCAGTACGCAACAAGAGTTATCCGCTGCCTTGACGGCAGTGTTATCGATGACTCAAATCCGTTCGTTCCCACCGAAGAGGATTATAAAATTGAAAAGGAAAAGGCAGAAGAGGAAAAGAAAAAGGGCAAAAAGCCCTCAATGTCAATGACAACCGCTTTCACCCTCTCGCTGCGCAACCTTGTTACAAAGCGCACAAGGACGATCCTCACCGCCGTTGCCGGCTCAATCGGCATTATAGGCATTGCGCTTGTTCTTGCTCTTTCCAACGGTATCAACGGCTACATTGACCGGATTGAAAGCGACGCGCTCCTGCTTTTCCCGATGTCGGTTGAAAAGGAAGCCGTCAACACCGACAGTCTCCTTCAAACGGCACTCGGCATGAATCCCCTGCTCGGCGTTAACCACGAAAAGGACGCAGTCTATGTCAACACTTCGTTCAACACAATGATCAACACCTTTGTTGCACAGTCAAATTCCAACAATCTTCAGAGCTTCAAAAAATATATTGACGATAACCGCGCAAAGTTTGACGAGCTTTGCAACGATGTTCAGTTCAATTACACAACCAAGCTTAACATCTACAGAGTTCAGGACGGCGAAAACCCCATTCAGGTCAACCCGAGCACCCTGCTCGACAACATGAATATGGAGTCGCTTTCAAGCCTTGAGGGCTTTGTGGATATAAACAGCTATGTAAATCTCTGGAAGCAGCTTGTCGGCGACAATGAAACCATAGACAACTATTACGATGTAATTTACGGCAGACTGCCGAAGGATTACAACGAGGTTGTTCTTATCGTTGACGGCAACAACGAGGTCACGGAGCTAATGGCATACGCCCTCGGACTCAAAGACCAGAGCCAGTTCACAGCAAACCTCATGAATGCGCTCTCCGGCGGCGAAAAGCTTGAAAGCGGTGACGCGGAGCGAATTACATATGATGACATCATAGGGCTCAGGTTCAAAATGCTCACCAACAGCGATCTTATGCACAAAGATGAAAAAACGGGTCTCTGGAGCGATATGAGGAACAACGCTCTCTATGTCAGCAACCAGCTTGAGGACGCGATTGACGTCAAGATTGTTGGAATTGTCCGCCCGGGAGAGGACAACGTCCTTTCCGTCGGCACCGGTTACATAGGCTACACCGGCGAGCTTATGGACTATGCGCTCAAGAGAACGAGGGAATCCGCGGTTGTTAAGGAGCAGCTTGCAAACCCGAAGAAGGACGTAATTACGGGTCTTGAGTTCTTTGACAAAACCGTCAACGATTTTGACCTTGCAGATATCGACCTTAACGAAATCGACTTCAATAAGCTCAACATTACACCGTTTTTAAGCATGGCAAAGGACATGGATCTTTCGCAGATTGACATTACGGATATGTCCTCAATGTTCGACTTCGGCGATATGTCCGACCTGCAGAAAAAGCTCATGGAGGGCTACCTTGACGACGAGCAGGTGCTTGCATTCAAGCAGGCGTACATTGACACGATAAACTCAAAGTGCTCGCTTGAAAAGACCTATGAAACCATCGGTTATTCCGATGAGAGCAACCCGACCTCTATCGCGCTTTATCCGAAAAACTTTGAGACCAAGGAAGAGGTCAACAAAATGGTTGATTTCTACAACAAAACCGTTTCGCAGGACGGTCACGAGGAGCTGACCATCAACTGCACCGACTATATCGGCATTGCAATGAACATTGCAACACAAGCTATCAACATAGTCACCTACACTTTGGTCATCTTTGTTGCCATCTCGCTTGTTGTTTCCTCAATCATGATAGGAATTATCACCTATGTTTCGGTTATTGAAAGGACAAAGGAAATCGGTATTCTCAGGAGTATCGGCGCTTCAAAGCGCGACGTTTCCAACGTTTTCAATGCGGAAACGTTCATCATCGGTCTTTCTGCCGGTCTGTTAGGCATCGGGGTAACGATACTGTGCGAGATACCGATAAACCTGCTGCTGCGATCTCTTACGGGAGCGCCGATAGCGGCTATCCTCCCGTTCACGGACGGACTCTTGCTTGTTTGCATCAGCGTTTTCCTGACCTTTATTGCAGGTCTTATCCCCTCCTCGCTCGCCGCAAAGAAAGACCCGGTTGAAGC
>JAEDIH010000102.1 GCA_016292575.1 Clostridiaceae bacterium | reverse complement strand
GGCTGCCCGGTTGGTTTTTTACTTCTTAGAGGCTTCGCTTAGTGCGACAGCCCCAAGAATATTTCTCTCGGGCTAATCAGCGGTTCTTGATTGCGCTGACAAGCTTGAAGATGGGTTTGAGATAGGTCATTATCCAGTTGTAGATGCTCGAAATAAAAGCCTTAACGCCGAAGAAGCTCAAAATGGTGTCAACCTTTGTTCCTCCGATGTGCTTGTCGAAAGGATCGGCAAGGTCAGCGTCGCAGTAGGGATTTTCCGCGTCATAGAGAACATCCTCGCCGCCGGTGATTGTGAAGTCAAACGTCCTTGTTCCGGCTGCGGAAACGGTACCCATCTGGATATACGAAACAGTAAGCTCGTCCTTTGCGGCGTTGATGTAGGGTATCTCGCCCCTGAAAGGAAGATAAACGGTTTCGCCGGCCTTGATGACTTTCTGGGTGAGGGTGTCAAAATAAAGCTTGCTGCGCTTTGCCGTCAGACCGATAACCTTTATAGAGTGCTCCTTTGAAAGGTTTTTGATGTATACGCCGCGGCTTTCCTGCGAAAGGAAGCCGACCGGAGCGTTGTCAAACTGAATGTGTATTTCATTTTTAGGATTCTGTGAATATTCAAACTGAGGAAAGCTTTCGCTTGAATAGATATCCTCAATCTCGTCCGTGAAAAGGAGCTTTGAGCAAAGGGTCTTGGTGTAATCGTCCCACCAGACCTGACCGTGGAGCTGTCCGTCAACAAACCAGGTGTTTTCCGGAAGATAAGCATAGGAGGCGTCAACCTCCATTGAGGGCGAAACGTGGTTGTGAGAAGGCTCGGAGCAGTTTGCTCCGGTTTTTTTGTAACCGTCGCAGAAGCGCTGTCCGAGCGGTGCGCAAACGCTGCCGCTGGTTGAATAGCAGGCAAGAATGCCGTCCGCATTCACCTGTCCGCCGGTGATGACCGCTCTGCCCGTTCCGGAAATGATTGAAACCCTTGTGCCGTGAGCCTGAGCGTTTTTGAATGCTTCGGTATAGTTCGGCATAATTTCATAGTGCATCTTGTCGCTTGCTTCAATTATTTTTGCGTTGGAAACGCCGTCAAGATACATTTCTTTGTATTCCTCATAGCATTCGGGAGGCATGAAGTCCCAGACGCTTCCCCAGTTGCCGACAATGTCATCAAAAACTTCCTCAACAAGGGCATTGGCAAGGTCATTGATAAGACCGAGACGGCTGATGACCATGAGAAATTCAAGTTCGGTCTCGGTGAAAGCACCGACCTGTGCGTACTCAACAAGTGTATGGAAGTCAATGTCAAGATTTCTTGAAATGATATCCTTGAGGAAGTATGCGCCCCTGAGAGCCGGGTGGAACATTACGGCCGACTCCGTGTCGCCGAGATCGCCGTAAAGGCTGAGATAAACGCCGACAACCATTCCGCCGTGGCTGAGTCCGTAAAGGCTGACCTTGTCCGAACCGGTGTATTCCTTAACGGCTTCAACATATCTTCTCAGATCCTGAGCGCACTTGATTGCGCCCTGGCGGAAGTCAATGTGGGCGTTGAAGATGTTTTCGCCGCCTATTTGCGAGGCAAAGTGGCAGTTGATTTCCGGAAGGTGGAGCATTCCGGAATCCTCTCCGTATTTGTCAACAAAATACTTTGTTGTTGTGGTTGCCGGGTCTGTGAGGGCTGCGGTGACGTTATACTTGCTTGTTCCGTCGTCGTTGTTTGCAAGAACGCCGTAAAGCTCCCTTACGGAGTCTCCGACCGTTTTAATAAGCAGCTCCTTATCGCCGACGCCGAGCATACCGAGACTGATTCCGAGTGCGCCGAGACGTTCGAGAACCTTGTCGATAATGGGCTTTGCCTGAACGCCCCAAACGTGTTCTTCGGTTTCAAGACCGTAGTCAAGATAAAGCTCCGAGGCACTGTAGCCCGGAACAATGATGAGCGGCGTAACCTTTTCTTCTGCTGACGCGGCAACCGAAACGCAGGATAAAAGCAGTACCAGCGAGAGAAGAACGCTCAAAAATTTCTTCATTATTTTTCCTTCTTTCTTTCGGCATTTTTCAAATCACTGGAAAAACACCTTAAATTTAGCTTAAAAAGTATAGCACCGTTTGTACCGGTTAGCAAGACCAAAACAGAAAAAAACAAGACAAATGCCGAATTTGTTGCATTTAAGCTCAAAAATTTAATCAGCGCATATATACTTGACAAATCAAATCAGCATGGTAAAATCAATAAGTCAATAAAAATATCTGTAAAGAGGTTCATCATGAGCAATTTTTCAAACTTCAAAGCAAGGGTAAAATCCATGAGCTTAAAGCGCATGAATATGTATATCACTCAAATCCATGAGAATTACGGAGCAAACCGCCTGCTCACCGCTGCGGATATGTGTGTCTGCGCGGCAAAAAGGGGAATCGGCTATCTTGATTACACCGTTTTCGGCTTTGCAAAGGTCAAGGGCGCAAAGCGCGACACCTTCCTTACCTATAATAAGAACGTTGCCCTTTCCTCAATGGCGAACGACCCGCAGTATACGCCGTTTTTTAAGGACAAGCTCAAATTTGACGAGGCGTTTTCAGCCTTTATCGGCAGGGAATGGCTTAACCTTGAAAAGGCGGACGAAAAGGAATTCGCCGCCTTTTGCAAAAAGCACGGCACTGTTTTTGCAAAGTATCCGCGCTCGTTCGGCGGTCAGCAGATTGAAAAAATCGAAACCGACGAAAGCACCGATTTTTCCGCCCTTTACGGCACTCTCAAGGAAAACGGACAGGTGCTTATTGAAGAAAAAATCAAACAGCACCCTGCAATGAACGCTCTTTGCCCAAGCTCCGTCAATTCAATAAGAATTGTAACTCTGCGCGATAAAAACGGCACCGTTCATTATCTCTATTCGCTCCTGCGCTTCGGAAACGGCACAAAAGCGGTCGATAACATCACAAGCGGCGGAATGTATCTTCTGCTTGATAAAAACGGAAAGTCCGCCTCAAAGGCATTTTGCGACAAGACCGGACTTTTCTATGACGCTCACCCGATGACGGGAACCGACCTTCTGAGCTTTGAGGTTCCGATGCACGAGCAGGCGGTTGAGCTTTGCAAAAAGGGAGCCGAAGTTGTGCCGCAGGTCGGATATATCGGCTGGGACGTTGCCATTACGGAAAACGGTCCCGTACTCATTGAGGGCAACGTTCTTCCCGGCTACGATATGTTCCAGAACTATAACCTTTCCGGAAAGGACACGGGCATTCTTCCGGTTATCCACGCAATTCCCGGTTATGAGAAGCTGTGATTGTGCAAAAAACGGTGTATAATATATATTGCACCCTTTCATGAAAGAAGAGGTATCATAATGTTTGTCGATAAGGCGAAAATTTTAATCAAGGCGGGAGACGGCGGCCACGGCGCAGTTGCTTTCCACCGCGAAAAATATATCGCTTCGGGCGGTCCGGACGGCGGTGACGGCGGAAAAGGCGGCGATGTTGTTTTTGTTGCCGACAGCAACATTTCCACCCTTGCTGATTTCAAGTATAAGCGCAAATATAAAGCGCCCAACGGCGCGGACGGCTCCGGGTCGAGAAAAAGCGGAAAAAAGGGCGAGGACCTGATTATCCGCGTTCCGCCGGGAACCGTTATCCGCGAGGTGCAAAGCGGCGTTGTAATGTGCGATATGTCCTCGGACGAGCCGTTTGTTGCCGCAAAGGGCGGCAAGGGCGGCTGGGGAAACTGCCACTTTGCAACCCCGACGCGCCAAACTCCGCGCTTTGCAAAGGCGGGTGCTCCCGGTGAGGAATGGGAGGTTACGCTTGAGCTAAAGCTCCTTGCAGACGTCGGTCTGTTGGGCTTTCCGAATGTCGGAAAATCCAGCTTCATCTCCGTTGTCAGCGAGGCAAAGCCCATCATTGCGGACTACCACTTCACAACCGTAACGCCCGTGCTCGGCGTTGTTTCGCTCGGCGAGGGCACGTCGTTTGTAATTGCGGATATTCCCGGTCTTATTGAGGGCGCAAGCGAGGGCGTAGGTCTTGGTCACGAATTTTTGCGCCACGTTGAACGCTGCCGTATGCTCATTCATATTGTTGACGTTGCCGGAAGCGAGGGCAGAGACCCCAAAGAGGATTTTGAAAAAATAAACCTTGAGCTTGAACGCTTCAATCCGGAGCTTGCAAAGCGTCCGCAGATTGTTGCCGGAAACAAGATTGACCTTGCAACAAAAGAACAGCGCGAGGACTTCAGGAGGTATATTGAAGACCGGGGATTTCAGTATTTTGAAATGTGCGCGCCCATTCTTGAGGGTACAAGGGAGGTTATCAATGCGGCTGCGGCCATGCTTGCAACTCTCCCGGCGGTCAAACGCTTTGAAAGCGAGGAGATACCTCTTGATGTTGTGCTGAAAAAGAAGAACACCGGCTTTTCCGTTACAAGGGAGGACGGCGTATACATTGTTGACGCGCCGTGGCTTGCCTCCATCATTGCGCGCACGGACATGGACGACTATGAATCGCTTCAGTATCTTCAGAGGGTTCTTGTTTCAAGCGGAATAATTGACGCTCTGCGCGAAAAGGGCGTTGAAGAGGGCGATACGGTCAGTATCTATGACTTTGAATTTGAATTTGTAAATTAAAGGAAACAGAAAAATGAGATTTTTTGACGGAGACTGCAATCCCTCGCAGCTAAGTCCGCTCACGCTCGCCTTTGTGGGAGACGCGGTGTTTGACCTCTTTGTTCGCGAAAGGCTGGTCTGCCTTGCAAACAGACCGGTAAACCGGCTCCATTCCCTTGCCGTTTCGCTTGTCAAGGCCTCCTCGCAGGCAAGGGCGGCAAAAAAACTTTCGGAAAAACTTTCCGAAAAAGAGCTTTCCGTTTTGAAACGCGGAAGAAATGCCCATACTAACCATAAAGCAAAAAATGCGAGTGAAAGCGACTATCACTATGCAACCGGGCTTGAGGCACTTTTCGGCTTCCTCTATCTGAGCGGAGAGAGCGACCGCCTCAGGGAGCTTTTTGAGCTGACCCTCGGCTGCATTGAGGAAACCGACGGCTGTACGGAATAAAGCTTTCGCGCGGTGAAAGCGGGGCGTTCTTTTGAAAGGAAAACGGGTCTTTTCAGATTCTTTGTTTGTCATTCTCGGCGCGGCGGTCTACAGCGCCGCCGTGAATATGTTCGCCGTTCCGAACTCTATTGTTCAGGGCGGCTTCACGGGGCTTGCAACAATGCTCAACCACCTTGTGCCGGTAATGCCCGTCGGTCTTTCAATCTTCCTTTTCAATGTTCCGCTGTTTGTCCTTGCGGGATTCATGATAGGAAAACGCTTTGTTATAAGGACAATCTTAGTTACGGCGTTTTTTACCCTTGTTATTGACGCGCTTTCCCCGTTCACTCCGCATTATACGGGCGACACGCTTCTGGCTGCGCTTTTTTGCGGCGTGCTTTCCGGCGCGGGACTGGGGCTTGTTCTCCTTGCCGGCGCAACAACGGGCGGAACTGAGCTTGCGGCAACCCTTGTGCGCAAAAAAAGACCGCTTGCTTCAATGGGCAGCCTCATGCTTATTTTTGATCTTGTTGTTATTGCTCTTTCGTGGGCGGTTTTCGGAAAGATTGAAAGCATTATGTATGCGGCGGTGACGCTTTTTGTCTCCTCAAAGACCATTGATTTGGTGCTTTACGGCGCAGACCACAGCAAGCTTTTGTTCATCATTACGTCAAAGGAAAAGGCGATTATTGAAAAGATAACAAGGCAGGCCGGTCGCGGCGTAACGGCGCTGAACGTCACCGGCGGCTATACGGGAAAGGAAAAGACGCTCCTGCTTTGCGCCGCAAGGGCAAGCGAGGCGTCGCTCATCAGCAGGATGATACGCGAGACGGACAAGGACTCGTTCACGGTCATTACCGAGGCCGGCGAGGTGTTCGGAACGGGGTTCCGGCTGTAGGCTTCGGTAAAGCCTGAAATAATCTTCAGTTTTGAAAGGTATGATATATTATGGATTTTACAACATATAAAAACGGAACAACAGAGGGCTTCTGCATTGTTAAAACGGCTGAAAAAAAGGTCAATGTTAAGGGCGTTCCGTATTGCGACTTTACCCTCAGCGACAAAAGCGGCGATATAAACGCAAAGCTGTGGGATTACAAGGAGGACGTCCACGGAGAATATGACACGGGCGA
>JAEDIH010000101.1 GCA_016292575.1 Clostridiaceae bacterium | reverse complement strand
CAGGCTGTTCGCCGCTTTAAAAGGAACAATCCGAACGCGGTTGTTGTTCTGACCGGCTGTATGCCGCAGGCATATCCGAAAGAAGCAAAAGCGCTCGCTCAGGCGGATATCGTCATCGGAAACAAAAGCAATGGCGAGCTGCCCGAAATTCTTGAGGAGTTTTTCAGGAACCGGAAAAGAACCGTGCTTACCTCTCAGCATGAAAAGGGCGAAGCGTTTTCCTCCTGCTCGGTTTCCTCTTTTGATGAGCGCACAAGGGCATACGTTAAAATTCAAGACGGCTGCAACCGCTTTTGTTCATATTGTATCATTCCCGTTGCTCGCGGACGTGTGCGCTCAAAGCCGCTCGGCGCGCTGAAAACCGAGCTTGAAAAGCTTTCCGCAGCCGGCTACAAAGAAATTGTCCTTGTCGGCATCAACCTGTCGGCCTACGGACAGGATCTTGACGAAAAATTCTGCGACGCGGTTGAGCTTGCCTGCTCTGTTGAGGGTATTGAAAGAGTCCGCCTCGGCTCGCTTGAACCGGATCATCTGACAAAAGAGGTTATTGAAAGGCTTTCAAAATGCAAAAAACTTTGTCCGCAGTTTCATATATCGCTTCAAAGCGGCTGCGACAAAACGCTCAGGCGCATGAACCGACATTACACGGCGGACGAATACTGTTCGCTTTGCAGAAGCCTGCGCTCCTGTTTTAACGACTGCACACTCACTACTGATGTAATGGTCGGCTTCTGCGGCGAAAGCGACGAGGATTTTGAAGAAAGTCTCCGCTTTGTCAGGGAAATTGGATTTGAAAAGGTTCATGTTTTTCCATATTCGGTCAGAGTCGGAACAAAAGCGGAAAAAATGGACGGACATCTTCCGAAATCCGTTAAAGAAAAGCGAGCCGCAATTATGAGCGAAGAATGCGAAAAAATGCGCGAAAGCTTTTTGCGCTCTCAAATCGGTCGAACGGTCAACGTCCTTTTTGAAAGCAAGGAAAAGGACGGCATGATACTCGGACACACCGCAAACTATACTCCGGTAAAGGCGAAAGGCAGCCATGAGCTTTTCGGAAGGTTTGCAAACGTAAAAATCACCGGCACAGGCGATGACTGCTGCGTCGGTGAAATTGAATCATAATACGAATATCGGGCTTGTTTGTTCGCGCGAACAGCCCGGCATTTTTTTTGAAAAAAGCGAGAATACGTCTGTGCATTCACATTCAAGGTCATAAATTGCTTTTGCACCCTTTTCAAGCTTATCCGCATGAGCTTTTTTTGTAATGACAGGAAGCAAAACGTTGCGCTCTTTGAGAATTTCAAAGCCCCTTGCGTTCGACGCAAGTATTTTAATATATGGCACAAAGCCCTTGGCGGCGTCTTTTGGAATCTTTAAAAAGCAGGAAAGCACGGCTCGCCTGACGGCCGCCTCGGTGATAGATTTGACCTTGACCTGTTTTATGACATCGGCGGTTGACTGCGCCGTGCGCGAAAACGAATAAAGCCGCTCTGCAAGACCGTTTTCATCGGAAATATACTTTTTCATTTCCTCAAGAGTCATGCGGCGCAAAAAAGCAAGGATAACACGGTCTGCGTTTTCAATCAGGCAGGGAAAAAGTCCGCTTTTTTCTGCTTGAGTAAGTTCCGTAAGCATTGCTTGCGGTATATAGTTCTTCATTTTTTCAAGCTGCTTCAGCCTGCGCAGTGCGCTTGCGCTTGCAATGCTGTTTTCTGGCAGGTACTCGTCGTTGTGTCCGGCACTATTTCGCCTGACGGCAAGCAGCTCAAATTGAGCTGAAAGCTTTTCTCTTTGCCTGATGTATTCAACTGCAAGGGTGTTATTCGGTGAGGACAGGATGTCGGACGCAGCTTTTCCGAATACAGCTTCAATGCTTTTCTGAAGCGCCGCGGGATATGTATTTCCTGCCGAAACAAGCGTGCGCACAGACTGAGAAATAAGCGGAGAATCAACCGCAGTCGCAGTCTTTTCAAGTAAGGATAATTCATCGGTTTCGCAGCCGAATGACAAAACGTCAATCCCGAGCGAAGCAAGGATGCTAACACCGCCCCGCGCAAAATTTTCCGCGCCGGAGCACGCCCAGGGAGTCGGAATTTCAACAACAAGGTCAGCCCCGGATAAAACGGCGGCCTTTGCCCTGATATATTTGTCAGCACAGGCGCAATCACCGCGCTGAACAAAGTTCCCGCTCATTGCGCAAACGATATGCGTTGCACCACTGTTGCGTGTCTGTTCAATATGATATAAATGACCGTTATGAAACGGATTGTATTCGCTGATTATTCCTGCAAGCCTCACAATTTCACCGCCCTTTTGGTATATTTTAAATAAACCTGCGCCTGATGTCAAGCCAAAAAAGCCGCCGAAAGACCTCCGGCAGCTTTTTTCAAGGCGTTATCAGTTTGACTTGGGAACAAAGGACTCACAGTCAACGCACTGGCAGACCTTGGGATCAGACTCATGTGTACCGATTGAGACCTGATCAAGGGTACAGTAATTTTCGGAATGACAATGATGGGCGCACTTTTCAACTGTGCAGCCGATGGACTTGTTTGCATCGCTACAATTCATTGTTAAAAACCACCTTTGAATAAAATGAAGCCCGAACAGCCTAAAACGTGCCGTTCGGGCTATGCTTTTATTCTTTGCAAAGCAGGCAAAAATTATTCACTGTCGCCCCAATGTCCGATATTAAGGAAGTTCTTATAAATTTTATCGAACACTCCGATAAAGCTGCGGATGAAATTTTTTATCATCTTAACAAATTTTTGCCACAACGTATCCTTGAGCACGGAAATATTTTCAATGAAATAATTTGCAAGCATATTAACAAGCTCATTGAGGTTGCCGCAGAACAAGCCGTCAACGATTGAAACAAGATATTGCTTATCCTCTCCCTCAAGCATGGTATTTGCATTGATGTTGTTCTTTATGCCGGTAACAACTGTGGGATTGTTTCCGTTTTTGCCAACAAGATTGAGATAAATGATAACATAAAGGAACAGCTCTGTGGTATCGGCAGAGGTTGCAAATCTGCGTGCCGGCGGAGTAACAAACTGAAGCTTTGAGGTGTCGTTTGCATTGTTGTTATTGAAAATCAGATTCAAAAGTCCCTTGAAAGTCTTAAGCTCGTCTTCCTGAATAAGACCACTGGCAATCTTAACGCTGAAGAGTGCTTTGACCGGTTCATAAAGATAAATTGCATACGTTCTTGAGAATGCCCAGATTATGTCAAGAAGATAGTTGACGGGACCGATATTCATAATTGAGCTGACAATGGACTTGAGCAGAATTCTCGAAACATACTTTGCGTTATAAATATCTCTGTCAGGAGCCGGGAAATCCTCAAAGTTTACTCCGAGGGTATAAAGCAAAGGCTTGTAATTAAGTCTGGGAACATCGCACCAGTTTTTCTGGATAAGTTCTTTAAGTCCGCTCTTTTCGGCAATGGTGTCATAAAACAGATTGACGTTTTCTTCATTATCCTCAACAAGCGGAATATCAAAGCCGATATTCTGATCGGTATAATTTGTGAAGAAAAGATGTCCGATAATATTGCAGATTTTTGTTGCATTCTCTTCCGTATAAAGCTTGTTGCCCCCATAATACTTATTGAAAATGTTCTTGAGGCAGAAATTGAGGTTGCCGCAGGCAAGAGCCATGTCGTTATAAATTGTTTCAACCCTCAGCGCTTTGCCGCAATCGGGGCAAACTTTACTTGGAACGGTGTCCGCCTTAAAGGACTTCTTGCAGTTGGTGCAGTAGGGATCTTCAGAAGACGGAAGTCTTGACCAGAAAAGCTTTTCCTCGCTGTTATACAGGAAGTCAATTGAAAGACCGAACATATATACATTGGACGCCGTACCGCTTGTAACAAGCTTTTCAATGTCGTACTGACCTTCCTCGGTTTTGCAATCATCGGGAATGTCACCGTTAAAGTTGTAGTTTTCAAGAGCCTTTTTGAAGTCGGCCTCATTAAGAGCGCCGGAAACAAGCTCCGACAGATCAAAGCCGAAGTTCGTATTTTCTGTGCTGTTATCGGCAAATGCCGCAATGCTCAGCGACGAAACAAGAAGTGTGAGCGATAAAATCAAGCAAAGTATTTTTTTCATACGTACAACTCCTTTTTGCAAATATTATACTTATTCTTGTTCACAATTAGTTTAACATTTTATATTGTTTTTGTCAACAATTTTTATTGACCGACGCAGACTTTTTTCGATGTTTTTGCCTTATATTTGTTGCAAGAGTCAAAAAAAGATGATAAAATGTTTCCAAGACAGACAAGAGCACGGCGGCAGCCTTTGCTTTTGCAGGTATTAAGACTCAATATTGAAACGAAAGGAGCGTCAGCTTATGAAAATCATTACAATCAGCCGTGAATTCGGTTCGGGCGGAAGAGAGGTTGGAAAAAGACTTGCCGATGAACTCGGCTTTGCCTATTACGACAGGGAGATTATTGCTGCGGTTGCAAAAAACAGCGAACTTGACGAGGGCTATGTTGAAAAAATCCTTGAAACGGGTATTCCGAGGACATTTCCGTTTTCTTTCGGACGTTCCTTCGCTTTTTCCGATGTGTCTCAGCAAAATTACACCAAGGCGCTGGTGGCGCAGCAGAGCTTTATAATCCAGCTTGCGCGCAAGGGCGAGGATTTTGTAATTGTCGGTCGCAGTGCCGATGTCATTCTAAGCGAATATTTTCCGTTTAATATTTTTGTTCACGCAGATATGTATTCAAAGATTGACCGCTGCATTGACCGCGCGCCCGAAGATGAGGAGCTTACAAGACGGGAATATGAAAGAAAAATCAAGCAGATTGACAGCGCGCGTGCAAGGCACCGCGCCCTGCTTTCCGATTCCCCATGGGGAAAAAAGGAAAGCTACCATCTTTGCGTCAATACAACCGGCAAGGAGATTAAAGCCCTTGTTCCCGGCATTGCGGCATATGTAAAAGCCTGGTTCGGCGAATAATCTTTCCGGCGGTTTTCCGCCGGTTTTTTTTATTACTGAATTGTAATGGAAAGACAACGAAATATATGATACAATACCCTTGAGGTGTTTTGAATGAACATTTTTCTTCTTGAAGACGATGAAGCCATCGGAATAGGTCTGAAGTATTCCCTTGAAAACGAGGGCTATGCAATTACCCTTACGCGCTCCTTTGCAGAGGCGGAAAGCATAATAGAAAAGCAAACGTTTTCGCTTTATATTCTCGATATTAATCTGCCCGACGGCAGCGGTTACGACATCTGCCGCAAGGTTAAAGAAAAGGGCGATTTCCCCGTTATTTTCCTCACAGCTTATGACGATGAGGTAAATGTTGTTATGGGCCTTGATATTGGCGCCGATGATTACATTACAAAACCGTTCCGCGTGCGCGAGCTTGTTGCAAGAATAAAAAGCGTTATGCGCCGCTGCGGAAAAGATAAAGCCGAGCCGACGGTTAAGCTCGGAAATGTGAGCGTGAACCTTAACGAAGCGAGAGTCACCAAGGACGATGAGGACGTTATACTGACAGCGATGGAATACCGGCTGCTTCTTACGTTTATCAACAACAGAGGAAAGGTGCTTTCAAGGAACAAGCTTCTTGAAGAAATCTGGGACGTTGACGGCGACTTTGTTAATGACAACACGCTGACCGTTTACATCAAGCGCCTGCGCGATAAAATTGAAAGGGATCCCGCCTGTCCGACTATAATCAAAACTGTTCGCGGCTTGGGATATGTGATAGAAAATGATAGATAAAAGCTTTAAAATAACTCTCGGAATAACCGCTTTGTTAACGCTTTTGCTTTCAGCTTTAAGCTTTCATTACGGCGCTGTTTCCGGAGCACTCTGCCTGGTTTGCTCGGCATCCGTTGCTGCGGTATACATCGCATTTACAAAAAGACGCTTTAAAAAAATTTCAGAACTTAACGAATACCTTGCCGCCGTCTGTTCCGGAAAGCTTGACCTTGACCTTCCGGACAACAGCGAGGGCGAGCTGTCAATCCTTAAAAACAACCTGTATAAAATTATTGCAATGCTGCGCTTTCAGAATGAAAAGCTTCAGCAGGACAAGCTTTATCTTGCCGATTCAATGACTGATATATCCCATCAGCTAAAAACACCGCTGACTTCAATGATGGTTATGAGCGACATTCTCAAGGACGAGCA
>JAEDIH010000100.1 GCA_016292575.1 Clostridiaceae bacterium | reverse complement strand
GGGGACGTTTACCGACGGGGCTCCTCGCCCGCGCCAGTAAACGTCCTTGTTTACGTAAATTGATTATACTTTATTTAAATCCGCTTGTCAACCGGTTTGCCGGAAAAACGAAAGCGTTCGCGGATAAAAAATCGGGGTTTTAAAAAGCCGGTTTTTTGTCGATTTTTCCGAAAAGTATGGAATTTACGCCTAGCTGCGCGAAAGCTGTTTGTTGCTCGTGTGTCAAGTAGTAAATATGTTTTTGTATGTATCGTACATACACCAAAAATCCGTATAGTAAAGATATTAGTTATGTTCATACCGTTCGTTCTGTTTCAGATACCGTTAGTTCCTTTTTTGTTGATTTTTGAGTTTTTATGTGGTACATTGCCGTCAACAGAAAAAAATACTCAATGTTTTGAGTGTGAATTCAAAAAGATTGGAGAAAGAATTATGAATTGTAAAAACTGTGGACAGGAACTCACTTCGGAGCAGGCGTTTTGTCCGATGTGCGGAGAAAAAGCCATTTCTTACGGCGGCTTTGTTCAGCCGGAAAGAAATAATATCGTAAACAGTGAAACTATCAATACGGTAAGGCCTCAGTCAAATAGCATAAATAAGGCTAAAAAAAAGAGAATCGGCATTATTGCCGCTGTCGTTGTTGCTGTTACTGTTGTTTTGATTGTGTTATTTTCAATAGTTTCTAAGGTCAACACGTGCGCTTATTGCAAAAATACCTATATTGGAGAAAAACATTTAGATTTAGGGGACGTTAGCATAAATTTGTGCGATGATTGTTATCGAAATTTTTTAATTGGGGATATAGAGATATAATCACAACTTACAGCAAAAAGGAGTTAGGCTATGAACTGCAAAAATTGTGGCTATGAGGTCGCCGAGGGTGAGCTTTTTTGTTCGGCCTGCGGAACAAGAGTTAGTTTTTCTTCTAAACAGGAAGCGTCGGGAGCAAATTTTTCTGGCGGTTTTGTTCAGTCGATAAAAAAAGGCATCGGAAGCACTGAAGTTATCAATAAGGTAAAATCTAAGGTAAACAGCGTGGATAAAGCAAAACGAAAAAAAATATGCATAGTTTCCGTGACTGCCATTATTTTGATTATTGCCGTTTCCCTTTTTATTAATGTTCACACCTGTGAAAGGTGCGGAAGAATCTATATGGGTAAGGGATATAATTTTCACGGTGAATTCAATGATTATCAAATTTGCAGGGATTGTTTTATGGATTATTGTGAATAAGATGAATTAATATTTTTTGAAAGGAAAGAAACCAATGAAGAATTCAAAAGGGAAAAAGACGCTTGTAATTATACTTTTGCTTGTTATATTGTCGGCGGCAGTCATTGCCGTGGTTTTGTTAACAAGTTCTGCAAAGACAGTAAATTTTGAAGATTATATCCGAACGGATATTGCGGCAAAGGGTTATAACGGATATGGTATTATACATGAAGAGGATATTATTGATTTTGATGCTCTTATTGCTGATTTGGGTGAAAAAACATATGGCGGAAAAGATGAGGATTCAAATTCATCCCCTTTAAAAAAAGGCATTAATATTGAGATTGACAAAAAAAGCGAGATATTTAACGGAGATAAAATAACCGCAAAAATAAGCGTAGACTATGACTATATTAACCTGTATGATTTTGAGAAAAAACTGCACGGAAAAGAAGAAATCATTATAACTTATACTATAACCAATCTACAAAATCAGGTATCTATTGATCCGTTTAAAGCAATTGAAGTTAACTATAAGTTTCACAAAATCGAAATCAAATTAAATGATTCATTGAATAAGGATGTTAATGGGTTTAAGTTGGAACGTCAAAATGATGTATTCCAAATATGTAATCCGGAGGGTTCTTTTATCGGACATTTTTATATAGTTCCATCTGAAAATCAACCAAACGACAATGGAGAAGTAACTCTTTACATAAAGACATCATTGTCATTTGGCAACTTTATTGATAAAGATTCCTTTGCTTCTAAAGGCGTTCTTTTATCTAAAACATCAGAAATGGTTCATCCGGTTGAATGGCATCAAATAAAAGATATCAGCGAGCTTAGCGAAAAAGCTATTAATGATATTAAAGATAAAGCAGTTTCATCGGCTTATGAGGAGACACCAGATAATTGGACAAATATTTCACCTGAAAATGCTTTTTATTATAAAAACATTTGGGATGATACATACATTTCGTTCTTGTTTAAGTGTACAACGGAACATGACGATGGTTCAAGCGAAACTGCGTTTTTTGAAATGGGCTTTTGTGGTATTTATACTGACGGAAAAAGTGGAGATTTTGAAGGTGTTGTAACGGGATTAAGAACATATAAAGTAATAGAAAATTATGACGAGACGCTTCGGGAATTTCGTAGTGATTCAGATTGTACCGAAATCAAATTTTGATATTGTTATTATTTCATACTGCGTTTAATTGTAGAAAGGAAAAACAATGAAAAAGATAATTGCAATTGTGTTGTGTTTTGTTCTGCTTCTCTCGCTCGCCGCCTGTTCAGGCTCATCTGTCAAAAAGATGAAAGAGGCGCTCGAAGCGGAGAACGGGGAACAGGTGAATGAAGTCTACAGAATGTCAAAGGAAAACCCCTCGGTACTCAAAAAGTATGACAAGGAAATCGGGAAGTTCATCGGTGAGGTAATTGAAAATCTCAATGCGCAGAATTTTGATGAAGAAGCTGCCACCACTGCTGCGGATACTTTGAAGTTATATCTTAAAACCGAGTACGGATCTCTTCTGCCTACCGAGGGCGGAAATGACGGAATCAGCAAAAGCGTATCTAATGAAAACCGCATGCAATGGGTCGAGCTTATGGATCTTATTCAATCTAAAGGAGCATATTGCAACGGACTTTATTACTATAAAACAGAAAAGGATTACGAAGAAGCAATTAAACTTTTTTCCGAAGTAAAAAAAGATGACAGTTCATTTGAAAACGCACAAACGCTTTCGGGCGAATGTACTGATTTATATATCAAGGCAACTATGGAAAAAGTTGAAGAATACATAAAAGCCAATGATATCAACGCCGGAATTGAGCTTATGAAAAAAGCGAGCGAATATCTCAACAGCAATAACATTGAGTCAGCCGAACTGAAAAAGAAGACCGATGAATTGCTTGAAAGCTATGCAAAAACCTATGCCGATAAGGCGGAAAAAGCGTTTTCAGAACACGATGTCGATGTGGCGATGGATAACATGGAAATTGCCTTGTCGCTTCAGCCGGACAATTCTGATTATAAGTCAAAGTATGACAAATATGAACTGTATGTTCCGTTTGATATGTCTGATCCAGACAATGCTTTAAGCATAACTCATGATGATGGTAGTTATTACGCCGATTGTGACTTCTATAATGAGGTTACATCAAACAACAATATTGTTATGACTAACTGTATTTTATGGGATAGAAGTTGTTACGCTGACGATAATGCTTCTGTTGATATAACATGGAATTTAGCAGGAAAGTATAATGTAGTAAGCGGAACGCTGTTTTTGCCGCAGTACTCAAAAAACACCGCTGGCAGTGGATATATCAAGGCTTTTGGTGACGGAACTTTAATATATACTTCTCCAGAAATAATAAAAGACTCGCTTCCACAGGAAATTAGTTTTGATGTAAGTGGGATTCAAAAACTGAAAATCGAATTTTACCCTAATGATGAATACTATAGCTTTGCCGTCAGCAACCTCATTGCCCAAAAAGATTTTCCAGACAAGACGCAGGAAGAAAAATAAAATGCTGATGTCCCTCGGAACGTTTCAATCCGGGGGCATTCCTTTATATCTCAATTCTGTTCAAAACAATGATGAATTTCTCTACAAATTTGGCAAAAAAAGAGATTTAGGCAAAAATTTCCGTCTTTTGTCCTTTTAGCTCTTGCAAAACCGAAAGAAAAAAAGTATAATGCAAAAGAACATGAGTAGTATGGAGAACAAGGAGCATTTTCAGCGGTATTTTGCCGCTTACTACTTAATATTTTCAAAATACGAAAGGAAAGATCACAATGCTCAAAAATGCACCGACCAAGAACCCCACGGTTCTTGCATGGCTTGAGGACAAGCTCAAACTCGTCAATCCCGACAAAATCGTTTGGATTGACGGAAGCGAGGAGCAGATTGAAGCGCTGCGCGCCGAGGCCTGCTCAACGGGAGAAATGATTAAACTCAATCAGGAGCTTCTTCCCGATTGCTATCTTCACAGAACCGCAGTCAACGACGTTGCCCGCGTTGAGGCAAGAACGTTCATCTGCGCCCCCACAAAAGAGGAAGCCGGTCCTACCAACAACTGGATGGATCCGGACGAAGCTTATAAGATGCTCTATGATATTGCAAAGGACAGCTATAAGGGCAGAACCGCCTATATTATTCCCTATTCAATGGGTCCCGTCGGCTCAAAGTTTTCAAAGGCAGGCATCGAGCTTACCGATTCAATCTATGTTGTTCTCAATATGTGTATCATGACAAGAGTCGGCTTCAACGTTCTTGACGTTCTCGGCGACAGCGACGACTGGGTTCGCGGACTTCACTGCCGTTGCGACATCGATGCAGAAAAGAGATATATCTGCCAGTTCCCGCAGGATAACACAATAATCTCCGTAAACTCCGGTTACGGCGGAAACGTTCTCCTCGGAAAAAAGTGCTTCGCTCTTCGTATCGCCTCCAACCAGGGACGCAAGGAGGGCTGGCAGGCCGAGCATATGCTCATTCTCGGAATTGAAAACCCCGAGCATGAGGTCAAGTACATCTGCGCCGCATTCCCCTCAGCTTGCGGAAAGACCAACCTTGCAATGCTTATTCCGCCCGAGGTTTATGCCAAGAAGGGCTACAAGGTTTGGTGCGTAGGTGACGATATCTCCTGGATCCGTAAGGGCAAGGACGGCAGACTTTATGCAATCAACCCCGAAAACGGCTTCTTCGGCGTTGCTCCGGGTACCAACATGAAGTCCAACCCGAACGCTCTGCTTACAACAAAGAAGGGTACCATCTTCACCAACGTTGCCCTCAATCTTGATAACAACACCGTTTGGTGGGAGGGTCTTGACAAGAATCCGCCCGAAAACGCAATCGAATGGACAGGCAAGCCCTGGAACGGAAAGGTTGACACCTGCCCCGGCGCACATCCCAACTCAAGATTCACCGCTCCGGCAAAGAACTGCCCCTGCCTTTCAAGCGAATTTGAAAATCCGGATGGTGTACCCATTTCGGCATTCGTCTTCGGCGGTCGCCGCGCAAAGCTTGCTCCGCTTGTATATCAGTCAAGAGACTGGAACCACGGCGTATTTGTCGGCTCAATCATGGCTTCCGAAACCACCGCAGCAGCAGCCGGCGCAGTAGGCGTTGTCCGCCGCGACCCGATGGCTATGCTTCCGTTCTGCGGCTATGATATGGCTGATTACTGGCAGCACTGGATTGACATCGGCGCAACCCTTGATCCCGATAAGGCACCGAAGATCTTCAATGTAAACTGGTTCCGCAAGGACGACGAGGGTCACTTCATGTGGCCGGGCTTCGGCGACAACCTCCGCGTTCTTGAGTGGATTCTCAAGAGATGCGAGGGCAAGGTTGACGCTGAGGAAACCGCAATCGGTTATCTTCCCCATGCCGAGGATATCAACCTTGAGGGTCTTGAGGGCGAGGTTTCAATCGACTCGCTCAAGTCAATCCTTGATGTTGACAAGGCACTCTGGGCAGAGGACGCAAAGGGCATTGAGGAGTTCTATGCAAAGTTCGGCGACAAGCTTCCCAAGGAGCTTCGCGCAGAGCTTGAAACCCTTAAAAAGAACTGCGCTGAATAAAATTTAGCAATATAGTTTAACCGCCGGGTGACCGAAATGATTCGGTTTTCCCGGCGGTCTGTTTATCTCATATCTATTATCTATTATCTAAAGTTCCCGGTTGTGCAAGCGGTTTTTGCCCGTCCGCTCCACCGGGGTACTTTTTCGGGCAGAATCCGTAGGGGCGTCTCGTGAGGCGCCCGGGAGCCTATCCCAAAACAGCCGCGTAAATTTTAACTTGTATGTTGTTCCTTTGTGGATAAACGGTGCAAACGGTTTATATCCGTCCGCTCCGCTGGGGGTACTTTTGCCGGAAAACTGTAGGGGCGTCTCGTGAGGCGCCCGGGAGCCTATTCCAAAACAGCCGCGTAAAAACCCAATGAAATCTCAACGTTTCGCGTTATTTTTTTTTGTCGGCGCAAAGGGAAACAAAGGGCGCCTCAAGCGACGCCCCTACTTTAGATATTAGACATTAGATATTAGATGTTAGATATTGGCTCT
>JAEDIH010000099.1 GCA_016292575.1 Clostridiaceae bacterium | reverse complement strand
GAAGAAAGGCGGCAGAGGCCAGCCCCACATCATGTGCCCCATAGAAACATACATAAGAACGCCCAAAAAGCCGAGAGAGGCAATCAGCCGCTTTTTAAGCACGGGGGTTTCTCTGTCCTTCAGTGTATCACCGTCGGAAGATGACTGTGTGTTTCGCTTTGTGCTTCTTTTTTTAATTGCTGCGTCGTATCCTGCGTTACGAACCGCCGCTATAATCTCTTCGGGCTCGGCAGTTCCCTCCACTCCCATGGAATTGGTAAGCAGGCTGACCGAGCAGGAGGTTACCCCTTTCACACCTGAAACCGCTTTTTCCACCCGGGCGGTGCAGGCGGCGCAGCTCATACCGGTTACTGTATATTGCTCCATAGTCTATTTGTAACGCCTCCTTTTATTTCATCAGTTTTTGCAGAGTTGCCACTAACTCGTCAATTACTTCATCCTTGCCGTCACGGATATCTCTGGCAACACAGCCTCGAATATGACTCGCCAGCAGTTCCTTATTAAAAGCATTGACCGCAGCGTTCACAGCGGCAGACTGGATTAAAATATCCGCACAGTAAGCGTCTTTTTCCAACATTCCGCGAATTCCGCGAATCTGCCCTTCAATCCGGTTTAGGCGGTGAATCAGCTTTTTGAGTTCTTCCTCTGAGCGTTTTGTTGTTTTTCCGCAACAGCCGCAGACCTTTTTATCAGACATCAATACCATCCTTTCATACCCACGTGGGGTATTATCATTTTATACCCTTATGGGGTATATGTCAACAGGAAAACAGCATATTCGCGAACAATTTATTTTAATATGAATCCTGAAGATACCGATTATACAACCGAAAGAGTTTTCTGACTGATTTCGTATAAAAAAAAGGGGGCTGTACCCCCCAATAACCCCTCGTCTATTTTGTGAGATCCTTAATGACCTCTCCTGCAATAATCAAACCAACCACAGAGGGGACAAAAGCGTTGCTGCCCGGACCCTGACGGCGCTGAGTACATTTTCGCGCTGTTCCGGGCGGACAGATGCAGTGTGTGCGGCAACTGATTGCTATGTCGTCAATCGGTGTAATTGGCGGTTCCTTGGAATATACAACCTTTAATTTTTTGACGCCTCTGCGTTTCAGTTCATAACGCATTACCTTTGCAAGCGGACAGACCGATGTCTTATAAATATCCGTTACCTCAAAAGCGGTAGGATCGACCTTGTTGCCGGCACCCATTGAGCTGATAATTGGTGTCCCGGCTTCGTTGGCGTTCATCACAAGTGCGATTTTTCCCGTTACGGTGTCAATGGCATCGACAATGTAATCGTACTTAGTGAAATCAAACTGATCCGCTGTTTCGGGAGTATAGAAGGTTTTATAGGTATTGACAACCGCATCGGGATTAATTTCATGAATCCTTTCGGCGGCAACGTCAACCTTATATTTTCCGACTGTTTTTCGTGTTGCATAAATCTGACGGTTGATGTTGGTCAGGCAAATTTTATCATCATCGATAAGATCCACCGTTCCCACGCCGGAACGGACAAGTGCCTCAACGGTATAACCGCCTACACCGCCGATGCCGAATACAGCAACACGGGAAGATGCCAATTTTTCCATTGCTTCTTTTCCGAATAACAGCTCGGTTCTTGAAAATTGATTCAGCATGTTGTTCCTTTCTTTACGGTGAAATACAGACCGTCCTCTGAAAAGACCGCCTGCATATTCATATCGGTAAAATATTCAGTAATAATTTATTGAAGTTCATCGTTGTTGCGGATATAAAACCTATCTGCTTAATAAGTTATATTATAAGGTTTTTTATCGTGTTGTCAAGAGCAACCGAATGAGAACCGGAATAGTTCATAGTTCATGTTTTCATGTTTTTTGCAATAAAGGGCTTGACAGAACAAAACAAAGGTGCTATAATAATGCCTATAAAACCGATAGGTTTAATCGGACAGAATCGAGGCGTATTTATGAAACGGATACATATTTGGGGTCGATGTTGACGCATTTTGCTTTTCACATTATTTGAAACACAAATATAAGATAAAATTTTAATAAGGAGCGATAACCTATGAAAACCTATGACAGAATTACAGATTTAATTGGAAAAACACCGCTTTTGAAGCTCAACAATTACGGCAAGCTGAAGGAACTCGGCGCAACCGTTTACGGCAAGCTTGAATATTTCAATCCCGCAGGAAGCGTTAAAGACAGAATTGCCAAGGCTATGATTGATGACGCAGAAGCAAAGGGCGTATTGAAGCCGGATTCCGTGATTATTGAGCCTACCAGCGGTAACACAGGTATCGGTCTTGCGGCAGTGGCAGCTTCCCGCGGATATAAAATTATTCTCACCATGCCCGAAACCATGAGTGTTGAACGCCGCAATCTTTTGAAGGCATACGGTGCAGAGCTTGTTCTCACCGATGGAACCAAGGGAATGAAGGGCGCTATTGCAAAGGCGCAGGAGCTTGCGGCTGAGACACCGAACAGCTTTATTCCAAGCCAGTTTACCAACGCCGCCAATCCCACGGCTCACCGTAATACAACAGGTCCCGAAATCTGGGAGGATACCGACGGCAAGGTGGATATCTTTGTTGCCGGCGTTGGTACCGGCGGCACCGTTTCGGGTGTCGGTGAATACTTAAAGAGCAAAAACCCGAATGTTAAGGTTGTTGCAGTAGAGCCCGCAGGCTCTCCGGTGCTGTCCAAGGGTACACCCGGTCCTCATAAAATTCAGGGAATCGGCGCGGGCTTTGTGCCTGATACGCTTAATACCGAGGTTTATGATGAAATTATTACTGTGGAAAACGAAGACGCGTTTGAAACAGGCAGAACCCTTGCAAGAAAAGAAGGGCTGCTGGTCGGTATTTCATCGGGTGCGGCTGTATGGGCTGCGACCAAGCTTGCAAAACGCCCGGAAAACAAGGGAAAGATTATTGTAGCACTTCTTCCGGATACCGGAGAGAGATACCTCTCTACTCCAATGTTCTCTGAATAATGCGAGAAAACGGGTCAGCTTATTGAGCTATTATGAATTCATGCAGGAGCTGCTCGGAAAGACGCCTCTTGCAAAAAAAAGCCGCTTGAAGTCCGACAGGATTTCAAGCGGTCAGATTTTATATTATATAATCATTCATATACCGTTCTTTTTGCTGATCGAGTATATCCTGTAGGGTAATACTGTCGAGATATTCGTTGATTACCCGATTCAGTCCTTGCCAAACGGGAAGCGTTGCACATCCACAGCTTCGTTCACATTCAATAGGATTTTGATTAAGGCAATCCACCGGCGCAAGACTTCCTTCCGTTAAACGAAGGATCTCTCCCACTGTATATTTGTCAGGAGATTTCGACAGCATATATCCCCCATGTGAGCCGCGGGTGGTTTTCAGAATATCGGCTTTATTGAAAATCGGAATAATTTGCTCTAAATATTTTTTGGATATATTCTGACGGTCTGCAATATCTTTAAGAGAAACAAAGCCGCAGTTCTGATGCTCCGCCAAATCAATCATCATACGCAAGGCATAGCGGCCCTTAGTGGAAATTTTCATTCGTTTTCACCTCTTGCTTTTTATAACTCTATAATAACATATATTTAGTAGGTTTTCAAGTGCAAGAGGAATAAACTCAAGAAAACGAAGTATGCAAAGATACTTTGATACTTTGTTGAAAAATAGGCTGAACCTATTACCGAGTATACTTATAGGATATTGGACAATCGTTGAAAAATGCGGTATAATGAACGCAAAGATTGGAAGGAGAAGCCATATCATGAAAAATTATTTTGAGGCCTTAATACGGGCGAACTTACGTAACGGACGAATGTGACTTAGGCACAACCGGTTCCAAAAAGGCAGACAAAACAAAAAACAAACAAAGTAATGAGAACAAGAAAGAGGTAATTACAGTGAGTAACTATAAATTTGAAACTTTACAACTTCATGTAGGACAGGAACAGCCCGATCCGGCAACCGATTCAAGAGCCGTCCCGATTTATCAGACCACATCCTATGTATTCAAGAATTCCGCCCATGCGGCAGCACGTTTCGGTCTTGCTGACGCCGGCAACATCTACGGCAGGCTTACAAACTCCACACAGGACGTTTTGGAAAAGCGCGTTGCCGCTCTTGAAGGCGGCGTTGCAGCCTTGGCTTTGGCTTCCGGTGCGGCTGCCGTTACCTATACCATTGAGGCGCTGGCTCAGGCAGGCGAGCATATCGTGGCGCAGAAGACCATCTACGGCGGCAGCTTCAACCTGCTCGCACATACGCTGGCTCAGTTTGATATCAAAACCACATTTGTTGATATTCATAATCTTGCACAGGTGGAAGCCGCCATTCAGCCCAACACCAAGGCTATCTATCTCGAAACGCTCGGAAATCCCAACAGCGATATTCCTGATATCGACGCAATTTCCGAGCTTGCGCACAAACACGGACTACCCGTTGTAATCGATAACACCTTCGGTACTCCGTACCTGATTCGCCCCATTGAGCACGGTGCAGACATCGTCATTCATTCCGCAACAAAGTTCCTCGGCGGACACGGCACAACGCTCGGCGGAATCATCGTGGATTCCGGAAAGTTTGATTGGAAGAAATCCGGCAAGTATGCTCCTATTGCGGCTCCGAATCCAAGCTATCACGGCGTATCCTTTGTTGATGCAGCAGGTCCTGCGGCATTTGTCACCTATATCCGTGCAATACTTCTCAGAGATACCGGTGCTGCCATTTCACCGTTCAATGCATTCCTCCTGCTTCAGGGTGTTGAGACGCTTTCCCTGCGCCTTGAGCGTCATGCGGAGAACACCAAAAAAGTGGTTGAATATCTTGCAAACCACCCGCAGGTGGAAAAGGTCAACCATCCCTCTTTGCCGGATCATCCGCAGCATGCACTCTATGAGAAATATTTTCCGAACGGCGGCGCTTCGATTTTCACTTTCGAGATCAAGGGCGGTCAGGAGGAAGCTCACAAATTCATCGATAATTTGGAGATCTTCTCGCTGCTTGCCAATGTTGCCGATGTAAAATCACTGGTAATTCACCCGGCAACCACAACCCATTCACAGCTTACGACTGAAGAACTTCTGGATCAGGGAATCAAGCCGAATACCATTCGCCTGTCTATCGGTACGGAGCATATAGACGATATCATTGCTGATTTGGAGAAAGGCTTTGCAGCCGTAAAATAATGCGTAACCCCGGCTCCGGTGCAGAAGGCTCTGCACCGGAGTTTTCTGCAACCCATTGTGCCGAAAATAATTTATCGGCACAATGGGTTAAATTTGATATAAAAGAGGGTCTTTAAATATCATACCCTAATTTTTTAAGCCTGGCGCGGATTCCGCCGTCGGAACGGTTGAGCGCAGATGCAATTTCATTTATGGAAGCGTTTTGCTTGAACATCTCAACAAGCTGTTGCTCCTGCTCGTCAGTCCACGGCAATCCTTGATTTTCCATTATGGTTTTATTGTTATGATTCTCAACAATCGAAGGAATATTATCAACAATAAACTTCTGCGCTGATTTATTATAGACAACAACATGATATATGCCGTTTTGACCCATTCTTTCCTCAACAAAAATACCGAGCTCTGCACCCTCGGCTGTCGGGCGTTTGCTTTTTTTGCCCGCTGTATTTATCGTTTCATTGAGTATACCGATTTCTGTCAGCCATGAAGTTATTGTAGTGTGGCTGAGCTTTGTGCTGTTTTCTGTGTCTGCAATATCGTTAATCCGCCTTGTAATTTCGCTGATGGGAATAGGTCTATCGGAAAACTCAAAATTTTCAAGTTCTTCATTTTATCACAATTATTTATAAAGTCAAATGTTGAAAATTACCCCGGCTGATTAATGACTTTAACGGCATCTTTGTATCATAGATTTGCAAAAAAACACGGACTGCCGCTTTGGGTTTTCCTTTGCGGCAGTCCGTACTTTCTTTTTCAAACGGACGTTATCTTTCGTCAACTCTTCCGAGAATATAGTCGGTCGAGGTTTTATAAAGGTCTGCAAGGGCAATCAGAACATCAGTCGGTATGTCGCGAAAGCCGCGTTCATAGCGGCTATATTGAGGCTGCTTCATTCCAAGATAATCCGCCACCTGCTTTTGGGTCATGTCGCTGTCCTCGCACAGCTCGCGGATCCTCTTGTAACACGCCACCAATTTGCACCTCCATGAAAATAAAAAGGAAAAATAACTGTTTGGTTATATTGACAGAGATCCGCAAGTTTTTTGGTTTTTACCAGGTGCGGGAGTTGAGCTGTCTGAATTGGGCAACGGTGGGAACATGGGAGTTCAGTCCGCCGTCAACATTAACAATCTGAC
>JAEDIH010000098.1 GCA_016292575.1 Clostridiaceae bacterium | reverse complement strand
ATTTGACATTTCGACTTTGCTGTGATATAATCCTAAAGTATAAGTGAGCAAAGGCGTTCATTCATAGAAGGGAAGCCCCCTTTTACGATGGACGCCTTTGCTTTTTTTCATTAAGCAGCCCGTGGGCAGAACAAAAACGTGCCGGTTGAAGCAGGCTGCCCGATAAAACTTTTTCGGAAAGGACAACAAAGTATGAAGCTTGAAGGAGAGATCAGAATACCGTCCGGCTGCGCTGTTGCGGCGGTTATTTCAAGGGACGGAAAAAGAATGACGGGTGATTCTGTGATAAAGGGAATTGCAACCATGCACGACCGCTCAAACGGTCTCGGCGGCGGCTTTGCCGGCTACGGAATCTATCCCCAATATAAGGATTTTTATGCGTTTCACATTTTTTATAACGACAGCGACGCAAAGGAAAAGTGCGAGCGCTTTCTCAAGGACAGCTTTGAAATTGTTAAGGCGGAGAATATCCCGATAAGGAAGATGCCGGAAATTACCGATGTTCCGATAATCCGCAGATACTTTGTTACTCCGTTTGCCTCTGTGCTTTCACGGCTGCAGCTTGACGAAAAGGAGTATGTTGCCCGAACGGTCATGCGCATCAACACAAGTCTTCCCGGCTGCTATGTTTTTTCGAGCGGAAAGAACATGGGCGTTTTCAAGGCAGTCGGCTTTCCGGAGGATGTCGGACGCTTTTACCGCCTTGAGGAATATGAGGCTTACTGCTGGACGGCGCACGGAAGATATCCGACCAACACGCCCGGCTGGTGGGGCGGCGCACACCCTTTCTCACTGCTTGATTACTCCGTGGTTCACAACGGCGAAATTTCCTCCTATGACGCAAACCGCCGCTTTATTGAAATGTTCGGCTACAAATGCACGCTTCAGACCGACACCGAGGTCATAACCTATATTGCCGACTATCTGCTCAGGCGGCAGGGACTTTCGCTTGAGGAAACCGCTTCGGTCATTGCGGCGCCGTTCTGGAGCACCATTGAAAGCAAGGACGAGGAGACGAAAAAGAAGCTTTCCTATCTGCGCACAATGTTTTCCGGTTTCCTTATCACCGGACCGTTCTCAATCGTGCTGGGCTTCAGCGGCGGAATGATGGCTCTCAATGACAGGCTCAAGCTGCGCTCAATGGTCGTTGGAGAAAAGGACGACAAGGTTTTTGTTGCAAGTGAGGAGGCCGCAATCCGCGCCATGGAGCCTAATGCTGTCAATATCTATGCTCCGATGGGCGGCGAGCCTGTTATCGTAAAGGTCAAGGAGGGTATGTATTAATGGGTATTTCATATATTTTCCCCGAGTTTGAGGTTGTGCGCAATTATGACCGCTGCATTGCCTGCCGTGTCTGCGAGCGACAATGCGCCAACGAGGTTCACTTTTTTGATTCCGACAGCGGACTTATGATGTGTGACGAGTCAAAGTGCGTTGACTGCCAGCGCTGCGTTTCGCTTTGTCCCACTCATGCGCTCAAGATTGTTAAAAACGACTGTGCTTTCCGCGAAAACGCAAACTGGCAGACTGATACTGTTAAAGAGATATACAAACAGGCAACGGGCGGCGGTGTTCTGCTTTCGTCAATGGGCAACCCGAAAAACTTCCCGGTCTATTGGGATAAAATTCTTATAAATGCTTCCCAGGTGACGAATCCGCCGATTGACCCTTTGCGTGAGCCGATGGAAACAAAGGTCTTCCTCGGAAAAAAGCCGGAAAGGATTGAACGGGACAAAAACGGAAAGCTCAAAACCGACCTTCCGCCGCAGTTGGAGCTTTCAATACCGGTAATGTTTTCCGCAATGAGCTACGGCTCAATAAGCTATAACGCCCACGAAAGCCTTGCAAGGGCGGCAAAAAAGCTCGGAATACTTTACAACACCGGTGAGGGCGGACTGCACGAGGATTTTTACTGCTACGGCGAAAACACAATCGTTCAGGTTGCCTCGGGACGTTTCGGCGTGCATGAGGAGTATCTCAACACCGGCGCGGCGATAGAGATAAAAATGGGTCAGGGCGCAAAGCCCGGCATCGGCGGTCATCTGCCCGGCGCAAAGATTGTGGGCGATGTTTCAAAAACGCGCATGATACCCGAGGGCTCGGACGCAATTTCGCCCGCTCCGCACCACGACATCTATTCCATTGAGGACCTGCGCCAGCTTGTCTATTCGCTCAAGGAGGCAACCGAGTATAAAAAGCCCGTAATTGTTAAGGTTGCCGCTGTTCATAACATTGCTGCGATTGCAAGCGGAATTGCACGCAGCGGCGCGGACATAATCGCCATTGACGGCTTCCGCGGCGGAACGGGCGCCGCGCCGACAAGAATACGCGACAACGTGGGTATCCCTATTGAGCTTGCGCTGGCTGCGGTTGATAAAAGACTGCGCGATGAGGGTATCCGCAACAACGTTTCGCTTGTTGTCGGCGGAAGTATCCGCTCCTCCTCGGACGTTGTCAAGGCAATAGCCCTCGGCGCGGACGCGTGCTACATTGCAACGGCCGCCCTGCTTGCGCTCGGCTGCCACCTTTGCAGAACGTGCCAGACCGGAAAATGCAACTGGGGCATTGCAACCCAGCGCCCGGAGCTTGTAAAAAGGCTCAATCCGGAAATCGGCGAACAGCGCCTTGTCAACCTCATGACCGCATGGCGGCATGAAATCAAGGAGCTGCTCGGCGGAATGGGAATCAACTCAATTGAAGCACTGCGCGGAAACCGACTTATGCTGCGCGGCGTTAACCTGACGGGAAAGGAGCTTGAGATCCTCGGTATCTCACACGCAGGAGAATGAAAAAAGTATTTGTTAAAGAAGAATGGTGTCTCGGCTGTCACCTTTGCGAATATAACTGTGCTTTTGCAAATTCGGGTCTTGACCGCATGGAAAAGCTCAAGGGAAAAAGCATTTATCCGCGAATCCGCGTTGAAAGCGGAAAGGACGTTACCTACGCCGTTTCCTGCCGCCACTGCAAGGACGCAATCTGCGTAAAAAGCTGCATTTCGGGCGCGCTGCACCTTGAAAACGGCGCAGTCTGCATTGATCATGAAAAATGCGTCGGCTGCCTGACGTGCGTTCTGGTCTGCCCGTTCGGCGCCGTTGTTCCCGGCGAAAGCGGCGCGGTTCAGAAGTGCGAGCTCTGCCTTAAAAATTCCTGCGGCGAGCCTGCCTGCGTTACAGGTTGTCCGAACAGAGCAATAGTGTATGAGGAGGGGTGACGCAAAGATGAAAAAATATCTCATCATCGGAAATTCAACTGCGGCAATCGGCTGCATAGAGGGAATAAGAAGCGTGGATAAAGAGGGAGAAATTACCGTTATCTCAAAGGAAGACCGCCACACCTACTGCCGTCCGCTTATTTCGTATTATCTTGAGGGCAAGACCGACCTTGAAAGAATCAAATACCGCCCCGACAGCTTCTATGAAGAAAACGGCGTAAAGGTTCTCTATGGTCGTTCGGCGGAAAAAATTGACAGCGCAAAAAAGACGGTTACGCTTGACAATGGCTCAGCGCTTCCCTATGACGAGCTTTGCGTTGCCGCAGGCTCTTCGCCCTTTGTTCCGCCGGCAGACGGCTTTGAAAAGGTGAAGAACAAGTTTTGCTTCTGGACGCTTGACGATGCGCTCGCGCTTGAAAAGCTCACGGATAAAAACAGCCGCGTTCTGATAATCGGCGCAGGACTTATCGGTCTCAAATGTGCCGAGGGACTTTTTGAAAGGGTGAAAAAAATCACCGTCTGCGACCTTGCCGACCGCGTGCTTTCAACGATACTTGACAAGGAAAGCTCTTCCATTGTTGAAAAGCGGCTTGAGGAAAACGGAATAGACCTTGTACTGAACGATTGCGCGGTGCGCTATGAGGCAAACAGGGCTTTCATGAAAAGCGGAAAGGAAATTGAATTTGACGTTCTTGTTACCGCTGTGGGCGTAAGACCGAACGCAAAGCTTGTTTCGGAAGCCGGCGGAAAATGCGGACGTGCAATAACTGTTGACGAACACATGAAAACCTCGCTTGAAAGCGTTTATGCCGCAGGCGACTGCACCGAAAGCGTCGATATTTCCGACGGCAGCACAAAGATTATGGCTCTTTTGCCCAATGCATATATGCAGGGCTTTTGCGCCGGGACAAACATGGCAGGAAAAGAGCAGGCTTTCGATAACGCAATACCGATGAACTCAATCGGCTTTTTCGGCGTACACATCATGACCGCCGGAAGCAGACCGCAAGAGTCTGAGGGCGCATACATCTGTGAAGAAAAGGACGAAGACGCGCTCAAAAAGCTTTTTATCAGGGATAACAGGCTTGTCGGCTTCATTCTCATCGGAAAAACCGAACGCGCCGGAATATATACCGGAATGATAAGGAACAAAACGGATATTGCTTCGGTAGACTTTGAAAGGCTTCAGAAGTGCGCCGATCTTTCGGCCTTTTCAAAGCAGTGGCGCAAGGAAAAGTTAGGGGGCGTTCTTCAATGACACATATAAATGCAGACGGAGTTTTGTTCTCAAAGCTCAACGAGTATATACGCAGTGCGGACAAGGACTGCGTGATTGATAACTGCCTCGGACAGCGCTTCATCGCTTCGGGCATGAGGGATAAGAATATCACAATAGGCGGCGTTCCCGGAAACGCGCTCGGCGCCTATCTCGGCGGCGGAACAATAACGGTCAACGGCAACGCGCAGGACGCGGTGGGCGACACGATGAACAACGGAGAAATTATTGTTCACGGAAACATCGGAGACGCGGCAGGCTATGCAATGCGCGGCGGAGCAATCTACATCAAAGGCAGCGCGGGCTACAGAGCCGGCATTCACATGAAAGAGTACAAGGAAAAAAAGCCCGTAATCGTCATCGGTGAAAGGGCGGGAAGCTTTCTTGGCGAATACCAGGCTGGCGGACTCATAATCGTCCTCGGTCTCCAAAAGGACGGAAAGCCCACCGTCGGAAACTTTCCGTGCACGGGAATGCACGGCGGAAAGATGATAATTCGCGGAGATACAGCCTCGATACTTTTTCCGGCGCAGGTCACCGCAAAAAAAGCGGACGAAAGCGACATGGCGGAGATTCGCCCGTATATTGAGCGGTTCTGCCGGCTTTTCGGCTTTGATACGCAGGAGATGCTTTCCGCGCCGTTCACGGTCATTACGCCGGACAGCAAAAACCCGTACAAGCAGATGTATGTTGCAAATTAGATGTTAGATTGAGGGGCAGTTGCATATAAATGCAAACAGAAAAAGCTATAACTCACACAATTCCTTCCTTTGCAGGGGTTTGTGAATTATAGCTTTTCTTCTTTTACTTTTTAATCTTCGCTGAATGTGTTTTACAATTATTTTTCTCTCAGCAGCTTTGCAAGCTCCTCCATGAAAGTGTTAATGTCCTTGAACTGACGGTAGACCGAGGCAAAGCGGACATAGGCAACCTCGTCAAGCAGCTTCAGCCTGTCCATTGCAAGCTCGCCGATATGTACCGAGGTAACCTCGCGGTCGAGCGAGTTCTGAAGCTCGGCTTCAATGTCGGCAACAGCGTTTTCTATCTGCGAGATGGACACCGGACGCTTTTCGCAGGCGCGCAGCATACCGTTGAAAAGCTTCACGCGGTCAAACGCTTCGCGCGATTTATCCTTTTTAACAACGATAATGGGCACGCTTTCAATAATCTCATAGGTTGTAAAGCGCTTTGAGCAGGAAACGCACTCACGCCTTCTGCGAATTTTTTCTCCCTCGTCCGTCGGTCGTGAATCAATAACTTTGCTTTCCGAAAAACCGCAAAACGGACATTTCATATGTTGATTTCCCCTTTCACGCGGCCGCTTGGCAAAAAGCGCGGTCTGACCGCTGTTATTATATCTATTGTATCACAGTTGATTTTTGCTGTCAAATAAAAGTGAGCGCCGTTTGCTGCAAAAAGCGCAAAAAGCTCAGCCCGAATAACCATGACGGCTGCGTTTTTGCGCCTGCGGAGTAATATTCGGATGTCGTCCGGCTTAAATCAGTCTGCGCCGCGCTTAAAAATTACGCCCATGCAGCGCTCGCCGCAGTGCGAGGCAATGCAGCAGCCGGCTTCCTCTGCTATCACGGACTCAAAGCCGCCCGTTGTTTTTGTGAACAAGGCAAGCTCGCTAACCTCGTCTTCGGAAAGCGAGGTGTAGTTGAGCAGGCAGAGCTTTCGGTCAATACTGCCACTGAGCTTTTCTGCAATATATTTTTTCATGGCGTCAAGACCCTTTCCGCGAAACTTTTTTCCTGGCACAAGTTCGCCGTCGGTTATATCTATCGTGGGTCTGAGGGAAAGCAGGTCGGCAAGCAGCTTTTCGCCCGTTTTGCAGCGTCCGCCGCGCAAAAGGAAAGCCGTATCCTCAAGAATAAAGCTTGTGCTGATTTTTGTCCGCTCGTTTTCAAGCCGGCGCGCTATCTCCTCTGCCGTTTCTCCGCTTTCACGCAGCCGGCTCGCCGTGAGAGCAAGCAGCGCCGTTCCGGCGGAAAGGCTCTGGGAATCAACAACAAAAACGTTTTCAAGGCTGTTTGAAGCAAAGAGCGCGTTGTTGAAGCATGAAGAAATTTTGCTGCCGAGCGCAACATGAACAACATCAAAGCCCTTTTCGGTCAGCGTTTCAAAAACAAGCTT
>JAEDIH010000097.1 GCA_016292575.1 Clostridiaceae bacterium | reverse complement strand
GAGAAAGCAACCTGCTGGGGGGCATTATCGCAATTCGCAAGCTTCATATGCGCGCGCTGAACGAAACCGGCCTCTCCTGTGCGGACGAGATGCTCTATCCCGAAAATCACCGCTATCTTAACGACCTGCTTTCCTATGTTGCGATAGGCGCAAGGTCGGTTGAAAACCAGCAGCACCGACTGACTGCGAGCGGACTCGATATTCCCGTAGGAATGAAGAATCCGACCGGAGGCGACCTTTCGGTAATGATGAACTCAATAACCGCCGCTCAGCATTCGCACGAATTTATCTACAGAGGCTGGGAGGTTCAGTCACACGGAAACCCCTATGCCCACGCTATCCTCAGAGGATATGTCAACAAAAGGGGAGTGAGCCTTCCGAACTATCACTATGAAGACCTTATGAGAGTTTGCGAGCTTTATGCGGAAACGGACCTTAAAAATCCGGCGATTATCGTTGACACAAACCACGCAAACTCAGCCAAAAAGTACCTTGAGCAGCCGAGAATTGCAAAGGAGGTTCTCCACTGCTGCCGCCACAGCGAGGATATTGCAAAGACTGTCAAGGGACTTATGATTGAAAGCTATATCGAAGACGGCTGCCAGAAAATAGGCGGCGGCGTATACGGAAAGTCCATCACTGACCCATGCCTCGGCTGGGAAAAAACAAAGAAGCTTGTGCTTGAGCTTGCCGACCTTTATTAAAAAATAACCGATAAAGCATGATCGTACTTTGGTGCAACCTGCCAAAGTACGATTTTTTGTATTTTACTTTTAAAAATTCCTTGTTAACGCCAAATAGTAAAAATGACCGTTCCTTTTTTAAAAAAATACTTGACAACGCTCAAAAATGAGCCTAAAATTAAAGATGCAACCGAACAAATGTTCGGAAGAACCAAGGAGTTTCGCATAAGTACGGTTAAGGAGGAAAACACGATAAATGCGATATATTAATATTGAAGCATCATTTTTCGGAAAGGAAGATCATATTGACGCAGAACAGTTTCACGCAAATTGAAAGTATTTCGGCAAAAGAGGCGTTTGCCGTTTGGCAGGCGCAGCAGAACATTGATATTGACGATTACATTCTCAGGCGGCGGCGCAGGGAGCTTAATGAGCTTGTCAGAAGGGTAATAAAAAACGAGCTTTGCGAAAAGGACAGGCTCCTTGTTGCGCTGCATTGGTACAAGGGAAAGAGCAAAGATGAGATTGCGGACATTATGGGTATTGACCGCTCAACGGTGTTCAGACGCTTTGATAAAATCAATGACATAATTTATGAAAAGCTTAAATATGCCATTGAGTACCGTTACGGCGACGATTTTTCAAAAAAAGCGATGATGCTCATAAAAAAGGACGTGTCGGCAACCGGCAGTCTGCGCGAGCTTGAAAGCATCGGAAACCGGCTTTTGCGTCTGCGCAGGGAGCAGTATCTTTCGCGCAAGGACGTCAGCGAGTGCACGGGCATCGGGCAGGAGCGGCTTTCGCTCATTGAAAAAAGCGGAAAGGAGATAACAATGGCCGAGCTGAAAAAGCTTTCCTCGTTTTTCAGAGTTTCAAGCGATTATATAGTTTTCGGAAAAGCTCGGGTTTTGCGCGATGAAAAAACCGGCAGACCGGTTTCGGTATGAAAGGGAGGGAGATGATGAGAACTTTTGACGAGCTTTATGAGGAATACACGGGCTGTATATCCGTGCAGAAAAGGGTAATTGAACATTACCGCGAAAAGCTCAGGCAGGAGATTAAAAAATCCAACATGAAGGAAGTGAAAAGGCTCAACAGCCTGCTGTGCGTTCTCTATGCGGAAAAAAGCGAGCTTGAAGAGCGCGCCGCAGGCATCGGAGACTATGTGGCACACTCAAAGTCCCGAGAAAAAATTTATCCCGGAAACAGCTGAAAAAGCATAACCTATGCAGGAGCGTCTCTCACCCTCCGGAAAACCGAATCATATATTGTAGTGATTAATCTGTTTAATGAGGGTGAAAGAATATGAATTATATATACATCAAGTTTTCAAGCCAGACTCAGGGCGAAAAAGCTCGTTCAGTGCTCAAAAAGAACGGTATCGGCTCAAGGCTGCGGCGAAATCCGAATCCGAATCACAAAGAGGGCTGTAATTTTGCCCTTTTTGTTTTCGGTGATATCTTCAAAGCGTTTGATATTATTTCTGAAAACAACATTCAGACAATGGGTATAGAAAGGTTCGGTGACGGAAGATGATTTATCTTGACAACGCGGCAACAACGTTTCCAAAACCTGTGCAGGTAATATCCGCCTGCGTCGGTGCAATGCGCTTTTACGGAGCAAACCCGGGACGCGGCGGTCACAAGCTGTCCGTCAGGGCGGGCGAGACGGTTTTTGGCTGCCGCGAAAAGCTTGCGCAAATGTTTTCCTGCACCGAGGAGCGGACGGTCTTTACGCTCAACTGCACTCACTCGCTCAATCTTGCGGTCAAGGGCGTACTCAAAAAGGGAGATCATGCAATAATCTCCTCGCTCGAGCACAATTCAGTTCTGCGTCCGCTTGAAAACATGAGGGAAAGCGGCATTATCAGCTATGACGTTGCCGCAGTTGAGCCGCTTGACGACGAAAAAACAGTTAAAAACTTTGAAAAGCTTATCCGGTCGAACACAAGGCTTATCCTCTGTACCCACGCTTCAAATGTTTTCGGAACGGTTTTGCCCGTTAAAAAGCTTTCTGCGCTTTGCAAAAAGCACGGACTGATTTTTGCGCTCGACTGTGCCCAGAGCGCCGGAATTTTCCCGATTGACATGGAAAAGGACGGAATTGACATTGTCTGCGCACCGGGACACAAGGGTCTTTTCGGACCTATGGGTACGGGAATTCTGATGTTTTCAAAGAATATTGAAATTGAAAGTCTTGTTCAGGGCGGCACGGGCAGCCTTTCGCTGCAGAAGTCACAGCCGGGAATATACCCGGATTCTCTTGAAAGCGGAACGGTCAATCTGCCGGGCATTGCAGGTCTTTCCGCAGGGCTCGACTTCATCAAATCGCGCGGAGGAGAAAAGGCAATCCACGAAAAAGAAACTTATCTCATGAAAATTCTCAAAGAGGATCTTTCTGTTGTTAAAAATATCACCGTTTTTGATAATATGCATTCAAAAATATATTCGCCAACGCTGTCGTTTATTGTGAACGGGGAGCACAGCGAGCAGACCGCGCAGAAGCTTGACGACAGAAGCATTGCCGTGCGTGCGGGCTATCACTGCTCTTATCTTGCGCACAGCTTTTGCAAAACAACGCGAAGCGGCACGGTAAGGGTCAGTCCGTCGGTCTTTAATACGAAAAGCGACGTTAAATTTTTCGTTTTTTCTCTGAACTTAATTGCAAAGAACGGAAAAATGTGATACCATATTAATTAAATATAGAGTTTTCAAATTTATTTTAAGTTTATATAAAGCTATCGGCGTAGTTTCAATACGAGGAAAACCTATTGCTCTTTTTAAAATTTTGGCTGGTGAAAATATGAATGATTTTATTATTGCGGCGAAGGAGAACGCCGTAAAGCTTGTTTCGTCGCTCAGGTGGAACGATTTTCTTGATATATTTGTTGTTGCCCTTGCGCTCTATTACTGCATCAGACTGTTCAGGCAGACAAGGGCAACGCACCTTGTAAAGGGCTTCATTTTTCTTGCTGTCTGCTATCTTGTTGTTTCCGCGCTGAACATGACCGCAAGCAGCTATCTTTTCAGCAGGCTTTTCAATGATATTGTTATTGTTGTCATTCTCCTTTTTCAGCCGGAGTTCCGCCATGCGATTGAAAGCTTCGGAAGGGGAGACTTCAGAAAGGTCACAATCTTTTCGCGCTCCTCGTCCATTGAGCGCGAGGAAAAGCGCGCCGCCGTTTCCGCCGTTGTCAAGGCTGTTTCAAACATGAGCGAGGCAAAAATCGGCGCTCTGATTGTTTTTGAGGGCAAAAGCCCCCTCGGGGAGATTATTGCAACGGGAAGTGAGATAGACGCCAAAATATCCGTTCCTATCATTGAAAACATCTTTTACCCGAAATCGCCGCTGCATGACGGCGCAATGATAATACGCGACAACAGAATCTGCGCCGCAGGCTGTATTCTTCCGCTGACGCAGAACAGACTCAGCCGCGAGCTGGGAACAAGGCACAGAGCCGCAGTCGGCATGAGCGAAAACTCGGACGCTCTCGTAATCGTTGTGTCCGAGGAAACAGGCGCAGTGTCCGCCGCACGTTCCGGCGTTCTAAAGCGCGGACTCACCAACGGTGAGCTGCTTGAAATGCTCTCGGACTTCGCCGTCGGCAGCGAGGAGGAAAAGGCAGGCAAGCTCAGGGGCAGACGGAGGAAAAACGATGAAAAGGATTAAGACGGATTTTTTTGAAAAAATCTTTTATAACAACAAGTTCCTGTTTGTTCTTTCGCTCATTCTTTCAATTACCCTCTGGGCAACCGTGAAGATAAATTACAGCGAAAACACAACAAGAACCATCACCGAAGTCAAGGCAACGATTGACAACACCCTTGCCTCGGAAAACGACTTTGTTCCCTTTGTTGAAAAAGGCGGACTGAATGTTGACGTTGAGGTCAGCGGTAAAAGCTACAACATAAACTCGCTGAAAAAGGACGATATCATTGTTGAAGCCTCAAGCGGATATATCGACTCTGCAGGCTATAAGGTTCTGACATTCAGCGCGCGCTCAAACGAGACGGGCGTTGACATAACCTCCGTTAATCCGTCATCAGTCACCGTTTTTTTTGACAGGAAGGCGAACGACGCTTTCAATGTTGAAGCAAACATCAAAAACACCGAAGCGCTTGAAAGCACGGACGGCTACTTTGTCGGAAAGCCCGTTCCGTCGCTCAGCACCGTGAATGTCAGCGGTCCTGCCTCGGTTATCGAAAACCTTAAAAAGGTCAGTTTTGTTGCAAAGGTGGACAAGAGTCTGCTTCCCCTTACGCAGACGATTGATGTTCCGGCAACCATTTCATACGAAACCGACAGCAAACGCGGAAAGGAATTTCTCGTCTGCTCCGACGTTGGGGATAAGTCCAATCCGGCAACGATAACAATACCCGTTTCAAAGCTCAAAACGGTCAAAACGACCGTGAAGTTTGTAGGTCAGCCGAAGTATTACGATGAAAATCCGCCGCGCGTTGTCGTAGATCCGGCTCAGGTGGAAATATCATATAATCCGACTGATGAGGAGTATGACAGCTACAACGTTGCAACAATAGATTTCAGTAAGCTCCAAAGCGGAAAGAACACCTTTGAATTCGGCGTTGACGAAAAGAACGCCGCTTCCCTTGTTGACAAGAGCATCAAGACGTTCAAAGTAACGGTGGATCTCGGCTCGGTCAGCGAGACTGCGATTGACGCTTCCGCGGCAAACATTGTTTTCCTCAATCAGTCAAAGGATCACAAGTACACCGCGTCGCTGAAAAACATGGGGCTTGACACTGTTACGATAATCGGTCCGAAAAGGAGCCTTGAGAAGATTACGGCGGACATGCTCCAGATTGAGATCAACGTATCCTCGCTGGACACCTCGCTTTCGGGCTATCAGCGCGTTTCAATTTCGAATATCTCTATCCGTTCGGAGGAGATAAACGATTGCTGGGTATACGGCTCGTACCGCGCCAAGGTTGCGGTCAGCGAAAAGAAATAAAAAATTGAAGGAACCGAAGCTTTCTTTAGCGGACGGCTTCGGTTCTTGCTTGAAAGGAAGATAAAAATTGCTGATTAAAATTCTTGTCTGCTTTTTTGCCGGAATGGGCGCCGGACTCGGAACGGGCTTTGCCGGTCTGAGTGCCGCCGCCGTAATCAGTCCGATGCTCATTTCGTTTCTTGATATGCCGGCTTATCAGGCTGTCGGCATAGCGCTTGCAAGCGATGTTCTTGCAAGTGCAGTCAGTGCGTATACATACGGAAAGCACAAGAATCTTGATATTAAGAACGGCACGATAATGATGGCGTGCGTGCTGCTTTTCACCGCGGTGGGCAGCTATGTCTCCTCGCTTGTTGAGGCAAAAACAATGGGCACAATGTCAACTGTCATGACAATGTTCCTCGGTTTGCGCTTTCTCATAAGACCGGTAATGACCACAAAGGAGGGAATGGAAAGCGCCCTTAGCAAAAAGCAGCGTATTGTCCGCTCGGTTATAGGCGGCTGCGGCATAGGCTTTATCTGCGGCTTTGTCGGTGCGGGCGGAGGAATGATGATGCTGCTTGTTCTCACAAGCGTGCTTGGCTATGAGCTGAAAACCGCCGTTGGAACAAGCGTGTTCATAATGACGTTCACCGCTTTTACCGGCTCGGCAAGCCATTTTGCCATCGACAAAGGCGTGAGCGACATTCCTACTCTTGTTTTCTGCATTGTTTTTACTTTCATTTGGGCGCAGGTTGCCGCAAGGATTGCAAACAAAGCAAGCGCAAAAACGCTCAACCGAATCACCGGAGTCATTCTGATTATTACCGGCGCAGTAACAATAGCGTTCAAGCTTTTTTCAAAGTAAAAGGATACAAAAAGGATACAAAAAATTACCGCACGAAAGCCTTCCACGGCAATCGTGCGGTTTGCTTTGCGGCTGAAAAATCAGAAGGTGCCCTCGCTTATATAGACCCTTAAAAGCTCCGGCAGCATACGCAAAAACGTCGGAAGCCAGGTAA